>DYOH01000002.1:33685-95090 GCA_020720625.1 Acetofilamentum sp. | reverse complement strand
ACGCTGGCAGGGGTATAATCATTTTTTCAATCTTTTTAGACTGAACTCATTTATTGTTCATTTTGGCACTCGTATCAATTGCTGCTTATTATAAAGAAAAAAAAAATACGGTCGATAAAGACGTAAGTTTAGATGTCTGATAGGGTTTGATTTACAGATATCCTAAATGATGCTTCGAGAAATTATTATTTGCATTGTATTGCAATTAATATTCCTGCGAAATAGTCTTTTTATGGGTTTATTTATTTGATTATCATGTGGTTATTTTCTTTTTGTGCATAAAAATGTGTTTTGATTCATATTTAGTATATGCTTTGAAATAGTAGCACAATTTTGTAAATAATCAGGAATTTCTTTAAATTATGAAGATTAAAGAAAATGAATGATTATTTTTTGAAAATGCATTCAACAAAAATATTTGGGCTATGAAAAACAAAAGCGACAAAGAAGATGCTAAGCTTCAAGATCTTGAAAGCAGCAGTAAAACTAAGATGAAAAGTAAAGAATACGAGGAAGAATTGCTAAAATTGCAAATAGAATTGGTAAAATTGCAAGCATGGATTAAGCAAGAAGGTTTGCGTGTGGTAGTTATTTTCGAAGGTAGAGATGCAGCAGGAAAAGGAGGAACAATAAAGCGCATTACAGAAAAGTTAAATCCACGTATTTGCAGGGTTGTAGCCTTAGGAGTGCCAACAGAAAAGGAAAAAACACAATGGTATTTTCAACGTTATGCAGCTCATTTGCCAGCGGCAGGCGAAATGGTTTTGTTCGACAGAAGTTGGTACAACAGGGCAGGAGTAGAGCGGGTTATGAATTTCTGCACCGACGAAGAATACTGGGAATTTTTGCGTTCTTGTCCGTATTTTGAGCGAATGCTCATCCGAAGTGGAATTGTAATAATCAAATATTGGTTCTCGGTATCACTCGAAGAACAAGAAAAGAGATTTCAGGAACGCTCCCAAGACCCAACAAAGCAATGGAAGTTAAGCCCTATGGATTTAGAGTCAAGAGCCCGTTGGGTTGAATATTCCAAAGCAAAAGATGAGATGTTTGCTTATACCGACACAAAAATATCGCCTTGGTACGTTGTGGAGGCAAATTGTAAAAAAAGAGCCAGATTAAATTGCATTCATCACTTATTGAGCAAATTTGAGTATAAAGATTTAACCCCGGAACCAATTGTTTTGTCCGACAGAAATCTACATAAAGGATATGTGCGACCACCTTACGACGAACAAACATTTATTCCGGAGGTATATTAGTTATACTTCTTCATAAATCAGAGAACTGCAATTTTAGTCATACTGATTTTAAATATATTAATAAGGTATTAGTTTGCCAAAAAATTACTATTTTTGCATATTCAAAAGAAAAAAGTAAGATGAGCAAATTAAGAGTGCTATTTATTTCTTCAGAGATAATGCCCTACGTGGCAGAAAGTCATATCTCAAAAATAAGCAGGTACCTTCCTCAGGGAGTTCAGGAAGATGGAAAAGAAATCAGGGCATTTATGCCACGCTATGGCATTATAAACGAAAGAAGAAATCAATTGCACGAAGTAATCCGATTATCGGGTATGAACCTAATAATTGACGATACAGACCATTCACTTATTATTAAGGTAGCATCCATTCAATCTGCACGAATGCAAATATACTTTATTGATAATGAAGATTTTTTTTCACGTAAACATTTAGTTAAAAATACTAAAGGAAAATATTTTGAAGATAACGACGAAAGAGCAATTTTTTTTGCCAGAGGAGTTCTGGAAACTGTAAAAAAATTGCGCTGGTCGCCAGATATAGTTCATTGTCATGGTTGGATTAGCGCTTTAGTTCCACTATATTTAAAGCATTTTTATAAAGATGATACAATCCTGAATCATTCTAAAATTGTGTATTCACTTTATAACGATTCTTTTGTAGGTGCACTTAGCGAAGATTTAAAACGCAAATTAACCATAGATGTTGGTCAGGAGCCTTTGCTTGCGCTTTTAGATAATCCTGATTTTATCAATTTTTCAAAATTTGCCATTCAGTTTTCAGATGCTGTAATTAAAGGGCATCCAGATGCTTCAGACGAACTTTTTAAATACGCCAGTGAGAACAACAAAAAAACGCTCGATTTTCAGCCCGAAGAAACTTATATTAAAGCATATTCTCAGTTTTACGATTCTTTAATTTAATATAAATCCAGTGCTTGGATGAGTATATTTTTTTTGACATCGTATCAATTCTTCTTAATATTGCATCCAATTACAACGAATTGATTTAAGATTATAATTATTAAAAATGAAAATGATACAAAAAACAATCATTTTAGCCTTATCAGCTTTTCTGTTGATAAATACTTCTTGCAACCAACTCGATGAGGTGGGCTATTCGATTTTGCCCGACGATGATAAAATTGATATTATTGCATCTGATACAAATTCTGTGCTGATAAAAAATATTTTACCAAACGATTCGTTAAACTCTTTCAGGGTTTCAAATGCCTTATTAGGGAGTTATATTGACCCACTTTTCGGAAAAACTACAGCTGGTTTTGTTACAGAATTCAGGCACTCATATACCGCTTTTTTCACCAAAGATTCCTTAGAACTTGATTCTATCGTTTTATTCCTTGCATACACAGATACAACCAGTGCCGGATATTACGGCGATTCATCAACAAACATGGAATTCAGTATGCATTTACTCACTCAAACACTTGATACCATACCTGTTCCATCAAATTCATCGATGGAAGGTAAATACAATCCTTTGCCTTTGGCAACATTTAATCTCAAAATAAAGCCTGATACCAATATTGTGGAACTCAAATTGCCAAATTCTTTTGGCGAAGCTATTATGGAACTCGACTCGCTGGTGCGATATTCAGATTATAAAGATCAGTTTCCCGGATTTTATTTTAAACCAAACTCATCTATTAATTCCGGAATTACCAAGTTTAATCTGCTTTCTTCAAATACACGAATGATTTTATACTACTCTAAAGGCGATTCTGCTTTCCAGGCTGGGTTTCTGATGGATGAGTATTGTATCAATTTTAACCTTTTTGAGCACGATTACAATGGAAAAGAGATTTTAACTAATGTAAATAGTGCTGCGCTTGAAGACTCTGTAATTTATTTGCAGTCTATGAATGGGGTTAGAGCAACCATTACCATTGATAATCCATCTCAGTTTTACGGTAAGATTATTAATTTGGCTGAAATTACATTTCCTTTATACCAAACTAGTGGATATATGAATTATAGTCCAATCAGCAATTTAATTCTTTTAACCGAGGATAAATCTGGAAATTTAAGTTATATTACAGAATACTCTACCGGAGGACTTTCTTACGACGACGATTTGATGGAATATACTTTTAATATCACCAGATATCTGCAATCTATCGCTAATCAAGATGAAGATTTAATGCCATATATTTATTTAGTACCTACTTACGATAAAATAGATCTTGCAAGAGTAGTATTAGATAATAGGGCAAATAGAGTAAAATTAAAAGTAAAGTACATTAATCAATAACTTATGTGTGGAATAGTAGGCTATATTGGTAATAAACAGGCATTTCCGATTATTATTAAGGGTTTAAAAAGATTAGAATACCGCGGATACGATTCGGCTGGAATTGCCCTCGTTGATGGTGATACGAAACTCTTTAAAAAACAAGGAAAAGTTTCAGAGTTAGAAAACTATGCTCATAATTACAATACCGAAGGTACAATTGGAATGGGACACACACGCTGGGCTACGCATGGTGAGCCCAACGATATTAACGCACACCCGCATTCTTCACAAAATGGAAGATTTGTGCTCATTCATAATGGGATTATAGAAAACTATGCAAAGTTAAGAGAACGTTTAGAAGATGTGGGATATGTATTTAAAAGCGAAACAGATACCGAGGTACTTGTAAACCTTATAGAATACATTTACGAAAAAGGAGATATGACTGCCGAAATGGCCGTGCGTATTGCACTTTCGAGAGTTGTGGGTGCTTATGGACTCGTAATTGCCTGCACTAGCGAACCTAACCAATTGATTGCTGCCAGAAAAAGCAGTCCAATTGTTATTGGAGTAGGCGTAGACGAATACTATATTGCATCCGATGCAACACCTATCATAGAATATACGCAAAGCGTAATTTATTTGAATAACGATGACGTGGCTATTCTTACAAAGAATTCTATAACACTAAAAAACGTTAAAAACGAACCTTTAACTCCAAAAGTTCAAAAACTTGATTTAGAAATTGGGGCAATCGAAAAAAATGGTTTCGACCATTTTATGCTCAAAGAAATTAACGAACAACCCAGAGCTATTAACGATACATTCAGAGGTCGAATTTCTGCCAATCTAGACGACATCAGACTTGGCGGACTTTTGAAAGACATGCCACGAATTCTTGAAGCTCGGCGCATCATTATTATTGGTTGTGGCACATCATGGCATGCCGGATTGGTTGGCGAATATCTTATTGAGTCATTGGCCAGAGTTCCTGTTGAGGTAGAATACGGTTCCGAATTCAGATATCGAAACCCAATAATAAACAAGGATGATGTTGTAATTGCTATTAGCCAAAGTGGTGAAACCGCCGATACTCTAGCTGCCATTAATTTGGCTAAAGAGGCAGGCGCCTTGGTTTTAGGTGTCTGTAACGTTGTTGGCTCTAGTATTCCGCGCGAAACTCACGCAGGGGTATATACGCATGCCGGACCAGAAATTGGCGTTGCTTCTACCAAAGCTTTTACTGCTCAAGTTACAGTGCTTACTATGTTTGCACTTATGCTTGGATATCGAAAAGGTGCATTATCCGAAGAGAAGTATCGAGCACTTATTCGCGAATTAGTGGCAATTCCTGATAAAATAGAGGAAGTTTTAATTTCAAACGAAGCCATAAAAGATATTGCCGCTAAATACAAAGATGCTGAAAACGCTCTCTATTTAGGACGAGGATATCTTTTTCCGGTAGCTCTCGAAGGTGCGCTTAAATTAAAAGAAATTTCATATATTCACGCAGAAGGATATCCGGCTGCCGAAATGAAACATGGCCCAATTGCACTTATTGATGAGAACATGCCTGTTTTTGTTATGGCAATAAGAGATAGTTCTTATGAAAAAATTGTATCAAATATTCAGGAAGTTAAGTCAAGAAAGGGGAAAGTTATTGCCATTGTGACCAAAGGTGAAACTTCCATACATCAGATGGCCGATTTTGTAATCGAAGTACCGCAGGTTATTGAAGAGCTTGCACCACTCATTACAGTTGTGCCATTACAATTACTTTCATACCACATTGCCGTTATGCGCGGTTGCGATGTAGACCAACCACGAAATCTGGCAAAATCTGTAACTGTAGAATAGTGGCAATATTCTGACTTGCTCATAACTTAGATTTATTGCAACAATCTATAACCAAATTTTGACGATTGTTGCAGTAGTTTGTTTTATTACCATATTTATTGCGAATTATGACAAAGGGAAAAATATTAGTTACTGGCGGAGCCGGATATATTGGGTCGCATACTGCTGTAGAGTTACTTAACGATGGTTATGAGGTAATCATTATTGATAACTTGTCTAATAGCAATCGGTTTATTATCGATAGAATTCAAAAAATAACCGGAAAAAAAGTATTTTTTCATCAAGAAGATTTACTAAATTTTGCGAAAGTCGAACAAATTGTTTCGGCTTACAATAATATTAAGGGAATTATTCACTTCGCTGCTTATAAGGCTGTTGGTGAATCGGTTGAAAAACCAGTTCTTTATTATGAAAATAATATTGTAAGTTTATTAAATGTGCTTAAAGTGATGACATTGTTTGGCATACCAAACCTTGTTTTTTCATCTTCGTGCACCGTATATGGTCAGCCGGATATACTGCCTGTTACCGAAGAGGCACCTATAAAAAAAGCATTATCACCCTATGGAAATACCAAGCAAATTGCCGAAGAGATTATTGCCGACACTGTTTACGCCAACAAAAATCTTTTTTCTATTGCTTTGCGATATTTCAATCCTATCGGGGCTCATGAATCTGCATTAATTGGCGAATTGCCTCTGGGAATTCCCAATAATCTTGTCCCTTTTGTTACCCAAACGGCCTATGGACTTAGAGAAGAACTGAAAATTTTTGGAAACGATTATAATACTCCCGACGGAACCGCAATTCGTGATTATATACATGTTGTAGATCTTGCCAAAGCACATATTGTTGCTTTAAACAGAATGATATCCGGAAATAATAAAGAATCATTCGAAATTTTCAATATTGGTACCGGAAATGGAAATTCTGTAATGGAAATTGTGAATGAATTTAAAAATGCTACCGGACTTGATATTAAGTGCAATATTGTTGGCAGAAGGGAAGGAGATATTGAACAAGTTTGGGCAGATACTAGCTTGGCTAATATGGAATTGGGCTGGAATGCCAAAATTCCTTTGCGAGAAATGCTTTCTTCTGCATGGAACTGGGAAAAAGCATACAGAGCTGATTCTAAACAGGAAAAAGAAAAATATAATCTTAATCTTGAGCATTTTAAGAATTTAATGGCATTAGGTTTTTCGAATAATGGATTTAATGCCGAGGAGATAAATTTTCTTGTAAACAAAGCAAAAGATGTAGGCATTAGTGTTGCCAATTGGGATGAATGGATGAAAGAGGTTTCATCGTTTACATTTCAGATACCTCAAAATATGGATGAAAGGGAAGAGTACCTGGCAGATTTAGTGCACTTGGCTATGGTCGATGGCAAAGTACATCAGACTGAATACGACATGTGTTTAAAATTGGCCGATAAACTCGAAATAGATGCTGAAAACTTGGACAAAATTATTAAGCTTATAGAAAAATTATGGAAGAATGATGCATAATGCTTGAAAAATTCTAAAAAAAGTGATATATTGCTTTGGTCTTACAAACTAAAGCATTTTTTTTATTATTATTATCCAAAGGACTATGCTAAATTTTTTAAAAAGCATAATGCTTATTTTTTTGTTGACATTGTTTGCTTGCAATAAGAACGAAAAGAATATAGCATTACAAAATCTTCCAGAAGCCGAGGGCGTTGCATTGTATTTTTATCAAACTCGATTTGCTCATATTCCTGATTCGCTTGATTTTGCATATCCAGGTGCCCGGTTTTATACTTCAAATGATATTCGACTTTTTTACAGAAGGAGACTCTTCAAGCCTGCCTGGACAAGCAATCTGCTTCCTACAACCACTGCTGATTCCCTAATTCACTTGCTCCAAAATGCCCGTAATTATGGGCTTTGGCCTCAATTTTATAATCTCGAGCAAATTCTTAAAATTCGAAACCAATTTCAGGATTCGCTTGTATTATATAGAAAATTAGAAAATGTGTGCGATTTCGAAATTTTGCTCTCCGAAGCTGTTTTTCATTTTGCCCGACATTTGCATAATGGTATGCTTCCGGCAGATACGCTGGGATATGAAAGAAAGATGATTATTTCTAACTCAGAATTGACTTCTTTAATAAACCTTGCCCTAAAGAATAAGCAGTTTGTTTCTACATTATTGGGTTTGCAGCCACCTACTCAAAAATATCGCGATTTGCTTAATGCTTACCAGTGGTTTATCGAGCATAACAGTTTGGATTCTTTGAAAATATCTATTCCGGATCCCAAAAATGACTCTATTAGAGCCTATCAGTTAGCCCGAGAAGTATTGGTTAAGAATGGCTTCCTGATTCAGAATAATCAAAAAAACATTATAGGTCCCACTTTAGAACAACAATTTTTTTTCAGGAATGATCACGATTCACTTGATGCTCAAATTGAGGATTCGCTTTTCATTCAAAGCTTGCGCATTTTTCAAAGATTTAATGGCCTCAATCAAGATGGAAAAATTGGGAAGTATACTTTAGAAGCTTTGCAAAAATCAAATTTGGAAAAATATTGGCAGATTTTATTGGCTCTCGAATTATTAAAGTGGGAAAATCAATGGCCGCAAAAATATATTTACGTAAATTTACCCTCCTATAAATTAAGATTTTATGTAAATGATACAATTATTAAGGAGCATAGGGTTGTTGTTGGGCTACCAGCAAATAAAACACCATTATTTACAGATACTATGGAGTATTTTATAACTTTTCCGCAATGGAATATTCCTCCATCAATTACTTTCAAAGAAATAATTCCAAAGCTTAAGAGGGATACCGCCTATGTCTTAAAGAATAATTATGTGGTTTACGACAGAAATTTAAAAGCTGTAAACGTTAGAGATGTCGATTGGACACAAGTAAGCACATCAAGATTTGAATATTCTTTTATTCAGGAAGGTGGAAACTCCAATTCATTGGGAACCATCAAATTTATTTTTCCAAATGAGCATTATGTATATATCCACGATACACCTTCCAAGCAATATTTTTTGAGAGATATTAGAGCTTATAGCCATGGATGTGTGAGATTAGAAAATCCATGGGAATTTGCACAACTCCTGCTAAAATCAGAAGGTCGAAGCACATTTATCGATACCCTGCTGGAATATAGAAAAAATCACATGCAAAGACATGTATCATTAAAAGAGCCAGTTCCGGTGTTAATTAGATATATTACAGTTGAAGCCGACAATAAGAATAATCTGTTCTTTTATGCAGACGTTTACCGATATGAAAAAAACTTAATAGCTTCTCTCAAGAAAAAATACGCTAGCTATTAAGATGTCCATTAGTTAATGGATTTAGAAAAACAGATGTTTGAAAATAATTTTTCACAGGAGCATAAATAAAGAAACACGACTTATCTTTAATAGTTTCAATTATTTGTTTGTAACTTTGCATTGGTAATGCCGGGCAACCAAAACTACGTCCAAGTCGGTTATTGTTTTGCAAAATAAAAATCGAATCTACATAATTGGCTCCGTGAATTACAATTCCCCTAATGCGCGCATTATCATTAATGTCCTTCTCTAAACCATCTAGTTTTAGAGAATAACCATTGCTTCCAAAATATGTTTCATTGGTAATGTAAAATCCAAGACTACTTTTTTGAGAACCAGGCTTATTAGAAAAACTTTCGGCGAATAAAGAGCCACTGTTTACTCCATGCGAAACGTATTCTTTATAAATAACTTTATTATTTTTCAAATCAAAAGTAAATAATCTCTTTTCCGAACTTGGTTTCGAAAAATCCACTATCGTTAATAAACTGTCATTCCGCAATAAATTCTTTCTCATTAGATTGTTATAACCTAAATATGCATGCTTAAATACTTCGAATTCAATGTTTTCATTGCTGATGAATTGATTATAAAGCCCGATTATTTTTGAATCGATAATTTGAATC
This sequence comes from Acetofilamentum sp., assembly GCA_020720625.1. Taxonomy (GTDB): domain Bacteria; phylum Bacteroidota; class Bacteroidia; order Bacteroidales; family DYOH01; genus DYOH01. The sequence continues at coordinate 85,765 of DYOH01000002.1, read as the reverse complement.
TGCTTTTGTTGCTCAGGAGATAAACCAGCATTGATAATTATTCTCTCTTCGATTTTATCAATCGAACGAAAATTATTCTCAGTAAATGAACTTAATATGATTGTTAATGCTATGATGCTTATAAACCGTTTTAACATTTTGATTGTAATTTTTTTGCAAATATAGCGTATTGCCCTTATTTTTCCAAGCGCAATTGTTAATCTATGTGTAATACAGAAATTATTATTCCGATATTCTATTTGTTTAACTTTATAATTTTTGTATTTTTGTATAAATACCACACAAATGATATTAATAGAAGCTACAAAAGATTCTCCCTTAATTAGAATTGATTCGAAAAAAGGAAAGGTTGAAATTAGTGGGCCTTCATATCCGCCCAATGCCCTAAAGGTTTACGAGGTTGTTATTGAATGGCTCGATTCTATAAAGCCCGGCCAATATTATCTATTGGTGATGGATTTTTATTATTCTTATTTAAATAGCTCGAGTAAAAGCGCATTGCTTGAAATTCTAAAAATTCTTGAAACTTTGGTTAGTAATAATCAAAATGTAGAAGTTAATTGGATTTTTGCAGAATCAGACGAGGATATGAATGAGTTAGGAGAGGAACTTAGCTCCATGTTTAGAATACCATTTTCTTTTGTTGCAAAGTCAGACGAATAAGCGCGCATTTTAATAAAATATTTATCAATGTGGGATTTGGATGAGTATACTATCCAAATCCCACATATTTTTTGCACAAAACATAAAGCGCTAAGTAGCTCATAAATATGTAATTACATAAAAGGTTTTTTTTTTAATCAAAAATGTCATTAAAAGTTTTGTTTATAAATATTTTTATGTATATTTGCATCAAAATTAGTATTATACAGTTGTGTAATACGATAAATATCATTAAAATGAAAATAGTTAGATTAAAAATGGTGAAGAGAGGTGTAGTGTAGGTAACTACAATTTCAGGAACTTGAATTGTATTATTAAAGCTAATATTTGTAAACGAAGTATACGTTTTTCGAAAATGAAGAAATTTTTTATGTTTTTCATTTTAATTAGTATACCATCATCAATATTATCTCTGAAATCCGACAGCCAAGTTCAGTATCAGCAAAAGCTACATAGTTTTGAGCAGGAGATGAAATGGCATATAAAATACAATCATGTAATTAATTATATTAAAGAACATGAAGGATTTATGCCTGTAAAATACAAATGTGCTGCCGGAGTAACAACGATAGGATACGGACATGTGCTACAAATTTCAGAAAGCCTACCAGAAATTATTAGCGAAAAACAAGCTGATTTGATATTAAGAAAGGACTTTGATAAAGCTTTGAGATATGTAACTTTGTGTATGCCGCATTTAAGTAACAATCAAAAACTGGCAATGTCGCATTTTGTTTTTTCGTTAGGAATTGGTCGATTTAATCAATCGAATCTTAAACAGGCCATTATAAATAATGAAGAAATCGATACAATTTGGTTGTCGTATTGTTACTATAAGATCGGGAAGGCAAAAAAAATTCGCTCTGATTATGCATACAAAATCAGAAAATGGGAATTAGAATTATTCAAAAGTGATAATTAAAATAAAAAAGAGGCATTATTATGCCTCTTTTTTATTTGGCATATTTTTTGTCAAACTCTTCTGTTAAGTCTTTGGGCAATTTGTTAAGGCTTCTTGTTTTTCCAAAAATCTTTTCGGCTTCTTTATTATAAATATAAGCTGCTTCTTCGGCGGTATCAAATCTACCTAAAAAGATTCTTTCGTTTTTGTGGTAAATAACAGCTCTATATTTTTTATCAACCTTAGATACACCTCTATATTGCGTTTTTCCTTGCACATATTTGGTATTTCTAACAAGCTTGCTTCTATTTACCCAAGCCAGATTTTCGAGACGGCAATCTTTGTTATTTCCATTTTTAAATTGAACATACAAAGGTTCATTGCTTTCCATTTGCGAAATAAATTTCTCTGCAATTAGCCTATGCAAGTAAATGGTTTCTACTTTATAACTTCCCGATGCTTGTTTCCAATGTTTTTGAAAAAAAGCATAACCCAAAGAATGTTCTCGCAGGTTTTTTACAAATTCTATTTGAGCAAGATATGCATTGCCCGTTACATATTCATAGACATTATCATTTACCAGAATAGTATTTCCGGTGTTTTTTAATTTAATTTTCACTAACATGATAATTAGTTTTGGCGTATTTTGGGTAAATATAAACCAAATTTTGGTAAAAATCAAATATTTGATTAAATTTTTTGCATCTGTTATACAAATTTGTCAATCGTTAAATTTGTAGCCAACTCCTTTAATCGTTTTTATGTACTTATCACCAAGTTTTTCTCTAAGTTTTCTAATATGAACATCAATTGTTCGGTCTCCAACAATTATATTGTCTCCCCATACTGCACTGTAAATTTCTTCGCGGGTGAATACTTTTCCTGGTTTGGATGCTAATAAATATAGCAGTTTGAATTCTTTTTTGGGCAAATTAAGTTCTTTATTATCTATATAAACGATATATTTTTCCAGGTCTATTTTTAATTCGTTTAGTTGCAGAAATTCGGTAAGCTCCTTTTCCGGATTATTTAATCTTTCTGTTCGTTTTAGAAGCGCTTTTATTCTGCTTATCAGTACTTTAGGTTTTATTGGCTTGGTTATATAATCATCAGCTCCTGCATCGAAACCGGCAATTTGCGAGTAATCCTCGCCGCGGGCGGTTAGCATTGCTATTACTGTATTATTTAAGGTATCGATTTTTCGAAGCTCTTCACAAGTTTCTATTCCATCCATCTCAGGCATCATTACGTCTAAAAGAATTAAGTCGGGTATAATTTCTCTGGCTTTTTTTATCGCTTCTTTGCCGTTACCACACGAATATACATTAAAGCCTTCTTTTTTTAAATTATATCCTACAAATTCTAATATATCTGGTTCATCGTCGACGAGTAATAGCGTGTATTCTGAGTTTTCCATGTGAATATATAATTAATTAACTTCTTAATACAATATTGGTGGCTTTTTTCAAATCATAAATTAAATTAATGTTACTAAATAATTAAATCACACTCCTTAAATTTGGTGTTTATCATTTTCATTTGCTCCATCATTAATGTTTATTTCAAATAGCCTTAATGCATACTTCAAAGTATATGGCTTCCTTTGCAGCATCAAAATTAAACAAATTTAAAATGAAATCAATTAAATTTTATTTAATCGCTTTACTTGGATTGGGCGTTTTTTTTACAGCCTGTAATCCTGATGATGTAAATCCTGTTGATGTAGTAACAGAAGATGATTACAAAATTGGTACAACCGTTTACACTGTTGACAAAGCAACTGTAACCGTTTCTATTAAAGATTTAGGTGCCGGTTTTGGTGGTAATTATTCTATGTCGGCAGATACAACTTATGTGCTTGATGGCTTGGTTTTTGTAAATGATGGTCAAACTTTAACTATCGAAGCAGGAACAATGGTTCAAGGTAAACCAGGACAAGGTGAAAATGCTTCAGCATTGGTTGTTGCCCGCGGTGGTAAAATTAAGGCAGAAGGTACTGCTTCATCTCCTATTGTTTTTACTGGTTTAGGAGATAATTTCGAAGGTTCTGTTTATGGCACAAACGTTAGAGGTTTGTGGGGTGGCATAATTGTTTTAGGTAAAGCAACTACAAATAATCTGGTAGACCAACAGATTGAAGGAATTCCTGAGACTGAGTCTCGTGGATTATATGGTGGTACTAACGATGCTGACAATTCCGGTGTTTTAAAATATGTATCTATTCGTCATGGTGGTACCGATATTGGTGCCGGTAATGAGATTAACGGACTAACTTTGGGTGCTGTAGGTAATGCAACTGTAATAGAGTATGTTGAAATTATTTCAAACATTGACGATGGTATTGAATTTTTTGGTGGTGCACCAAGTGTAAAATACGCTGTAGTGGCTTATTGCGGTGATGATTCTTACGATTACGACCAGGGATTTCATGGTAAAGGTCAATTCTGGTTTGCTGTTCAGGACGATGTTGTGGGTGATTATTCTGCAGAGCAAGACGGTGGCCCTAGCGACAACGAAGCTGGAACTCCTTATGCAATGCCGGTTATTTACAATGCTACTTATGTAAACAATGGTACTAAAATTATGGTATTCCGCGACAATGCAGGTGGAACTTATGCAAACAGTGTTTTTGCCTATGCGGAAGTTGGAGTTAAGGTTGAGTTCAGAAACGATAAAGGTAGCAGTAGCTATGATATGTTCCTTAATGGAAATCTGATGCTAAAAAATAATATTTTTGTAGATGTTGATGCTCTTATCGGCTATTATAATGAAAAAGGTACTGCTCCTGCCGATGCTCAAACTAAATTAGAATCGCATTTTACAAGCAATGGAAATACCAGCGACGATGATTTATTTGGTGAAGCTTTTGTTCCTGCTACAGGAAAAGCTAACGCAGGTGTTGCTGCTAGCGATAATTGGTTTTCGCCTGTAACTTTTCAAGGTGCATTTGATCCTAGCGGAACTAATTGGACAGCTGGATGGACTTTGTATTCTCGTTCTAAATAAGCAATCATAATTAAACTAATTCAAAAAATAAGGGGATGGTAGTTTGCAGACTACCACCTTTTATCTTTTTATTTAAAGTCTAAAATAACGTTATAAAAAAATGAAAAAGATATTTATTTTATTTTCTGTATTATCCTTGTTTTTGGCAACAAATGCACAAACAGGATATTTAAAAGGTACAATTCTCGATAAAACCAATAATGAAGCGCTTATTGGTGCTAATGTATTAGTTCCATCCTTGCCTGGTGTTGGAACTATCTCGGATTTCGATGGCTCCTATAGCCTTAAACTACAACCAGGTGTATATACAGTTACCTATTCTTTTATTTCTTACGAAACAAAAACACTCGAAAACATAATTATTAAAGGAGGCGAAACCACCAGCTTAGATGTTACTTTAGGTGAAGCGAGCGTTGATGTGGGTGAAGTAGTGGTTTCTGCTGAAGTTGTGCGCAGAAGCGAGTCCTCTATGATGATTATGCAAAAAAAGGCCAGTGGCGTGATGGATGGAATTTCGATGGAGCAAATTTCGAAGCTTGGCGATGGGAATGCTGCGTCTGCCTTAAAACGGGTTACCGGAATTTCGGTTCAGGGAGGAAAGTATGTGTTTGTTCGCGGTTTGGGCGAGAGATATACCAAAACAACATTGAATTCGGCTGAAATTCCAGGACTAGACCCCGAAAAGAATAGTGTTCAAATGGACTTATTTCCCAGTAGTATTATTCAAAATATAACGGTAAAGAAAACATTCACTCCTGATATGCCTTCTGAGTCAACGGGAGGTCAGGTAGATATTGTTACACGAGATTTTCCTGATGAGCTTTCGCTTACTTGGTCGAGTTCTTTTACATTTAACACTCAAAGTAGTTTTAACAAAAACTTTTTAAGCTATAATACACCTGTTTCCGACTGGTTTGGTTTTGATAATGGCAGCCGTGCAATTCCATCGTCTGTTCAAACTGTTTTAGACGATATGGCTGCGAAAAATATTGAACAGCTAAACATTGTTTACTACAGTTATGATGAGTTGGGGGATATTTCTAAAGCTTTTAACAAGGAAGTAGCTCCCATGGAAAAGATGTCGTTTATGGATCAAAGCCACAAATTTACTGTTGGAAATCAAACAGATTTTTTGAATAAACCTCTGGGATTCAATTTCTCTTTGAGTTATTCGAACGATTATGATTATTACGAGAATGGTGTTTTTGGAAATTATAATGGGGCTATTTCTAGCGCCGATAAAATTTTGAGCGACAGAGTTGGAAATCATAGTACCAAAATTGCCAGCTTATTAAACTTTAGTTACAAACTAAACGACCAGAATAGGGTAGGAATTAGATTTGTAAATAATATGGGCAATGAGAGCACCAGCAGATATAGAATTGGACATTATTATTACGAAGGACCCCAGACTTTTATGCAAGAAAGAAATCTTAGCTATTTACAAAGAGCTTTCTCTTCAACGCAAATAAACGGTAAACATACCCTAAACAATCAACATAAATTAGAGTGGGGAGCATCATTTACACTAATGACTCAAAATGAGCCAGATGCTCGTTTTTATACCAACTTGTTTGAACCATACAGTGGCGATACGCTTTACAGAATTCAGACCAATTCTTTACCATCGCGAATTTACAGAGATTTTAAGGAGTATAATTTTGATAACAGAGTAGATTATGAATTACCTTTAAATATTTTAGGCGAAAATTCAAAATTAAAATTCGGAGCAAGCTACTTATATAAACGAAGAGATGCATCTCAAAATAAATTTGAATTGCGTTCTGACAATGCTGTATATTTAGGAAATGTGCAATTGGACGGAAATTACAATGTTCTTTTAGATAATATTATTTCATCGGATAACATTAATGGCGTTTTTTATACAGCTGATATAAATAACGATTTGATAAATAGTTATTATGCGTTTCAAACGGTGGCATCTGCCTATGGGATGGCCGATTTTGCTCTTGGCAGCAAATTGCGCATTGTTACAGGGGCCCGTTTAGAAAAATTATTGATTGAAACCGAAAATCTTATCTCACAAAATGATGCTAAGTATGCCAAAGGAACATTACCACAAACGAATATTTTGCCTTCGGTAAATATTAGCTACAAAATAATAGATGATATGAATTTGAGGGTAGCTTTTTCTCGTACACTTGCCCGACCATTGTTTAAGGAAATTGCACCACAAAGTTTTTATGATTATAAAGCCGGCATGCGTGTGAATGGTAATCCCGATTTAAAAGAGGCAAAAATAGATAATTTGGACTTTAGATATGAGTATTTCTTTAACCGTGGAGAGATGTTTGCCTTTAGTGCATTTTATAAGCATTTTACAAACCCGATTGAAATGCGTTTAAGTGCTGCTTCGGCCAATTTTGAAGTAACTTATGATAATTCCGAAGAATCCTATTTATACGGTATCGAAGCTGAGTTAAGAAAATCCTTGGATTTTATTGTTTCTGGATTGTCGCTTGGTGCCAATTATACTTATGTAAAATCTGTTGTTGAAATACAGAAAGATTTACAAGATCTGAGAGATGCCAAAACAAGACCTATGGTTGGACAGGCTCCTTATGTGATTAACACATATTTTAGCTATTCAAACCAGGAGAATGGTTGGGATGCAAATATCGGGTTTAATGTTTCCGGTAAAAAATTGATGCTGATAACGGAGTTAGCTACTCCATATATCTATGAATTACCCGAACCGGCACTTAATTTTAATGTTTCTAAAAACATTGGAGAGCATTTGGGTATAGAATTTTCGGCTGATAATATTTTAAATTCAGAATTCAGAGCCGTATATGATTATGAAGAATATCTTGATCATAGGCGTTATTCAAAAGGAAGAGCATTTTCTTTTGGTATAAAATATAAACTATAATATCGGGCAGACGATAGAATTTCTTTTCGTTGTTTTAGCAAGTTCCTCATTCTGCAAATAAAGTGTTTTATTTTATACTTTAATTGAGGAACTTTTTTTGTTATTTCGTCGAATTTTCGCTTTCTTGTTACTGTTTATTTTTTTACAGTAATTACTTCTTAAATGCTGAATAAGTATTATTTAGAAAAATATTATCTCGAAGCAGTGAATAAGCATTTCTCATTAAAGCTTTTTCTTGCTCTGGGATTTATTTTTTTGTTCTCTTTAATAGATATTTACATTCGTTTAGATATGGAGATATTCTATCTTCGGATTGTTCCAACCGCAATAATATTAATTTCATTGGCTATACATTTTCTTAACTTAAAGAATAAGTGGATTATATATTATACTTATAATTTTCTTTTGGTAAATCTTGTATTGATGATGTATCTGATAAGTATTAATAATTTTGAAAAGCCTGCTTTCTCTAGTTCGATTACTGGAACAGTTCTTATTTTGTTGATTTTTTCTTATGAGCTGAGAACTAATTTAATATATGCATTTTTGGTTTATTTTCTTCCGTTTCTTGCTTTTTTGTATCTTGTGGTTTATCATCCTGCGTTCGATAAGAATAAAATGGTTTTGATTAGTAATTTGTTGCCAATGCTGATTGTAGGTTTTATTTTTAATTATTTGAATAGTAAATCTAGATATCATGATTTTGTGAACGAAATGCAATTGGCTTCAGAAAAGGCCAGGGTAGACGAGTTATTGGCTATGACAAAGATTCAAAACGAAGAGCTGTCAGCACAAAATGAGAAAATTTTGGAGCAAAAAGAATTTTTAGAAGATCAAAGTCTCGAAATTTTTGAGAGTATTGAGTATGCAAGGAGAATACAAGCAACATACTTGCCCGAAGATAAATTTTTATCACAAATATTTCCCCATCATTTTGTGATTAACCAACCAAAAGATATAGTTAGCGGCGATTTTTATTGGGTAACTAGCACATCGGATGCAGATTATATCGCTGTTATTGATTGCACCGGACATGGTGTTCCCGGTGCATTCTTAACCTTTGTGGCATCAAATTTTTTGCACAAAGCCATTTATGAATATCATTTTGAAAAGCCTTCTCAGATATTATTATTTTTGAATACGGAATTTTATCGCACTTTTCGTCGAAATGAAAAAATTTCGCTTAAAGTAGGTATGGATTTGATTATTTGTAGAATAGGTAAAAATCGTGAAAATGTATCTTTTTCTGGCTCTTATCATTCTTTGATACGAATTAGGGCCGAAAATACCGAAATTTTTCGAACAGACATGATAGAAATTGGTGCTTCTGTTATGCAAATTGAGTTTTCAGAAAAGCAGATTGACTTAAAAAAGGGGGATATGGTATACTTGTTTACTGATGGATATGCCGATCAGATGGGGGGGAATAGAGACAGACGTTTTATGATGAGACGTTTAAAATCAGTTTTATACGATATGCATACCATGGATTGTACCACTCAAAAAGAAAACCTGCTCCAATGTCATGAAGATTGGAAAGGATCTATGTTTCAGACAGATGACATTTTGTTGATAGGCATTCAGTTCTAGGAGCTTAAAGCGTTTTTTTCTGAAAAATTGTATTATTCTTTAGACCTTTGATTGAATATCCGCCGAAAAACTTCTTCTACTTTGCTTACATAATGGATAGTGATTTGGTAATGTCCTACAATTTTTTTTTGGTTATAGGCAGAAATAAATATTTCCTTAAATCCTAGTTTTTCTGCTTCCGATAAACGCAATTCCACTTTAGGCACAGGTCTTATTTCTCCTGATAGTCCTATTTCACCGGCAAAACAAATCTGTTTATCTATAGCCATATCTAGTTCGCTCGATAAAATGGAGGAAATAACAGATAAATCAGCCGCTGGATCATCTATTTTCAAACCACCCGCAATATTCAAAAAAACATCTTTTTGGCTCATTCTAATATGTAGTTTTTTTTCAAGTACTGCTAGCAACATATTTAATCTTTTATGGTCGAAACCAATAGATGCCCTTTGCGGTGTGCCATAGGCTGCAGTGCTAACAAGTGCTTGCACTTCTAGCATAATGGGGCGGGCTCCTTCTACTACCGATGTAACAGAAATGCCGCTCAAATCTTCGTTGTGCATACTAAGCAATAGTTCCGATGGGTTGTTTATTTCTCTTAACCCGCTACTTTGCATCTCGAAAATGGCCATTTCTGATGTGCTGCCAAATCTGTTTTTAAGTGCCCTTAATACCCGGAACATATAATGTTGATCGCCTTCGAATTGCAATACCGTGTCTACCATGTGCTCTAATACTTTGGGGCCGGCAATACTGCCGTCTTTTGTAATGTGTCCAACTAAAAAAACCGGAATATTAAGGGTTTTGGCCATTTCAATAATGGCGTTGCTGCATTCTCGTATTTGCGAAACTGTTCCGGGTGCTGACTCCAGCTTCTCGCTTTGTAGGGTTTGAACCGAATCAATAATCAATAAATCCGGGTTGTTTTCCTTTGTTTGAAAAACAATGTTTTCGACAATGGTTTCGGTTAAGAGATATAAATTTTCATTTTCGAAATCAATTCTTTGAGCTCTAAGGTTGATTTGCTCAGCACTTTCTTCGCCAGATATGTAAAGCACTTTTTGTTTGTTCATTTTTAGTGCCGTTTGAAGCAAAAGCGTAGATTTTCCAATACCTGGCTCACCTCCAATTAATACAACTGAGCCTGGAACCAATCCACCACCTAAAACTCTGTTTAATTCCGTACTTTGCATATCTATCCTTTCCAGTATTTTACTTTTTATTTCGGATAGTTTTTGAATGATTGCGGCTTTTTTAAAGCTTTTAGCTTGTGATGCGGCTATTGTTTTTTCCTGAATTTCTTCAGAAAATGTGTTCCAATTTCCACATTCGGGACATTTTCCAAGCCATTTAGAAGATTGATATCCACAATTCTGACAGATATATATCGATTTTTGCTTCATAATTATTTTGCCGAAAATATGCTATTTTAATCTGCCGCAACCGTAGAGTTGCTTTTCATTGATACTTACGTAAACAGAAAGCGGATATTCATCTTCCGACATTCCATCGCTACATTTTTTTTCTTCAATTTGCACATAAATGAAGCTTTCAGCTTTACTCCTGCTTTTTTGGGCTACTATGCTATAGCCTAATTCGATAGGGATTATTTCAATTATATCGTAATTTATTGGTTTTTCGCCCAAAGCCTCAGTAAACTCAAGCTTTTCGTCATATATACTTAATTTCCAGATAGGTTCTACACCACCTATGGCGTACTTAACGTATTTCTGAATTGCATCTATGTATATATTGCGTTTTGTATTAATAGAATTGGCTATTTTGAAGTTTTCCCATATTTCACTGGCTTTTTGAGATAGCTGTGGAGCTATTTTAGTAAATTCCGGATCAATTTGTTTTTCTCCTCCTATTTCCGGTTCATTTGGGGCAATGTAAACCAGGGTTGTTCCCCTAATGGCATATTTCTCTCCGTTTTCCAGCATCATTAATTTTATAGGGTCAGGCGAAATGTCGCTCGAACAACCCAAACGATACATGAAAAATAATTCGCCAAAATTGTTTCCATCCAAATCAAAAATCTGAAAAGATTCTTCAATAAATCTGGCTCTGTTATCAAAAAAGCAATCTTTTTCAAAATCTTTTACTTCTCTTATCAGTTTATAGTTATTGTTTTCTATAACAAAATGGTATGCGTGCAGGTAAATGCTTAAGTAACTTTCACCTTCTGCTTCCGGAACTTTAGTAAATGTTGTTTGTTCAGAGAATAAAGCAATATTTTCGCCCTTGGCATCGCGCCATTTTTTTCCATCTACAAGAACGCCTTTAATTTTTTCGGCAATAAGTGTTTTTTCCTGATTACTTAATTTTTTTTTGTCGAAATTTAGTTCTTCGAAATTTTGAAGATTTTCACTTAATTGTTTCGCCGTGTTTTTTATAGAATCTTCAGTTGTTTTTGAAAACTCATTGGATTGTTCAGTTTTAGAGTTACATTGCGAAAAAAGCATAATAAGTGCGAAGTAAATTACGATTGTTTTCATGATACTTGATGATTGATAAAATAAATAAAGTAATTTTACAGGATGTGAATATACAATTTTTTTTTGAAATCATCAGAATGTATATTAAAACAGAATATCGACAGGTTTCTATTTGATAACATGTTTCCTATTGTCCGATTAGTGTCCTAAATCACATTATTTTGGACATTAATGGCAAAAAATAGCTTAATTTTGCAGTATTCATAGATTATTAGTAATGAAGTGTTACAAATGTTTAAGTAAATCGGAGGCTGCACATAATCTGGATGCAGAGCAATTGAGCAAGATGGAGAGCAATTGTGGTCAGGTTAAATATGAGGCCGGTGAAGTAATTTTTAAGCAGAATGCTTTAAGCTCCAACATTATATACATCCGCAAAGGATTAGTTAAAACAACCCTCGAAATAAATGGACGACAACAGATTTTAAAGATTAATAAAGCTCCGGCGTATTTGGGACTTCCGACAACTATTGGCGATAAAATTAATCATTATTCTGCTGTTTCTATTACTGATGTTTCTGCCTGTATTATTGATATTAACGTATTTAATGAGTTGCTTAGGGTTAATTCCGACTTTTCTTACGATATTATTCTGAGCTTGTGTAAAAGTGAGTTGGAGTATCTAAATGCATGTTTCAACCGTATGCAAAAGCAAAGTGCCGGACGATTGGCCGAGTCTTTATTGTATTTTAGTGAGAGTATCTATAATGCTGATGCATTTACTTTGCCATTAACAAGATGTGAACTTGGAAATCTAACCGGAAATTCAAGGGAGATTGTTTCACGAACGCTTCAAAAATTTCATCAGGATGAAATTATAGCCATTGATGGTAAGTTAATTAAAATATTAGACAAAAAGCGCTTAAATCAGATATGTAAGTCTGGTTAAAAGATTAATTTACAGGCTTTTAACGATTAGGAGTTTATGCTCTATGGCTTTTTGCAAAGCTATATTGGCAAGAGCGTCGAGCTCACTTATGTGGTGAGCATCTGTGCTAATAATAGTTGGTATGTTTAAACTCCTGAGGAAGGGAAAAAAAGTTTCTGAAGGATAAAAATCATCAATTCTTCCCTTGTATATTCCTCGTGTATTTATTTCCAGGATACAATTGTTTTTTTTGATATTTTGGAATGTATCAAGTATTAATGTACGATACCATGGGTCAGTTTCGTTAAATAATTGATGCACCTTATTTTGATTTTTTAAAAAGTCGAGATGCGCAATGATGCTTGGTTTTTGTTCAATCATTAAATTGAGAAGCTCAAAATATCTGTTTACTAATTTCTTTTTATTTTGATCGAAAATTTCCGTCAAACCTTTATTAAAGAGATGCGGTTTTCCGGCAATGTCAAAAGCTTCGCCATTTTCGTAATAGTCCAGAAAATGTATTGCTCCAATTGTATAATCTAAACGTTTGTCAGTATTGTATTGGTGTATTCGATTAGGCAAATTTGAAAGGTAGTCTATTTCGAGTGCACTATAAATTTTAATTTTATCCTGATAAATAAGCTTATTTTTATCTAAATCTGCAAAATAATTATCAAGTTGATTCTCGGCAAGGGCCCAAGGAGTATAAAACGGGACAGGCGCATGTGAAGAAAAACCCAAGTGGGTATAATTTAGTTCAATAGCCTGAGTAATCATTTCTTCAATTCCGCTTTTTCCATCGCAGTATGAAGAATGGGTATGAAAATTAGTTCTGCATTTGATTTCTGGCATGCAAACGGGATTAGAGCATATTAAGTATTTTTTATTTTTTCAACAATATTGGAAGTTGAAAACCCTTCAATAAAAGGAATTGTAACTACTTTTCCACCAATACTTTCAACAAATTCTGCACCAACGATGTTTTCACGCGAATAATCTCCGCCTTTTACAAGATATTTTGGTTTTACTTTTTGGATAAGTTCCAAAGGCGTATCTTCTTCAAAAACAATTACTAAATCAACAAAAAACATGGCTGCCAGAGCCAAAGCCCTGCCATCCTGTTCAATAATAGGGCGTTTGGGGCCTTTTAAACGTGATACAGAGCTATCGGAGTTTAATCCAATAACAAATACATCGCCCAATTGAGCAGCTTGCATCAAATAATGAATATGGCCCTGATGAATGAGGTCGAAACAACCGTTCGTAAACACTACTTTTTTTGCATCTGCTTGCCATTGCTGAACAAGAACTTGCAGGTTTTCATTAGAAGCAAATATTTTATTATGTATAATATTCAGATAATCCATGAATTCGAATAAATTTGAGCTTAAACTTACACAATTTTGTTGGTATTTATATCCGGAAATACTACCCATGGCTTAAACACTTTGGCCTCTTCGAAATCCATGGTAGCATAAGCAATAATAATCACAATATCACCCACAGCCACTTTTCGTGCGGCCGGACCGTTTAGCGCAATAACACCGGAGCCTTTTTCGCCTTTAATAACGTAGGTTTCAAGTCTTTCTCCATTGTTTACATTTACTACTTGTACTTTTTCGTTTTCGATAAGGTTTACAGCGTCCATCAGGTCTTCATCAATAGTAATGCTGCCTACATACTGCAAATTTGCTTCAGTAACAGCTACTTTGTGAAGTTTCGATTTCATTACCTGTATGTTCATGATATAAAATGGTTAAAAAAATTAGTATCTGATATTGTCAATAAGTCTAATTTCTCCGGCATAAACGGCAATACATGCCACCGGATAATTTGATTCTGATTTTTGTGATAGTTTCTGTAAACTGGTGCTATCTACAATTTCAAAATATTCCACTTCCAAAAATGGATTCTTATTAATGGTATTCATTACAAATTCTTCGGTCTCTTGTACGGAGACTTTCTGAAATAGTTTCTTGCTTTGTGTTAAAGTTTTATAAATCAATGGTGCGGCATCTCTGTGTGCTTCAGTAAGTCTCAGATTACGTGAGCTCATGGCTAATCCGTCTACTTCGCGCACCGTTGGCACAGGAACAATTTTAACTTTATACTTATAATCTATTACCAATTTTTGAATAATGGCCAGTTGCTGAAAATCTTTTTCACCAAAGAAGGCAAAATCGGGCTCAACAATATCAAAAAGCTTGGAAACAATTTGAGCCACACCGTTAAAATGTCCGGGACGAAATTTTCCTTCCATGACTAAATCTAATGGTGACAGGTGAAAAATTCGCTCGTCTTTTTCAGGATACATCTCTTTAACCTCTGGGGTAAAAACCACATCCACACCAGCCTGTGAAAGCATTTCTAAATCTCTCTCTAATGTTCTGGGGTATTTTAATAAATCCTGCGGATTATTAAATTGCGTTGGATTTACAAAAATGCTACATATTACCACATCGCATTGTCTTTTTGCTTCAAGCATTAAGTTAATATGTCCTTGATGCAAGGCACCCATAGTTGGCACAAAACCAATTAGTTTGCCTACTTCTATATGCTGTTTATATGCTTTTAAAGCCTCTATCTTCGAAAAACGGTTCATCTCAAAAAATTAAGACGCAAAATAACAAAAAAAATCTGGCATAATGAAAAGCTTATTAAACACTAAAATTTAAAATAAATTGATTGATTTGTTCAAAAGAAATATTCATTTTTGCAGAAAAATATTATTTATGGGACGCGCATTTGAATATAGAAAAGCCAGAAAGTTAAAGAGATGGGGTAATATGGCCAAAACCTTTACAAAATTAGGTAAAGAGATTGCTATGGCGGTTAAAACAGGTGGCCCTGATCCACAAGCAAATTCAAGGCTGCGCATTTTAATACAAAATGCCAAAGCGGCCAATATGCCCAAGGATAATGTCGAAAGGGCGATTAAACGTGCTGTATCTAAAGACCAGGAAGATTATAAAGAAATGGTTTACGAAGGTTATGGTCCTTATGGAGTTGCCATTATTATTGATGCGGCAACAGACAATACTACGCGCACTGTGGCCAACGTGCGAAGCTATTTTAATAAAATGGGTGGAGCTTTGAGCACTTCGGGGTCGGTAGATTATTTATTCGAGCATAAGTGCATATTTAAGATAAAACTCAAAGACGGTCTCGACATTGAAGAGTTGGAGCTGGAAATGATAGATTTAGGCGCTGATGAAATTTTTGAAGATGAAGGTGAATTGCAAATTTACGGAGAGTTTTCTGCATTTGGCCCTATTCAAAAATATCTCGAAGAGAAGGAGTTAGAGATTATTAGTGCAGAATTTGACCGTATTCCGACGGATTATAAAGTGTTGAACGAGGAGCAACAGGCACAGATTGAAAAACTTCTCTCTAAATTTGAAGACGACGAGGATGTAAGTGCCGTATATCATAATATGAAATTGAATGACTAACGTTTATACCATATTTTTTATAAAGTAAATAAAATACCGCAATGGATTTAACCTTGCGGTTTTTTTTCTATCTTTTGATTGGTAATTGAATATTAGATGATTTGATTTTACTAACTTGCATGCAGATATGGTAAACATTAATGCTATTTGAAATATTCTGGTAGGTTTTTTTAAGGATAATTTAGTAATAAGATGGACAAAATAATTTATTTTCAGAACTATAAATCACCTGTGGGGGATTTAATTTTGGGCGAAAACGATGGCAAATTGTGTATGGCCGATTGGAAATATAGAAAAATGCGTTCTAGTATAGATTTTCGCTTAAAGAAAGCCTTAAATGCTGATTTTCTGGAATTGAATACGGATATTTTGCAAGAAACAAAAAAACAACTAGATGAATATTTTTTGCGTGAGAGGGTTTATTTCGATTTGCCATTGGTGTTGGCAGGAACTCATTTTCAGCAGCAGGTTTGGAATGCTTTATTGGAAATCGAATTTGGCCAAATGATTTCTTATCAAACGATTGCTAATCGGGTGGAAAAAGAGAAAGCGGTTCGAGCTGTGGCATCGGCTATTGGGGCAAACGCCATTTCTATTATTGTGCCCTGTCATCGTGTAATAGGCAGCGACGGTAAGCTTACCGGATATGCCGGCGGATTACCGGTAAAAAAGAAACTACTCGCATTGGAACAACAAACCCGGCTAAGTTTATAAACAGACATGGAAACTAAGATTTTATCAATTATTGATTTTAAAACTTCGTTATGGACAGGTGGTTCTACTACTCAACTGTTTATATATCCCGAAAATGCTTCATTGCATCAGCGTGATTTTCTTTTCAGGCTAAGTTCGGCAGTGGTTGAGGCAGAAACTTCGGTTTTTACTTCGTTACTTGGGATTTCACGAAAATTAATGGTTTTGGAGGGAGAAATGGAACTCGTGCACCAAGGACATCATCGTAAACAACTTAAAAGCATGGAGATTGACATGTTTGAAGGCGACTGGTTTACGAAGTCTTTTGGTAAATGTACCGATTTTAACTTCATGTATCAAAATATCAAAGAAAATTTGATTAAACCCTTAATCATTAACCAAGGCGATAAGTTAGATATTACTTTGGATTTGCCGCATTCTGATTTTGTTTTTCTTTACCTTTTTAGTGGCAGATGTTCAATAATATGTTTGGGTAAGAGAGTTCTAATTCAAGCAGGAGAAATGCTTATGCTAAAAAATCCGGATTTCCTGCTCACGCTGTCTCTTTGGGCTGAGTTTTATTCAAAAGCAGTATTTGTGCAAGTGGCTATCTAGCGCCAATAAAAGTATTCTATTACTTTGTTTCGTTTTTTTCAAAATGGTTTTACCAAAAAGGCAGTATGGCATGAAAAATATGGCTTTGGTTTGAATTTATAGGTTTATTTTTTGGAATGCCTTTATTTATTTTATTGAATAAGAGTGTATTACACCCTTCGGTAATTGTATTACCTGCTTTAGTCTTTATCTTTTTGTATTTTCGATTAAATAAACTATTTATATTCAAGGAATTAATTCAATGGCCAAAGGATTCATATACTATCAGGAAATATATCCTTCCGGTAATTCCTATTGCTATTTTTTTGTTGGCTTCGACATATATTTTTGTTCCCACCCAATTGTTTAATTTACCAAAAGCGAATACGAAAATCTGGTTGTTTTTGATTGTGTTCTATCCACTTTTTTCTGCTTACGGACAGGAGATTATTTTCCGTTCGTTTCAATACTACCGGTATAAAGATATCTATGTAAATCAATTTGGATTTATGAGTCTAGTCTAAAAACCCTGCCAGCGTTGATTTTTATAAAATGCTGTAACTGTACTAAACAGTTTATAAGTCAATTAAGAAAACGCTGGCAGGGGTATAATCATTTTTTCAATCTTTTTAGACTGAACTCATCTATTATTTCCATTCCATTCTTCAAGAAAAACAACATCTTTTTCATAAAAGCTAATTTAATCTGTTTAATATTGCTATTAGTCCACAGAATTTTGCATTTCGGATTGAACAAAAAAGTGTTATTCCAAATCGATTATAAATAATCGGATACATTTGAGTAAAAAGTTTAGCAAATTCGCACAAAATAAATCGATTAAAATGAAGAGAACTACACAATTAATGGCCATTTTGAGCCTATCATTTTTGATACTTATGGGTATTTCCTGCAAAAACAATCAGTCCGAATTCGTTCAGGAGAATAATTCGCGAGTATTAGTAAAGTTTTACAGGCATTTACAGTTCACCGAAACACCCTACGACATTACCAAGGGTATTTACGAATTAAGCCCAGATGAGGCTAAAACAGTAAATAATTATAAATTTACATACGATGCAAAAAGCAGACTAATTTCTTTGGAGTATAATCGCAATGGCATTTTGCTGCCTTATGGAAGAGGCGCTGCTGCAAAGGTTCAAATGGTATATACGGATTCTACGGAAACTCATAACTATTTCAACATGAAAGGTGAACAAATAGAATCATTCGATAAAGTGTATCAATCTGTATACACCTTAAACCATAAAGGAGAAAGAACCGGCTTGAGTTTTAGAAATGCACCAGGAGAAGAAATAGAAAACAGCAATAAAATTGCAAGTTATGAATGGGAAATTCTGGCAGATGGCATGGTAAAAGAGAATCGTTTTGATTTGGGCGGAAAGGAAACAATACTTAACGAATCATGTCCGTTCTATGAGTTACGCTTTTCTTATGATGCCAATGCTTACGTAACCCGTATGGCCAATTATATTGATGATGAGCTTTATAATTGCACAGCTGATAATTGTGGTGATGACGGAGTTTCCTATTTTACCTTTGAATCCAATGAGAAAGGTGCTTTGCTCGATTTTAAAGTATTTAATATTGATGGCAAATATGCGAATTTGTTTTTTGGATGGGCACGCTTTACATTAAGCTTAGATTCTTTAGGTTATGTAGCGGAGCGCATTTATTATAACGAAAACGAAGAGTTAATACAAACAACTTCTGCACCAATTATGCAGTTTACTTACGATATACACGGTGCTATTTCCGAAATTAGAATGTTGGACGAAAATCGCAAGCCATTTGAAAGTGAGAAGAGCAAGGTATCACTTATCCGATATACATATAGCGAGCAAGGTTTTCCGGTCGATACCATTCGTTTGAACAAAAATATGGAGCAAATTTAAGGTTTTTTTGAAAAAGGCTTTTCCCGCATGTTCAAACTTGCGGTTTTTTTTTGTTTATAATATTTTAGTGAATCAAAATAAAAATTCCAGTAATTTTTTACTTTTGTTTTCATGAAGAATATAATAGAGCAAGATTTTTTAGAGGCTCAGCAGGTGCTGAATGATTTTATCGCTAATTCTGAAAACTTTATTTTGATTGAGAAAGCAGCTCATTTAGTGGCTAATAGTATAAAAACCGGCGGAAAAGTAATAAGCTGCGGAAATGGTGGATCTATGAGCGATGCAATGCATTTTGCCGAAGAGCTTACCGGCAGATTCAGAGAGAATCGAAAGGCATATCCGGCCATTGCCATTTCAGACCCAACGCATCTTAGCTGCACTGCCAACGATTTTGGATATGATTTTGTATTTTCGAGGTATGTAGAAGCTTTGGGAAAATCTGGCGATGTGCTGCTTGCTATTAGCACCAGCGGAAATTCTGCGAATATTATCAATGCAGCAGAATCAGCTCGTATTAAAGGTATGCAAGTAATTGCATTAACCGGAAAAGATGGCGGTAAATTAGCTCATCTTGCTGATATTGAATTAAGAGTAAATCATTTTGGCTATTCCGACAGAATTCAGGAGATACACATAAAAATTATCCATGGATTGATTCATCATATCGAAGAACTTTTTAAATAAAGAGAAAATGCTTGTTAAAACATACGGAAGTGCAGTATTTGGAGTAAATGCAACCACTATCACTGTTGAAGTAAATGTGTCAATCGGTGTAAATTTTTTTATGGTTGGACTACCGGATAGTGCAGTAAAAGAGAGTCAGCAGCGAATCGAAAGTGCCCTGAAAACACATGGATACAAAATTCCCGGAAAGAAAATTGTGATAAATATGGCACCTGCCGATTTGCGGAAAGAGGGCACAGCTTATGATTTAACACTGGCTATTGGAATTTTGGCAGGTTCTGAGCAAATTCTTAACTCTGATGTAGATAAGTACATTATTATGGGAGAATTAGCTCTCGATGGCGTACTCAGACCTATAAAAGGAGCTTTACCTATTGCAATTCAAGCCCGGAAAGAGGGCTTTAAAGGATTTATCTTACCGTCTGAAAATGCCCGCGAAGCGGCTGTTGTAGATAATCTGGATGTTTTTGGAGTAAGCAATATAAAAGAGGTAATCGATTTTTTTAACCAGGAAAAAGAGCTAGAAGCCACTAAAATAAATACACGCGACGAATTTTTTAAAAATGTAAATAACCCTGAGTTCGATTTTTCCGATGTAAAAGGACAGGAAAACGTAAAAAGAGCTTTAGAAATTGCGGCTGCGGGCGGGCATAATATTATTTTGATAGGGCCTCCGGGAGCTGGAAAAACAATGCTTGCGCGTCGTTTGCCAGGTATTTTGCCTCCATTAAGTTTGCAAGAAGCCTTGGAAACCACCAAAATTCATTCTGTGGCCGGAAAGATAGACAAAAATACATCTCTTATGTTTGCCCGTCCATTCAGATCGCCGCACCATACGGTAAGCGATGTAGCGCTTGTAGGCGGAGGACAGTTTCCCCAACCTGGCGAGATATCATTGGCACATAATGGGGTGCTTTTTTTAGACGAGCTGCCCGAATTTAAGCGTACGGTGCTCGAAGTAATGCGGCAACCTCTTGAAGATAGGAAGATTACAATTTCCAGAGCCCGCTTTGCTGTAGAATATCCTAGTAGTTTTATGTTGGTAGCAGCCATGAATCCATGCCCTTGTGGATATTATAATCATCCGGAGAAAGAATGCGTATGCCATATTAATGCAAGACAGAAATATATGAATAAGATTTCTGGCCCATTGCTCGACCGTATTGATATTCAAATAGAAGTGGTTCCTGTACCCTACGATAAGCTAACCGATAAGGCCAATAATGAAACCAGTGTTCAGATTCGCGAAAGGGTTATGGATGCAAGATTAATTCAGCAGAATAGGTTTTTACAGCACAAAGGTATACACAGCAACGCTCAGATGCATTCAAGGCTTATTCGGGAGTATTGTGTTTTGAATACTGCCGGAAATTCTTTATTAAAAACTGCTATGGAAAAACTTGGTTTGTCGGCTCGGGCGTATGACAGAATCTTAAAGGTATCTCGAACTATTGCCGATTTGGATAAGTCAGAAGCCATTTTACCCAATCATTTGGCCGAAGCAATACAATATAGAAGTTTGGACAGGGAAGGCTGGTTAGGGTAAGATATCGGGTTATTTGTTTTGTTTGGGAATTTATTTAAAACTTAGAATTCAAGTATAAAAGCACCTTGCTCTTTTACATCATGTACAGGAATTTTGAGGTCCGTTGCTTCACTTAGCCAGCTCTTTCTTTTATAACTGCTTACCGAAGAGTCGAAAATAATGCTTTTAAATTTGAAAAGGTTTTGCAAATTTTCTAATTTAATTTCGGCACCTTCATTTAATACAATATAATCTAATTCAAATAATTGATTAGATTTTTTTTGATTAAAGTAATCATCTTTCAAAAACAAAATTTTGTGTTTTCCAAATTGGTAAACATTAACTTCATTGCCATGATTTTCGGTAAAATAGTGCTTATTTTGCTGAATTCCTGCGTGTGCATGCATCGCATAATTTTTTATCATTTGTTCCACATAAAATAGCGCTGTGGAATCTTTTACTTGCGTGTAAGTGCTGTATTTTGAGCCATTCACAATCTGATAAACGGCGTTAGGTGGTGAATTATAGATTACCAGTCTGTTTTGAAATGCATTCGTAAGTTTATTGCCTATTAGGCTTATTCCAAAGAGTAAAAGAGTTATCATTGTAGCTCTGAGTAAAAAGTAATATTTATACTGAATAAACATAAATACAATAAAAATCAATGCGTATGCAATAAAAATCTGAATAAAGCTGAAGGGAATAAATTGAGTGCTGCTATATGGCAAAGAATCGATAGATTCTACAATAAATCTTAAAATGATTACCGATAAATTGAGTAAATAGGCAATAATATTGGAAATAAAAGGAATAAAGGAAATTGATAAAAAGATGATGGCAATAGTGAGAATATAACCGGCCAAGGGCACAACGGCCAGATTGGTGATAAAGAAATAGTTTGGAAACTGATGAAAATAATATAAGGCAATAGGACTTGTACCAAGCTGAGCTGCAATAGATACGGCCAATAGAGACCATATTTTTTTTATTATTGTGTTATTAGGGTGCCACCAGTTTTCTATAATGGGTACCAACCATACAATGCTAATAACCGCCAAGTATGACAATTGAAATCCAACCTCGTAAATGATGGATGGATTGAATAGAATAAGAAAAAAGGAGGAAAGGATAATGGTATTATAAATGTTGCTTTCTCGCTGAAAAGTTGTTGCCAGAGCAACAAAGCTAATCATCAGCGATGCTCTTAGCACACTTGCCGAGCTACCGCTTATAATGGCAAATGTCCAAATAGTGAGAATTAAAATTGTAAATTTTAAGAAAGGGAATCTGCGACCCAACAGAATTTGTAAAATCTTAGCAATTATCATATATACAATACCCACATGAAGGCCCGAAACTGCCAAAATGTGCATAGCACCAGTACCGGAAAATTGCTGTTTGGTCTCCTGGCTTAAATCTTCTTTGTAACCAAGGGTGAGCGCTGATAGCACAGCAAGATTCTGATCTTCGATTTTTTGTTTGATATATTGATTTAAAAGAAAGGTTCTGGCATTATAAGCCCACTTCTGCATAGCAGAGCCTTCAAATCCTTTAAGCACAACAAATTTATTATTGGAAATATAGGTTTGGGCAATTATTCTTTTTCGATGTAAAAAGTTTTGATAATCAAATTCGTAAGGATTTCCTCGGTTTTTTATTTGTGCGATATTTCCAACAAAAAATAATTTGTTTCCGTAGTCTAAATGGGGAGTTAGAGAATCTTTTTTCAAATTTAGCATGATATACCAGTTTTGCTTTCCTACCGATGTATCGTTAATTTGGAGAAGTTTTAGTTTTATTTTTAGAAAATCATCTCGCTCATTAACTTGCTCAGCTATAGATGCAACAATTTTAGCATTTTCCAAGAAATAATCAAAATCAGCAGATTTGCTCAAATCTGCATTTAGAGCACCAATTGATAACCAAATTAAGGCAGATAAAATGCCTCTGCTTACGAAATCTGTTGTTTTTGAAATAAAAAAAAGAAATGCCAGGGAAAGTAATACAGCAGCAATTGTAGCTTCGGTATTCGGAAAATTAATCTCATGCCCTATTATTGTGCCTATCAATAGTGGCAATAAAGGGCGGATTATAGGAATCCGCCTTATGAGATTGTAAAACTTCAACTGAATAAGGTTTATTCAAATAATTTGAAAATTGCTTTTACAAGATTGTTTGCTCCATCAGCAATATGCAGAATATTAGCATCAAGCATGTAGCATGGAGTAGTAACAACCTTATATTTTGTATCTATAACTACTTCGCCATGCATGCTTTTTATATGATTTGCTCCCATAGCTTCAATGGCATCGGCTGTTCCTTTGTCCTGACCTATTGTAATTTCCACACCTTCGAGCACTTTAGCCACAATGGCCGGAGAAATACACAAGGCTCCAATGGGCTTTTTAAGTGCAGCCATTTCTTTAATTACTTGTTCAATCTGTTGATTTACTGTTTGATTTGCACCTTTAAAGGCAAAGTCTGAAAAGTTTTTGGCTACACCAAAGCCACCCGGAAAAATAATGGCATCGTATTCCGATGCTTTAAACACATTAAGGTCATTTATTTTTCCGCGTGCAATTCGTGCAGATTCTACCAATACATTTCTGTTTTCGGGCATCTCTTCGCCTGTGATATGGTTAATTACATGATGTTGATTAATGTTTGGGGCAAAAATATCGTAAATACCTCCATTTTTCATGATGGCGTATAAAGTCATGGTGGCTTCGTGAATTTCGGCTCCATCGAATACTCCACAACCGGCCAAAATAACTGCAAATTTTTTCATAATTTAATATTTATGGGGTTAATACTACTTGAAAAATACATTAATTTTTTTTTTCGGCCAAACTGAATCTCTATGCTTCTGAGCAATGCAATTTTATTGCTTGAATATTACAAGATAAAATTTATCCTTATAAAAAAAGAAGGGGGGGATTTGAAAACAATAGTTGCTGCATTTTTTGCAGCAACTATTTATAAAACAAGATTTACACAGTCAAAATGTCTTTTTCTTTTTGTTCAATCAAGAGGTCTACTTTTGAAGTGTATTCGTCGGTAAGTTTCTGTACTTTATCTTCGCCAAATTTTTCTAAATCTTCCGACATTCCTTCTTTTTGCAATTTTTTCAGGTCGTTGTTTGCGTCTTTTCTGGCACTTCTAATTCCCACTTTAGCTTCTTCACCAGCATGTTTAACTTGTTTTACCAAATCTCTTCTTCGCTCTTCGGTAAGTGGCGGAACATTAATACGCACTATTTCGCCATTGTTCTGAGGATTAAAACCCAAATTTGCTGCAAGAATTGCCTTTTCAATGGGGCCAATCATTGATTTTTCCCAAGGTTGAATGGCTATTGTTCTTGCATCGGGTACACTAACGTTTGCTACTTGGGTTAAAGGAGTTTCACTGCCATAGTAATCCACTCTGATAGTGTCTAATATATGGGCATTTGCTTTTCCTGCTCTAATGGCTAACATCTCTTTCTCGAGGTGATGGATAGCTTTATCCATATTTTCTTTTAGTTCTTCGAGCAATAATTCCAAATCTTCGTTCATATCATTGATATTTTGCGTTTAACAAAAATACACATTTTTACAAAATCCAGCTTAAAGTTATAAAAAAATGCCTTATTAGGAAACCAAAGTGCCAATATCCTCGCCTAAAATTACTTTTTTAAGGTTGCCTGGAGTATCCATATCAAATACATAGATGGGCATTTTGTTGTCTTTGCATAAAGCAAAAGCGGTTAAGTCCATTACTTTCAAATCTTTTTCAATTACCTGGTTAAATGAGATTTGATTAAATTTTTTGGCATTTGGGTCTTTTTCCGGATCAGCGGTATAAACACCATCAACTCTGGTACCTTTTAGCAAAACATCGGCAGCAATTTCAACCGCTCTAAGAGCAGAGGCAGTATCGGTTGTGAAAAAAGGGTTGCTTGTTCCGCCGGCAATAATTACAACTTCTTTGGCTTTAAATGCTTGCTTTATGTGCAAGGGGTTAAAATATTCGCCCACAGGTTCCATTCTGATAGAAGTAAATAACCTGGATGGCTGTCCTGCCGATTCGAATGCCGATTGCAGTGCCAAACTATTGATTACGGTGGCTAACATACCCATATAATCGCCTTTTACCCGGTCGAAACCTTTTTGCGTACCTGATAATCCACGGAAAATATTTCCTCCACCAATAACAATGCCTATTTCGAGCCCCATTTGTGCCAACTCTTTAATTTGTAGCACATATTCCATTAGTTTTTCCTCGTTAATACCATGTTCTTTTTTTCCTTGCAGCGATTCGCCGCTTAGTTTGAGTAAAACTCTGTGATATTTCATGTTGTTTATATTTTATTATTTTTGATGTGATTAGCTTTTTTTTTCTATTCGAATTTTTCACCGTGATGAATACGCCATAATTTTAAATTTCTTAAAAATACAGAGTATGCCGACAAAACCGATATGATAAAGCCATGTTTTCCGTCTAAGAAACCGGCTTTTAAGATATAGTGTTTAAAAAATCTAAAAAAAGGTTTTATGGCTAGATAATAGAAACCCACATTTTTAATTTTCGATACCCTGTCGTTTGCTCCCCAAGTAGTGTATTGTTCAAATTTTTTATAGTAATCTACTAAGTCTTTATATGTATAATGTAATAGTTTGTTTTTTAGTCGGCCTACTTTTCCGTTGGCTAAAACTTCGGAATGTACTTTCAGATTTTCGTAGCTACAGTGCGATTTTTTAAAAAGCCTGATTACCGAATCGTTTTGCCAGCCACTGTATTTGATAAGTTTTCCCATAAAATAGTTTATTCTGCCAATCCAAAAAGCTACGTAAGGGGTGTTTGAGTTGAGAATAGCTTGTATTTCGGCTTTTAATTCGGGAGTTACTCTTTCGTCGGCATCTACAACTAAAACCCACTCGTGCGTAAGTTGCGGAATTGCCCAGTTTTTTTGCGTAGCTGAATTAACATATTCGTGAATCCATACTTTGTTGGTATATTTTTGTGCCAATTCTACAGTTCTGTCGGTGCTAAAAGAATCAACCACCACTATTTCGTCGGCAAATGAAACAGATTTAAGTACTTCTTCAATATGAATTTCTTCGTTTTTGGTAGGAATTAAAACCGATAGTTTTTCCATTTTTTGCACATTATTTTATCAGCAAATATAATAAAAAGCATCATTTTGGAGAAGAAACTTCTTGATTCTCAAAATCGGCATAGAGGAATAGGTTATACATAAATGCAAAAAAAGTAGCTCCGGCCTGAGTTTCAAAAGTATCTTCTGTGAGCATGGATATACTCATGAGCAGAATGATTATTTTTAGTTGAATATTTTTTTTTTGAAATAGAAAGAAAGGTAGATATAAGGCAAAGATAATCATACTGCCGCCGAGTAATCCGTTGCTAACAAAAAAACTAAGGAATTGGTTATGTGTTTTTTTTCGAAATTTTTCGGGCCAAAAGGGCATTTTCTCCTGATAATATTTTGCAAAAGAATCAGGTAAATCGCCAATGCCAACTCCAAAGATAGGATTTTGCCAAATGATGCCAAGGGCAGCTTTCCAAAAGATTAATCTTTGCGTAAAAGAATGACCGACAGGCATTTCGCCATTTCCAAATCGGTCAATCTCCCAATAGAGAATGTATAAGCGATTATAAAGATTACTTTTCGTGGCAAAATTGTAATTGCTTATGCCCGATTTTATGTTCTGAATATCGTTGGGCGATAATTTTGTAATACCAGCCGAGTCTTTAGACAATCCTAAAGAGCTTAAATATCTCAATAGAATAGGAATGGTTTCCCTTGCGCTATCTATTTGCATGCCTGATATTTCTGGCCAGATTTTTTCAATTTCTGATTCATTTAGATTAAAACCAATATAATTTCCGTTTTCTTTGGCTTTAACCCTTAGATAGTAATTTTCGTTTCCGGATAATTGATATTTTTTTAATTGATTTTCGAAAGATTCGTTGGGTAAATAGTCAAACAATACTTTAAGGCCGAAAATCGTTGGTCCCAGAAATAGTATTGTCAAGAAAATTTTTAGTTTTAAATTAGTAAAATAACGGTATAAAATGATGGTGGCAGTGATGAGAAATGCAAAAATGGCGCTTAGCGAGCTCAAAAAAATCATAAACGAAAATAAAATGGCTATTGCGATGAGTTTTGTTAAACTATAAAGTTTCTGATTGAGCAAAATTTCGTATAAATGAAGTAAAATTATGGCTGCCAGGATATATGAAAATCTGATATGAGAAATAAAGATGGAGTACTGCCTCATATCCAAATTCGGTAATTGCCAAACTTTGTATACTCCGGCAATTACTGATAAAATGGCTCCAATTGTAAGTATCCAAAGAAGTTTAATATAGGCAGCACGATTAATTTTCCCAAAAACTGCAAATAAAAAGGGAAATAATAAGAATACGGATTTTATTCTCAAATCTTTTAATGCATATTGTAAATTAGTTGTGTAGAGTATTGAAAATAATTGAATTAGTAGAAAAACTGTAAATAATTGAACTTTTTTGTCAAGGAAAAAAGGATAAATACTTTTGGGTAAAGAAAAAAACAATAGCGCAAGAATTGCTATTTGAGAAATTCCGTTTAAGAATGGCGAAATATTTAATCCAATAAGCAATAAGGCAATAAGATAGAATAAAACTCCTTGGTTAATAGAAAGTTTCACACATTATTGATTAATAGCTTCAATAAAACAATTTCGGCACAATGGTTCATAAGAGTCGGTTTCACCTAAAACAACGAGTTCTTCAGATGCAGTAGTTCTGTGCGAATGATGAGCCAGATTTCCGCATCGCATGCAAATTGCGTGCACTTTAGTTACATATTCTGCCGTGGCCATAAGATAGGGTATCGGACCAAAAGGTTTTCCTCTAAAATCCATATCTAAACCAGCCACAACCAGTCTTTTACCTTTATTGGCGAGGATATTGCAAACTTCAACCAAATCTTCTCCAAAGAATTGGGCTTCATCAATGCCAATTACTTCTTCGCTACCGGCAATTTCCAGAATATCAAAAGCATTTTTTACGGGATACGAATCAATGGCATTACTATCGTGCGATACAACTTTTTCCAGACTGTACCTTGTATCTACAAGAGGTTTGAAAATGGCCACTTTCTGACGCGCAATTTTTGCCCGTTTCAATCTGCGGATTAATTCCTCCGTTTTTCCGGAAAACATTGAACCACAAACTACTTCAATCCAACCTGCTTTTTGCTGGTCTACATTTCTTTCATTTTCGAGAAACATAATTTGCTAATTTTTATTGCTAGTATTTAAGTATTTTATTAAATCAAATGTTGATTTTTCAATAGAAAATTTATTCTTTAAGATATCATATCCATTTTCGCCCACATGAAGTCTCAATTCATCGGATTTTGCCAGTTTCATGATTTGTTCGGCAAAACAATCAAGTTTGGGAAAAGCGCATAAATAGCCGTTTTTCCCGTTTTCAACAATTTCCGGATTGCTACTTGTATCGAAGGCAATAATGGGTTTTGATTTTTTCATGGCTTCTACCAATACAAAACCAAATCCCTCCCAAATGGATGTAAGTAAAAAAATATCAATGCTTGCCATAAAAGCTTCCATATTTTCTACAAATCCAAGAAGAATAATGTTTTCTTGCAGCTTTTCCGTTTGAATTATATTTTTTAGCTCATTTTCCATTTCACCTGTTCCGGCTATGTATATTTTGAAGTTTAAGTTGTTTTTTTTCAGTATTTTAGCTATTTCTACTAAATATTTTTGTCCTTTTTGGGCTGTTAGTCTGCCTGCATTTCCCAAAATAATTTCGTTAGCGTTTCTTTTAATTGTATCAAGCTTTTTTTGTTCACCTTTCTCTTCGGCCAATTCAATTCCATGATATATAATTTGAATTTTACTTGCCGGTAAGTGATTTTTTAAATGTACTAAAATCTGTTTTTTTGTTTCTTCGGAATTTGCAACAAAATGCGTTAATATATGATTAAAAATAAATCGGTTTATAAAACTATTTTTGATTGGAACGGCCAACCCTCTGATATAAACAATGTTTTTTACCCCGGCTAATTTTGCCGCAAAACTCCCAAATTTCACATCTTGAGATGTGGTAAATATTACAGTGTCAGTTTTTTGTTTTCTAAAAATAGAAGATAATTGTATAATTTTATATAGATTCAAGAAAGTAAGATTGTTTACTTTAATATTTGTAGTTGGTATATTATTTTGATTAGAACGGGAGAATAGTTCGGAATTTCTGTTGGAAAAAATGGAAACACGATATTTAAGTTGCTTAAATTTGATAGCGTAATCAAGGTGAAGTTTTTCGCCACCGCCCCAAAAAATTGAACTATTAAAAAAGCAAATTTGATTAAGCATAGTACACTATTTTATTTTGCTAAATTAATTTTAATTTGATAGCCACGGTAAAATAATTATCCACAAATCTTTTTTTTAAAACTAAATGAATCTTATCTTTGTAAGAATCAAATCATAATCTTATATTCCCTAAATCTATACCTATGGATAACCGATATATTGTACACAACATCGAAGATACGCTAAATCAATTGCAAGGGATTGTTAATCAGTTGAAAATAGACCGAAAAATACCTTCAATATATATTGAATTAGCGTTAGCAAAGCTAAAGAGTTTGTTTATAGAGTTTTTATTACTCAACAAATCAAACAGCGATATAAAAGAATTAAAAACAACCGAGCTTTATCAATCCATCGAAGACCAATTCGACTATTTGCTTAAAGAGCGAAACGCAAAGGTTTCTGTAAATTCAAACAAAGATTTGTTTAAGCAGGAAGGAATAGCAAGTTATCAGGAGATAGCTGTGCAGCTTAAACCAAAAACCAAGCAAAAGAACCTTACTGATTTGAGAAATATGATCGATTTGAATGATAAAATCTGGTTTATCAAAGAACTTTTTGGAGGTAGCATTGATCTCTATAATCAGACAATAAACTATTTAAATCAACTTGAGAATCTAAGTCAGGCAGTAGAATATTTGAATAAATTTTATCAATGGAATCATGTAGATACAACAACAAAAGATTTTTTTGAAATAGTGTCAAAAAGATTTGAGTGATAGATTATCGGAATATTTAGGATTTTACTACTTTCGTGCACAATTTTGAGCATAATGGGTAAACTATATATCGTTCCTACACCAGTAGGAAATCTAAAAGACATAACTTTGAGGGCAATAGAAACATTGCAAAATGTAGAATTAATACTTGCCGAAGATACTCGAAAAAGTATCGTACTGCTCAAACATTATCATATT
Source organism: Acetofilamentum sp. (assembly GCA_020720625.1). Taxonomy (GTDB): domain Bacteria; phylum Bacteroidota; class Bacteroidia; order Bacteroidales; family DYOH01; genus DYOH01. Next base: position 55,184 of record DYOH01000002.1, on the reverse strand, counting down.
GAAACCAAATTACAGTCATTCCATAAGTTTAATGAGCATAAAACGCTGCAAACCATTATCGAGAAACTAAAATCCGGTGCCGATATTGCTATTATCAGCGATGCCGGCACGCCCGGAATTTCTGATCCGGGGTTTTTGCTTACACGCGAAGCCGTTATTAATCATATAGATATAGAAACTTTGCCCGGAGCCACAGCCTTTGTTCCGGCTTTGGTAAACTCCGGTTTACCTTGCGACAGATTTATTTTCGAAGGCTTTTTGCCGCAGAAAAAAGGCAGACAAAAGCGACTAACAGAGTTGCAGGACGAAACTCGGACGATGGTTTTTTACGAATCGCCTTATAGGGTATTAAAAACCCTGGAGCAATTTGCAGCGGTTTTTGGTGAAGACCGAAATATTAGTGTTTCCAGAGAGATAAGCAAAATATACGAAGAAACTATCAGAGGGCAGATATCTGAGTTAATACTGCATTTTACACAAAATACTCCCAAAGGAGAGTTTGTAATAATTCTTGATGGAAAATCAAAATAATGTATTACAAATTAAAAATATATATTAACTTTACTTTGTTTTTTTCGATAAATCTTATGGCGCCATTAAAATTATTCGGACAAAATAGTGTAATTAAAGAATTTATTGAAATGCATCCGGCAGAAAGACGGTTTGCATACCGATATCCCAAATCGGCTTTGGACGCATACAGAATTAGCGTTTTAGCACAAAATAAAACAGATGAATTAAAATCAGGTAAGCAGTTAGATGGCGACGATAATGGCGGGCAGCTTGATGCTTTTAGGCATGCCTATTGGATGGCGCTGCTAACAATTAGTCTGGGTGAAAAGAAGGCGCGAAAGCTTGGGATTGCACACGAAAAAAGTAATTACGAAGATTACGAAAGATTAAAGTTAGAGGAAGGCACAATACCCGACTTTAAAGCATCCTTTATGGATCTCAAAAACAATGAAGAGGGAATAAGACTTGGTTTGCAGAATCCCCAAACAGATAAGGATAGTCTGGTATTTATTGTTATTGATGAAATAAAAAAAGGCAGATTGTGGAAATTAAAAAAGGATACATCGGGAAATTATTACGATTATTTTAATCAACTTATACCAAAAGAAAAATGGCACGGACAATGGATGAACCAAAAATGCCTCGTGCCATCTGATTATGTTTTTTATGCAAACTTTCAACAATAAAAATTTGTTATTATGAGAAAACTAGTTGTATTGCTATTTGTTCCACTTTTTTTGATGAGTTGTGGAGAAACTAAACTTGAAAAAGAACTAAGACTTAAAAACGACAGTTTACAGGCCCTTGTTGCTGAGGGAGGCGATGAACTACAGCAGTATTTGAATGCTTTCAGCGAAATTCAGGGAAATCTGGATAAGATTAAACAGCAGGAAAATATTATTACCGTAAATGCTTCGGGCGATATTGAGCAAGCTCAGACAAAAAAAGAGCAGATTAACGAAGACATTCTTACGATTTATAAATTAATGCTGGAAAACAAAGAGAAGCTTGCGGCACTGCAACGCAAAGTTAATAACTCCCAGTATAAAAATTCTGAGTTAAACAAAATGATTCAGAGAATGACCAAAGAAATGGAAGAAAAAGATGCACAGATTTTTGAATTGAAAACAAAACTGGAGCAAATGAATTTAACCGTTGAAGGTTTAAATACCGAAATTGCTGGATTATCTGCCGATATTGATACTTTTAAAGTAAAAACGGAAAAGCAAACTGCTGTTATTGAGCAACAAACCACTGAAATGAATACTGCTTTTTATGCTATTGGGACTAAAAAGGAGCTTTATGAACAGCAAATACTTACAAAAGAGGGTGGTTTTGTTGGTATTGGGGGCGTTCAGAAATTACACGAAAATTTCAATAAAGATTATTTTAAGAAAATTGATATTCGTAGCACCAAATCTATTCCCTTATTTGTGAAAAAAGCTACGCTGGTTACTTCACATCCTACATCTTTCCGTTTTGCAAAAACTGGCGACAAGATTGATAGTTTGGTTATTACCGATGCGAAAAAATTCTGGAGTGTTTCTAAGTATTTAGTTATTATGGTTGACTAGATTACACTCGAAAATTATACAAAAAAACCGTTTGAAAAAACGGTTTTTTTTATGCGGATAGTTTTTTATGCTCTGCTGCACTAAATTCTTTGAAATTTATTGAATCGAAGCTATATCCTTGTTTCGAAAAATAGTCTAAAATTTTGGGTAAAGTGTATTGCATGTGAGTACTTGCCTTGTAATTATCGTGAAATACAATTATTGAACCGTTTTTCGCATGGTTGATTACATTATTATAACACTTTTCAGAAGAGATACCGGCATCAAAATCTCTACTAAGAACATCCCACATCACAATCTGATATTGCTTGCTAATTTCTTTATAAAGCGATACATTCATTTTTCCGTAGGGTGGTCTGAATAAATTGCTATTTATTAGTTCTGACGCAAAATCTATGTTCTGAAGATAATCCTGATTGTTGGTTTTCCATGCATTTAAATGATTAAACGTATGATTACCAACGGTATGCCCCGATTCGCCTAATTTTTGATACAACTCAGGATATTTTTTTACATTGTGTCCTACACAAAAGAATGTGGCTTTTGCATTGTACTTAGCTAGAGTATTCAGTATCCATAAAGTATTTCCGGGTATTGGTCCGTCGTCGAAGCTAAGAAACAGTTTTTTTTCCGGAGCAGGCATCTTCCAAAGTACTTTTTTTATTAGCTGACTTACTATTGCCGGTGTTTTTACAAATAAATTCATTGATATGAATTAAAGCGTTTTTTGATGATTTTTCATTCCTATAAAACAAAGCAGTTGTATTAAACTCCAACTGCTTTGTTTGTTTTTATTGGTTAATCCGGATAATTGTTGCATAATTTGTTCAATATCCGCCCGGACCTTTAACCGAAATTGAAACGCTCAGTATGATCTGCAATTCTTATTCCATCTATATCAATATTATTTCAATTTTATGTTAAACGTTAAATTTGCTCAAAGCATTGTTGTAAATCTCATCAATTTTTACAGAAAAATCTGCATCGCCTATTATTCTGGAAATTCTACGAATTTCGTACATAATCGCAATAGCTCTTTCGCGATCTTCTGCCACTCGTTTGGCTCTGTTTTCGTCTAACGAAAGGAAATAATTCAGTTCATCTATCGAATTATCGGCCAGGATTAGCAACATTTCTTTTGCTTTATCGCTTGCTCCTGCTCTGTGATACGATTGAGCCATAAGAATATTATAGTAATTATAAGGCACTCTGTGGTTTGGTAGTAATTTTACGCATTTATCGAGCACTTCAATGGCTTTCTCCTGATTATTTTCTTCAATAAATGCATTGGCTAATCTGGTAAAATTGTTTCGCAGATTTACCATCATTCTCATGTTATTCTCGTCGAAATATACGGTTGAGTCGGTAATTTCGTCTAATCTGAATTTTTTCATCAGGTTTTCGTACATAATCTCGGTATTCACCCTTCCGGTTTGTCCTCCTGCAACCTTACTTTTAATGGGCACAACTCTGTAGGTTAATCCTTCGAGTTGGAAATATTCTTCTAATCCAAGATAATTATCTGGTCCAACCGTAATAGCAAAATAAACAGGTCTTTCCCAATTGTTTGTGGCAAGTAAATCGAGCACCATTAGGTCTGCTTTTCTTAAAATACCTTGGTTGTAGGTCCATTCAACTGCGCTTATCAATGCAGAATCATTTGGGTGAATGGCTTTGTTTTGAAGTACAATTTCTTTATCAGCATCCAAAATAAATTTTCTCGTGGGTAAATAATTATGAAAATTATTATCCTGAAGCCTAATCTTGGTATTTTGGTCGTCGCTGCCAATAAAGGTGATTACTGCCTTAAGTGGTGTTGCTTCGTTTGAAATACGTGTAATAAAATTGTCCATTCGGGTTTTAAAGAGATTAAATTCATCAGTTTGAATGCTGTAAGTAGAAATAATTTTACTTAATCGAATGGTTAATCCGTTCAGCACATCAGGTTCGTATGCAGGTTGCGGCGTATTTATTTTATCAAAATCGGCTTTTTGTTTTTCAGGGAAACTGCTGTTTTTTAGTAAGTTTACAAAACTATTATAGAGTGAATTGTATTCTGGCTCGTATTTGTTTTTGTAAGCCTGGTATTTCTCTGCAACAAACAACCTATTTTCTTCAAAGAAATATACCACATCCCTTTGACCTCTAAGCGTTTTTTCTGCTGTAAGGGAGAAAGGTACCGGCGAAGATTCGTACATTTGCCTACGCATTTGGTCTACATACCAGTCTGTATTTAAGTAACTTAGGTTAATAACTCGTACATCTCTTCTAATTCCTTCTACTTCTTGGGCATACCAGAGCGGGAAAGTATCATTATCGCCATTGGTAAAAAGAATGGCATTGGGAGCACAAGAATTTAGATAGTTATAGGCAAAATCTCTGGCAGTGGTTCTATTTGAGCGATCGTGATCGTCCCAATTTTGCTGAGCCATAATTCCGGGTACCAATATAAGCGAAATAATAATTGATAAGGCGCTACTAATCATTGGTTTGCTTATCTTATTTAACCATTCAATAACCAGGAGTATGCCTAAACCAATAAAGATTGAGAAAGCATAGAATGATCCGGCAAAAGAGTAATCTCTCTCACGCGGCTGATACGGTGGCTGATTAAGGTATAAAATAATTGCCAGACCGGTCATAAAGAATAGAAGAAGTACTACCCAAAAATCTTTTTGGTTTTTCAGGAATAAGAAAATCATGCCCAAAATTCCGAAAAGCAGTGGCAGGAAGAAGTATGCATTTTGACCTTTATTATTTCTGTAATCCAAAGGTAATTTTGCTTGGTCTCCTAATCTGATATTGTCTATAAACGAAATACCACTAATCCAGTTTCCTTTATGAATTTCGCCATGGCCTTGAATATCATTTTGTCTTCCCACAAAATTCCACATAAAATAGCGCCAATACATGTGCCCAAGCTGATACTTGAAAAAGAATTTAAGATTATCGCTAAAACCTGGGTTTTGTTTAGGTTGTGAGCGGTCGTAAATTACTTGTCCATATCCATCTTGCATGGCGCTACCATCGGCATTTCGCCTAACTTCGTATAGGTCGGCTTCGGTTAAACCTGCCCATTCAATATAACCATTTATATGCGGTGGACTTTCCTGGTCGCTATACATTCTGGGAAACAAAGTTTCTGATGCGGGGTCAAATACACGTTCAATTTTCTTTTCTGCTACCACATATTTCCCGTTTTTCTTAACGTAAATTGGTGCTCCGTCATTGTAATCAATTATTTTAGAATTGAAATATTGCCCAAAAATCAGTGGACGGTCGCCGTATTGCTCACGGTTGAGATAAGAAACCAAGTCAAATACATTTTCGGGGTCGTTCTGATCCATCGGAGTGTTTGCAGCAGAGCGAATAATGATTAAGGCATAAGATGAATATCCAATAACTAAAACCGTGAATGAGAGAATAATCAGATTGAGAAGTGCATTTTTTTTGTAGTGCGAATACCAGATTCCACCAATAATAAGCCCTATGAGTAAGCTAAAATAAATAAAACTTCCGGTATTATAAGGAGATCCAAAGGAGTTTGTGAAAAGAAGCTCAAAATTTTTGGCCATTCCAGGCAATCCGGGAATAACGGCATATTGTACTATACCAAGAAGTAGCACCGAGAAAATACTGGTATATATTATTCCTTTTGTACTAACGGTGTATTTTTTGAAATAGAAGATAAATACAATGGCGGGTATTGCCAATAAGTTTAGTAAGTGCACACCAATGGAAAGGCCCATCATGTAGGCTATAAACAGAATCCAGCGGTTATTTCCGGGTTTGTTGGCCACATTTTCCCATTTCAGAATAGCCCAAAATACGATGGCTGTAAAAAAGGAAGAAAAGGCGTAAACTTCACCTTCTACGGCAGAAAACCAGAACGAATCAGAAAATGTATAAGCCAGTGCTCCCAAGGTGCCTGCACCCATAATAGATGCTACTTGCCAGTAGTCTAGCTCAATATCTTGACTGGTGTAAATTCGTTTAGCAATATGTGTAATGCTCCAAAATAGAAATAAAATGGTAAAAGCGCTCGCCATGGCCGACAATAGATTTACCATGAGCGCAACTTTGGTTACATCGCCAAAAGCAAAAAGGGTAAAAATGCGGGCAATCATCATAAAGAAGGGTGCTCCTGGAGGATGACCTACTTCTAGTTTCCATGCTGAGACAATAAATTCTCCGCAATCCCAAAAACTGGCGGTGGGCTCAATGGTGAGTATGTAGGTTATGGCTGCTACAGCAAAAACCAACCAGCCAATGAGTAAATTTAATTTTTTATACATTTGCTTTGTTTTATTTTGAAGATATTTTGCGCCGAAAATAGCTATTTTTTTTTATTTAATGGCTTATCAATGAATTAAAATAAGTTAAGAGTTTGATTTTATAAAGCTTGTTATAGCATTAACATGCTAATTTACGCCCATTTTAATAAATTTCTGTTGCTGCAATGCTATTAATTCGGAAAAATGTATATTTGCCTTCTTTTATAATGAATGTAAACCCACGAAAAAATAGTGAAGAATGAGTACATGGTTTGAATGTAAAGTGAAGTATCAGAAAACGGACCAAAACGGAGTCGAAAAAATGGTGAATGAGCTTTATCTTGTTGATGCAATGTCGTTTACAGAGGCAGAGGCCCGAATTACCAAAGAACTACAAGCTTATATTACTGGCGAATTTAATCTTACCAACCTAAAAATGGCCGGTTTTTCTGAAATGATTACCAGTGAAACCGGCGACCGATGGTTTAAATGCAAGGTGGCTATTATTTCCATTGATGAGGCTAAGGGTGTAGAGCGAAAGGTAACGACAAATATGCTGGTAAATGCCTTAAACGTAAAGGATGCTTTCGAGAGAATTGAAGATTATATGCAAAGTTCTGTAAACGAATATCGTGTTAGCAGCATAACAGAGTCTGCTATAATGGATGTTTTTCCTGTACACGAGGATGAAGAGATGGAAGACAAGGAAATAAGCAGAGTCAAGATTGAAGATGATTTTGAAAATGAGTAGTTTTATGTTTCTGATGTTGAATGAGTATTTGAGTTAGAGATAAACTGCAACAGGCTGACAATAGTTAAGTGCTAATAGTCAGCCTGTTTTAAAAAGAAATAGAAAATATAATATTATTTTTTTAGGGCCTTGTAAATATAATAAGCCACAAGCCCAACAATAACAATAATTGCCAGATATTTAGTAACTTTGAAAAACAGCCAGACTGCAACCAAAATAATGGCAATAGTGATGATTGTTTTTAAAATATTATTCATTTAATGCGTTGTTATTAAGTTTGGCTTTAAGAGCTGCTAATTCATCTACAACTTCAACATTAGCGCCATCGAGAGCATTATTAATCTCATTGTCTAAAGATGTATTTGCATCGGCCATTTCCCCATAAGCATCGGCGAGAGCCTCTTCTTTTTCAACTTTTTCTTTCATTCGTTCGAGCATGCTAACCGTGCTTGAACTGTCAATTTGTGCCATTTGTTTATTTAGGTTTTTTGTGGCTTCGCTCACTTTCACCCTGGCTTTTAAAGTTTTAAGTTCGTTTTCGTAGCGAGTAATTTCTGCTTTTAATTTTTTGATATTGCTATCTAGTTGGTTTGTTTTACCATCGAGCTGGTTAGCTTGTTGTATAAAGTTAGTTGCTTGCTGGTCGAATTCTTTTTTTCTGGAAAGGGCTTCGGTAGCCAATCTTTCAGCTTCTTCGGCTGTCATGCTGCCGTTTTGTGCTTTTTGGAGGAGCAACATGGCTTTTTGTTCCCAACTTTTTGATTCTGCTGCGGCCTCTGTTCCTTGTCGTCTGGTTCTTATTGCAATAGCTTTTACTTCGGCAAATGCTTTTAGGCTTTGCTCCAAATCTAATTTTAAGTCTCTTATTCCTTGTTCGGTTAATTTTATTGGGTCTTCCATTTGGTCAACAAGGGCATGGGCTTCGGCTTGACCCATTTTAAAAATACGTTTAAAAATGCTCATATTTATTTGGTTTTAAGCGTGTGAAAATTGAATTAAATCTTTAGAGAATTCTGATAATAAGATAGTTAATGAGTTTAACGAACCTTCTAGTTCATTTAAATCAAGATTTTCAACCTGAAGTGTATCTCTAAAAAGCACATTTCCGGCTTCATCAAGTACAAATGCTCCATGAATTATTTCACGATTTTTTTGAAGCAGCTTTTTGTAGATGCTTACATCATCTTTGGCCACTTTAAATAAAGTTTGTTCCAAAACCACAATGGGTTCCGCAATGGCAATCATCATATTAGAAATGCCGGCATCTTCTTTCGAAACAACGAAAACTCCTTCTTCGTTTTCGCTTACAACGCTGATTTCTAATTCAAGTAAATAGTTTTTAATTTTTTGAAAGTAATTTTCCATAATTACAAGTTTTGATTTAGTTGCAATTTAATGTTTTTTTTTTGAATTTCAAATGAACATTTATAATTTTCTTTATTTGTATGGAATGGAAAATGTAAAAGTGCTACCTTTTCCCGGTGCCGTTTTTACCCATATTTTTCCGCCCATTAAATGAATAAATTCTTTACATATTATTAAGCCAAGTCCGCTGCCTGTTTCACCTTTTGTGCCTTTGTTTTTTTGTGCTCCCGGATTGATGAAAATATTTTCGGCAAATTCTTTTTTCATACCTATTCCAGTATCGCAAACGCTAATTTCTAAAAGTTCTTTTTGTTCCATGCTTATTTTTATTCTACCTTTTTCAGGGGTGAATTTTATGGCGTTTGTCATTAAATTTCGTAGCACTGTTTCTAGCAGATTAACGTCTGCTTGCACAAATACAAGGGTTTTAATTTCGTTAATGATTTCAATTTCTTTACTTTCGGCATTTAATTTTGTAAAATCAATAATCTTTGAAATTACCATATTTAACGAAATTTCTTTAATTTCATAATGTATTTTTCCGGTTTGTGTAGCAGCCCATTGTAGCAAATTTTCCAATAAGCCATAGGTTTGCACCGCACTTTGGTATATAGCGTGGCTTATTTCAAAATCGCGCACATTGTTTTCATCTTTCAAATGTTTTGTCAATATTTGGGAAAGGCCAATGATGGCATGAAATGGATTTTTTAAGTCGTGGGCAATAATAGAAAAAAATTTATCTTTTGTTTCATTGATGTTTTTTAATTGTTTGTTCATGTCAATTAATACAGTTTCTGATTCGTTCAATGCTCGGTTTTTTGATTTTAATTCTTCTGCTAAATCGTTAATTTTTAAATTTTGGGCTAATATTTTTTCTCTGGAATAAACAATAGCGGCAAAAAAAATCAGCAATAGCGATGAAAAAATAAGGCTTATTATTCCGGCTATGAATAAATCTTTTTTGAGGTCGGTTAGCTTTTCATCTTTCTGATATATAATAAAATAGGCGACATTTTCCATGTCAAAATTTTTCAAGGGTAAAAATGTTACAATAATGGGTTCATTTATTTTATCAAGGGTAAAACTGATACTCGAAAAATTTTCGATGTACTTACTTATTTGCTTTATTTTTTTTGTGTTTTCAATCATTTCCAGGTAGCTGATGCCATCAATATCCTTATGTTTCATTTTTTCGATTGCCATTGATTCCATTAAAAATTTTTTGGAGAATGGTGATGTTTAGTAATTCAGCCTTTCAGATTCAAATACATTATTTTCAACTTCTTCCTTCAAAATCATAAAATCACCAATAATGGCATGATTTTTTTCTAGGTTTTCGACAATAGCCGAAAACTCGTTACTTAACTCTACTGAACCAATATGTTCTTCTTGAAAAATTAATGGGAAAACATATCTAAATCCATTAAATATTCTTCCTTCTTCAAAACCCTGAGCATACTGAATATGTTGGTTAACATATTTTATAGTACTTCTAATGTTAGTGAGATTATCACCGAATTTGGCTGGCCTATGAAATCTCAAGAAACTCACGTTATTTTTGAAATGGAAATGTAGTTGCCTGTAATTTAACTCCTTAAGTTCTTCGTAAGATGCACTAAGCATGCCCAATAAGCTATCCCGGAGCCTATTTCTATTTTCCAAATCTGCAAACCAAGCATCGTGCATAATCGATAAGACTTTTGGGGTATTTATTACAGTAGAAAAATATACTTGTGCCGGTATTTTATATGATTCTTGTACAGAGGTATAAGCTAGTTCCAGCTCTCTGGTTCTTTCTGAAAGGTATTCTTTAATTCTGTTGAGATATAAAAATCTAAAGACAAAAATATATCCAATTATAAATAGTATGCTAATGTATAAATAACTGTATTTGCGCATCAAACAAATTCCAAATTTGTTTTAAAAATAGTAAAATTTGATGGTATTGCAATTAAAATGTGAACAAAAAATTTGATAGATTTTGCGTATATATATATTTTTCAATTTTGATTTTATAGAGTATATTTGAACATCAAAATAAATAAAATAATGAATGTAATAAGCAGATAATATAAAAATTATGGGCAAAATAAATAAAATACTAATAGCAAACCGTGGCGAGATTGCCGTAAGAATTATTCGTACAGCACAAAAAATGGGAATAAGGACTGTGGCTGTATTTTCCGACTCAGATAAAGATGCTTTACATGTGAAAATGGCCGACGAATCTGCTTATATCGGAAAATCACCATCTTCGGAGTCTTATCTTAATGCTGATAAAATTCTTGAAGTTTGTCGCAAAATGCACGTGGACGCCATTCATCCTGGCTATGGCTTTCTTTCAGAAAATGCAGTTTTTGCACAAAAAGTAATCGATGCGGGTATTATTTTTATTGGCCCAATGCCCAAGGCCATAAAAATGATGGGAGATAAGTTGATGGCTAAAGATGCTGTAAAGGCCTATGATATTCCTATGGTGCCGGGTACTCCGGATGCTATTTCCGACGAAACAGATGCACTCAGCATATCAAAAAAGATTGGTTTTCCGGTGTTGATAAAGGCCGCAGCGGGAGGTGGAGGAAAAGGTATGCGTATTGTTGAGCATGCAGGAGAATTTTTTGAACAACTTGAACGTGCTGTGAGCGAGGCTAAATCCGCCTTCGGAAATGGTGCTGTATTTATTGAGAAATATGTTACTTCTCCTAGACATGTAGAAATTCAGGTGATGGCCGATATGCACGGCAATATAGTATATCTGTTTGAAAGAGAATGTTCTGTGCAAAGAAGGCATCAAAAAGTGGTGGAAGAAGCACCATCGGCAATACTAACTCCTGAGTTGAGGGCCGAAATGGGACGCTGTGCTGTGGATGTTGCAAGAGCTTGTCATTATGTAGGAGCTGGCACAGTTGAATTTTTGCTCGATGCCGACAAAAACTTCTATTTCTTGGAAATGAATACCCGATTGCAGGTAGAACATCCTGTTACAGAAATGATTACTGGGTTGGATTTAGTTGAGGAACAGATTAAAGTGGCACAAGGAGAAAGATTACGATTTGCTCAAGAGGACTTGCATATCAATGGTCATGCAATAGAGATGCGTGTTTATGCCGAAGACCCCATGAATAATTTTTTGCCCGATATTGGCAAATTAGCAAAATACCGCCCTCCGCTCGGAAATTTTGTGCGTTGCGATAGCGGATATAGCGAGGGAATGGAAATTCCCATTTATTACGACCCTATGCTTGCCAAACTGGTGGTGCATGGTGTAAATAGGGAAGAGGCCATCGAAAAAATGATTGAGGCTATCGAGAATTTCAGAATTGTTGGAGTTGAAACAACCCTTCCGTTTGGCCGGTTTGTGATGAAGCACGAAGCATTTAGAAGTGGCCGGTACGATACTCATTTTGTTGCTAAATACTTTAAACCCGAATTATTGCTTTCGGAGGCGGAAATTGAGTTAGCTGCTATTCTAGCTGCTGGCCAAATGCTTAAAGTGCTAAACCAAACCCCTGAAAAGTTTATTCATAAGCAAGTATCTCCATGGGTATTGAATAGAAAATCTTAATCTTTCTAAATTCATAAATTTATGAATATTAGTGTAATAGTACCTGTTTTTAATGAGGAAAACTATATTTTGCCTTTATTAGAGCAATTGGATACTGTTTTGTGGCCAACTTTTGTAAAAAGCGTTGAAATTATTGTCGTAAATGATTGTTCGAGTGATTTAAGTGCCGAAAAAATTGCGGATTTTAACCCTCTTAATCTTGTAGTAAAAGTAATTCATAATCAGCAAAATAGAGGAAAGGGCTATTCCGTAAAAAAAGGCATCGAACAGGCTTTAGGCGATGTTTTTGTATTCCAGGATGCCGATTTAGAACTACTGCCGGCAGATATTCCAAGCCTGTTAGAAGCTATGTATCGGTTTAATATTGAGTTCATTAATGGTTCGCGCTATATGCCAGGCATTGTACGCCCATTGCATTCTTACCGCAGATATTTAGGAAATCGTATTTTTTCTATTTTGGCTTCTTTTTTTATAAACTTGAAGATTACTGATTTAGCATGTGGATTTAAAATTATTCACCGTAATTTATACGAAAAATTAAAGCTCAACGAGGACGGATTTGGTTTCGAGGCCGAGCTGCTCATAAAAGCCATGCAGGTTAAGCGCAACAATATCGCCGAAGTGCCGGTACATTATTTTCCAAGGAATGCCGGCGAAGGTAAGAAAATTAGAAATATTGATGGATTAAAAGTTTTTTTCAAAATAATTCGATATGCATTATTTCGCTTCTCTTAAATTTAAACCAACAATTTGGGTTTTACTATTTTCCGCATTTTCTTCCTTGTATTACATACATAATGTGCAATTATATAGTAAAAAAGATAGGGTGATTCAGTGGGATATCATTTCATATTATGCCTATTTGCCTGCTACTTTTATTTACAAGGATATTAGCTTAAAGTTTACTGAGCAAAAGCAGTCTAAGGAGAACTATGTATTCTGGGGTGAAAAATTAGCCAATGGAAATTATCGGATTAAAACCAGTATGGGGCTTTCGATGCTTTACGCCCCCTTTTTTTTCGTAGCTCATGCTTATGCACTCGTTTCTGATGCCGATGCCGGGGGTTTTTCAACTCCCTATAAACTCGCACTTATCTATGCCGCCTTGTTTTTTTTGCTTGTAGGACTAATTTTTTTGCGTAAACTTCTGGGCTTGTATTTTTCCGAAAACATTGTGGCTTTGGTTTTACTTGCCATTTTTTTTGGAACAAATTTGTATTTTTATACAGTTAATGAAGGACCAATGTCGCATGTTTTTAATTTTGCACTTTTGTCCATGTTTATGTTTTATACAGTAAAATGGCATCACTCTCCAAACTGGAAATATACCATTTTTCTTGGCGTGCTATCCGGAATTATTTCGTTAATTAGGCCTATAAACGTGCTTGTGGCTTTGTTGTTTATTTTATACAACTTTAATTTTCGAAAGAGTATTCATTTGTTTTTAAAGCATGCTACAAAAATCTTTGTACTACTTTTTCTGGCGGCCATGGTTTGGCTTCCTCAGCTTGTTTACTGGAGAATAATCAGTGGGGATTGGTTTAGCTATTCTTATGGCAACGAAGGCTTCTTTTGGCTAAGCCCACAAATCGGTGATTTGCTTTTTTCCTGGCGAAAAGGTCTTTTTCTGTATAGTCCAGTCTTGCTCTTTGTATTACCCGGATTTTATTTTATGTACCGTGAACAAAGAGCTTTTTTTTGGCCAATTACAATCTTGTTTATGGCTTATGTTTACGTTTTAAGCTCTTGGTGGTCATGGTGGTATGGTGGAAGTTTTGGTATGCGTGCCATGATTGATATTTATGCGATTCTGGCAATTCCTTTGGCTTTTGGGTTGAATAAGATTCGTTTTTTGGAAAAATCAAAAAAGCGGATTCTTCTCAGTTTTTTTATTTTTTTTACCATTTTAGGGGTTTTTCATACCGCCAAATACCACTACGGTAGCATACATTGGGATTCTATGACAAAAGAAGCTCTAATAAAAAACTATTTTAAATTGAAAAGAGAACCCAATTTTGAGCAATGGATTGCTTCTCCAGATTATGAATCAGCAATCGATGGTAAAAACAGATAATTATTCTCTTTTTCCTATCGGAAATTAAATATAAAATTATGGAAAATATACCGGATTCGGATAATTATACTGATAATTTAGCTCTTTTTCAAGCTTTGCTCCATTAATAATTCTTCGGGGTATGTCTGCATATACTTGCACTGGATTAATGCTATGTTCCTGAAAATCAATTATTTCTTGTTTGCTGGGGTGCAATGGAGCCACTACATTATAGGTTTTAGAATTAATATTTAATGCCACCATTTTATCTAATATGAGGCAAATGTCTGTGTAGTGAATTTGATTAACCGGAAGCTCAGGTTCCGAAACTTTATAATTACTGAATTTTCTAGTACCTCCGGTTAATCCGGCCAGGCGTAAAATGTTAATTTGGCCAAATGCTTTCTGCATCATTCGTTCAATGTTTAAAAAACTTTGATTTAATGCGATATCAGGCAGGTTTTCTTCGTCCATAACTATATTTTTTTGCGGATAAATGCCTGTGGAACTCATTAAAAATACCTGCTTTTGGTAGTTTCCGATAAATCTGCATAAATTACTAAATCTGTTTAGCAGAGCCTTTTCATCAATATTTATGCTAAATGGCACGCATATTACAAGTATATCACATTGATGAACAGAATTGTTTGATTCAAAACTATCTAAATGATTATCGCTAAATTCAATCAAAACAGGGATGTAATTTTTTTCGCGTATAGTGGATATTTTGCTTACAGATGTTGTACTTGCAACAACATTGTATTCTTTTTTTGAGAAGAAATCTGCTATGTGTTTGCCAAGCCATCCATACCCAAGAATACCTATTGTTTTCATTTTTTTTTGAATAATAATTTTAGTTATTACAACTTTCTTTAAATCGTATTTTTGTACTTTCATTTATCCATGAACCAAACTGATAAACCGAATTATTTTCGATACCTTTAAAAAATGCATCTTCCTGCGATGGAAAGCATTGATGCAACCATTTGATTTTTTTTTCGGTGCTGTCTCTTAATGCCGGATTTAAATGGCATGCTTTATCAAATTGGTCGGCAGCCAGGCAGTAAATTGCAGCATCATAAAGTTGTGGATTTTGACCTGCAGCCAGAATATATATATCCCCTAGTAAAATATAGCTTAATGGGTTTTCTTTACATGCAATTGATTGTAAGGCAAGTTTTTTTGCATTAATCAGTTGACCCAGTTCGTAGTAATTTCCTGCTTGAATAAAATATAAATGGGAAACAGTTTCTGCAGGTAGTTTTTTTAAACTATCCTGCGGCATTGAATTCAGCCAAGGGCTGAGCCATTTTTGATTTGTTTTTTTGAGTTGAAAACTTGTTTCTGCTAAAAAGATAACAATTTGGGATTGTTGATGAATGTTTAGCTTTGCAAGAGATGCCAAAAAATCGTCCTTTTGCGTGTTAGTGAAATCGACAAAACTCTCTTGCATTTTTTTTGTTGATTCATTAGCCGAAAAGCTATTTGAATGCAGGAATATTGGAATTGCTTTCACAAAAAATTCTTCCGCTAGTATTATTCTTTCTTGTATAAGATATTCTAAAGTAAAATAATAAGGCGCAAAAGCCTGAATAGGGAATTTTTCGTTTAATTGATAATAAGCCATATCAAAATAATTTTTCGTTTTAATCATATTCTCACTCGATTTCCCTGCATAATTAAAAAGTGCTATGGCTTGTTTGAGTTCTATTAAGGCGATATTAGAAGTATTTTTTTTAATATCATCGTAAATTATTATTAATGAATCTAGTATAAGCTTATTGCTGGGGTGATTCTGCAAATTCTCAATTAAATACTTTTCTCCATCAGCGCAAAGTCTGAGTTTGTTGCTTGAATAGTTTTGGTAGGTATTTTGCCAACTTTGGTAGGCCTGCTCCTTATAATTCATTTTGTACAACTGTCTGTAAATAGAAATTTGTTTCAAGCACTCGATGGAATCATTTTGTGCAACAATCAACTTAATGGGAAGAAACAAAATCAACAGAAAAATAAATCTCATTTTTATTTTATTTTATAATGGAAAACGCACAAGGCCTCCGTCAACAATGTATACTTGCCCGGTAACGTATTGGGCTTTAGGTGAGAGCAGCCAAAGAGCTAAAGAAGCGAAATCTTCCGGCATTCCCATTTTTTTTACCGGAATTTCGTTTTCTATTTGTTTTTTAATTTCACCCACAGACAATCCGGTTTCTTTGCTTTCACGCGCCAGGATACGATCTATTGCCGATGTTTGGTGATAACCGGGACCCAGAATATTGATTGTAACTCCGTGGGGGGCAATGTCCCGGCTCAGGGTTTTAGCCATAGCAGCAACAGCCATTCTAAGCGAATTGCTTAAAACCAGGTTCTGCAATGGATGTTTTAGGGTGGAGCTTTCAATTAATAAAATGCGCCCATAGGCCTGATTCATCATTTTTTGTGCGGTATATTTTAAAAGCTGCATCTTCCATCGCAATATAGTATTATATGCCAGATCCCAATCGTCCACAGTTGTTTCCATAAAACTTTTGGCAGGAGGGCCGCCTGCATTGATAAGTATTCCGTCCCAATGTAAATGACCATATTGTTGAAAAAGTGTTTGCAATGTTTCATCTGTTGTAACATCTCCTTGCAGAATAGATGCATTTTTGTTCCCGGCGGCTGCTTCGGATAGTTTATCTTTTGAACGTGCAATCATTAACACTTTTGCGCCTTCCTTAAGCAATTCTAATGCGATGGCCTTTCCAAAGCTGGAGGAGGCACCTGTAATCACAAAAAATTTGTTTTCAATCTGTAAATCCATAACCAAAAGTTTTGGCTAAATTATACAGACAGTTGTTTTGAGACAAGATTTTGTGGTTAAAAAAACGAAAAGTGGGTTAAATATAAAGAAAAAAGCCTACCAATGAGACATCTGGTAGGCTTTTAGAGAGAGAGAATTATTTTTTTGCGTAATAATCAAAAGCGTACCTATTTTCTAGTTCGTCTGCAAGATTTTCTATAGCGTCGAGTATTTTTTCGAAATAAGGCATAGCGTTTTCTTTGCTTCCGTCTGTCAACAGAATGTAAACTTCAAGAGATTCATCACTCCCAATCCCAAGTTCAATATCTCCAATTTTTACATTTTCCGGATAGGTATAAAATGCCACATCGGCATATTTGTTGATGGAGACAATAAACCTGTCTTCATTTTCTTGCTCATTGGCTTCATCAAGTATATCTTTCAGATTTACGTCGAATTTTACATTTAAGCTGGCAGCCTGTTGAAATCCTTTAATCGTACCAATATTTTCATCAAAATCTCCTTCGTAGCTCAGTTCGCCCGAAAACATGGTTTCACTACCCTTAACCACAGTATAATTGTAAGCGTATGCGGTTGAAGTACTTGTAATTTCGGCATCAATCTGATAAGGATTGAAAAATAGACTGAAATCGGTATGTACAGGAAATCCATCTGCATCTACCTTATTATCAAGGAATAAGTCAATTTGTTTTTCACCATTGATGTATAAGTTCATGTCAATTCCTGTAAGCGAACTGCTTGTATAAGTCCCGAACTCATCACTATAACTATAATCGAAAAACGAAATGCTGTTTAGTGTAAGCGTTGCAGTATTGCTTTCATCACCTTTATTGGCCGGGAAATGTACAATAATTTTGTCCGAAGGAACATTTGGCTCATAGTCCCAGTCCTGTTTTGTAAAGTTCCAGCTATAAGTTCCGGTATGATCTTCAAAAACAAAATGGTCATAATCATCAGATTTTGTTCTTAATCCGGCTTTTCGGATAATGGGTCGAAAAATATTCAGCGCATGATGTTTAACCTTTTGAGAAGCTTTTAGGCCGGCTTTTTCTTCAATGCCAAAAGGCAGAGGCATATCGCCACTCATGCTCATGGATCCAATGGCTTCTGATTCTTTAAATTCGTTTATGTATCCTACAAGTTCATCAGTAGCCTGATTCAGGGCTTCGCGGGCTTCCTTGACCGCATTTTTGTCTTCTTTCTCGCAGGAACTTAAGAGAATAAATAGCGAGAATGCAAGCAGGGAGTAGAGTTTAAGCGTTTTCATGATACATTTTTTTTAGTATTAATGATTGTTCAAAGATATACAAAATTGATATACAAAACTAAATAATGCTATATAACAGGTATTAATTTATTTATATATTCCTGCTAAAACTGCTTTTTTTTACCGTATATATCTCTTTGTTTATTGTGTATTCACAGTTTTTACAGTCACTTGGAATAATGTGTTATGAAGCACTTGAATAAATATAATTTCAGATGTTTTATTCTTTTATCTTTGCTGAAAATTAAGTTATGAATGAGAAAGAATGCATAGTTTGCAAGAAAAATGAAAAGGAAGTACCCATTATCCAATTTGATTTTTTGGGTAAAAAGTATGCTATTTGTCCACAACATTTACCTTTATTGATTCATGATCCTTCAAAATTGAAAGGATTTTTGCCGGATGCAGAGAAATTAGATGCCTATCAGGGATAGTAATTTGCTTAGTAACCGGATGAATTTTTTGATTTTCATCCGGTTTTATTTTGATTAACATTTTTTTTAGAATGTGCTGCCAGTAATATTATAGTGTGACTTGTTCGTTGCCGTGATTTATATGGTCTATGAATGAAATGAAAGGGCTTTTAGATAATGCTCAAGCGCCAATGAGCTTGAACCTAATTTCAGCTAATAATTACCGAGGTTTATCAACTAGCTTATTCATCCCAATGCATATTAGATTTTTTCCGCTAGCTTAAAAGTTATAGTCGTATAAAACAAACAGTTATCTCGATATATCCTTATTTGAAAGTAATGGAGAGTTCATTTAAGGTATTCAACTTTATGTTTTCATGCAGAGAAGCCAAGTCAAGGATTAAGGAGTCTGAATTATTGGTCCGAAAACTCATGTTTGCTGAAAAAACAACAATGTACAGGCAAAAAGTAATTATTTCAAAATGCATGTTTCAAAATTAAAATGAATCAATTTTGATAAAAATCTTGAATTGGCATATTGATATATGAGTTCAGTCTAAAAAGATTGAAAAAATGATTATACCCCTGCCAGCGTTTTCTTAATTGACTTATAAACTGTTTAGTACAGTTACAGCATTTTATAAAAATCAACGCTGGCAGGGTTTTTAGACTAGACTCATATATCGTTTTACTTTATCAGCAATAGCTTATTTTTTATGAGCATAAACTGTGATGATTTTTCCCAAATTTTTTTATCCTTGGTATATAGGTAATTGTTCTTATTTTGATGAATAATTCAGCAAATAAGTACCAAAAACTTATTCTAAATTATTGTGCCTGAAAAGCCTTGTATTTGCTTGATTTTTTTTGGAACAACAAAAAAAATTGTGGTTTATGCTTTTTATCTATCAATAAATTAAAATAATTTTGCTAACTTGATATGATTTATTTACCCAAAAGCTTATGAAAAGATTATTTACTATCAAATTATTGGTGTGCATACTTACTTTAAGTCTCATACCAACTGTATTGAAGGCTCAGGATGCCAATGCAGGGCCGGACGTAGAAGTGTGTGTGGATTATACTACCCTAAGCGGAAATATTCCAGGAGGAGGAACTACAGGTATATGGACAATAATTAGCGGAACTGCTACAATTGCCAATCCTACTTTGTATAATACATCTGTGGCAAATTTGGCGCCAGGAGAGACGATTTTTAGATGGACATTTTCCGGTACCAATAATTCGTTTGATGAGGTTATGATAATAAATAGTGAGGCAACTGTTTCAGATGCAGGTGCCAATGAGACTCTCTGTACAAATTCTACCACTCTATCGGGTAGTATACCCGTTGCTGGTACGGGTGAGTGGATACTAAAGAGTGGTAGTGGTGTCATTGATCAACCAACTAATTACATGACTACTGTGACAAATCTTGGAACAGGCTTAAATAAATTTAGCTGGGTTATTACCAATGGTGCTTGTGAAAGTGCAGATGATGTCCTTATTACGAATAATTCGCCAACCACAGCGAATGCTGGGATCGATGAAGAAGTCTGTAATTACAGTTTTACAGGCAAAGCAAATCCTGCAACAATTGGCATTGGAGCATGGTCTTCGCCTACATCAGGTGTATTTTTCGAAAATAGTAACCTGAATAATACAAACATTTCTCTGGTCTCTGGATTGAATATTCTGATTTGGACAATTGATAATCTGGGATGTAAAAGTAAAGATACTACAAATATCAATTTTGAAGAACTTTTGCCATCTGCAGGTGATGATATTACTACTTGCTACCCTAATACTTATATTGAAGGTATAACTGGAGGGGCAATCACATCGGAATGGTCTGTTGTTTCTGGATATGCTGACATTGCAGATATATATTCATCCTCTGGGGATTTTTCAAACCTGGCGTCAGGAGTCAATGTGATTAAATTATCTGTTAACGGTCAATTTTGTACTGCTTATGATGAAGTAGATATCAATTTCATTGATTTACAACCTAATGCAGGGCCAGATCAGTTTGTTTGTGCCGACAGTACTTTTCTTAATGCCGATGCATTGCTAGCAGGTCAAACCGGCAATTGGAGTATCATGGGTGGTAGTGGGGTCATAGAAAATTATACAGCTAGTAATACCAAGGTAAACTATTTAATGGAAGCTCAGACCCAATTTGTTTGGGAAATACAACAAGATGGGTGCTATAAAATGGATAGTATATTTGTTACTTTTGAGAATCCTAATTCATCCGCAGGAGAAGATAATTGGACTTGTTCCGATTCTATTGATTTATATGCATCATATCCTGATATTGGTACAGGACAGTGGTCTGTTTTTTCTGGAGATGGTGTTTTCGTTGATGTCTATGATTTTTCTTCTCGCGTAAAAAATATTGCTTTAGGTGAGAATAAATATATTTGGACTGTCAGCACCGATCATTGTGCTAAGACTGATACAGTGCTTATTACGAATTATAGTGTTACACCTAATGCGGGAGCCGATTTTGTAAGTTGCACGCCAAGTGTCACCATGACAGCCACTGCGCCAATAGCCGGCGAAACCGGATATTGGACTATTTTAGGCGGAAATGGAGCATTTGTAGACAATACCTTATATAATTCTGTTGTAAACGGATTGTCTTCTGGCTTAAATTTATTTGTATGGAATTTAAGCAACAGTAATTGCAACAAAATGGACAGTGTATGGATAAGCCATGAGAATCTAGTTGCCGATGCAGGAAGCGACCAAATACTATGTGTCGATTCGGGTTATTTGTCGGCTCAAATTCCTACCTTAGGAACAGGAATTTGGAGCTTGGTATCGGGCACAGCCACCATAGAGAATCCTATGTTGAATACCAGTCGCATTTTAAATATTGGGCTTGGAACTGCTACATTACGTTGGACAGTAAGCAC
>DYOH01000002.1:33032-33585 GCA_020720625.1 Acetofilamentum sp. | reverse complement strand
GTCGCATTTTAAATATTGGGCTTGGAACTGCTACATTACGTTGGACAGTAAGCACCGCCGACTGTAGTATTTCTGATGATGTGCAGATAAGTAATAATCGTGTCACAGCCAATGCGGGAGCCGATTTTGTAAGTTGCACGCCAAGTGTCACCATGACAGCCACTGCGCCAATAGCCGGCGAAACCGGATATTGGACTATTTTAGGCGGAAATGGAGCATTTGTAGACAATACCTTATATAATTCTGTTGTAAACGGATTGTCTTCTGGCTTAAATTTATTTGTATGGAATTTAAGCAACAGTAATTGCAACAAAATGGACAGTGTATGGATAAGCCATGAGAATCTAGTTGCCGATGCAGGAAGCGACCAAATACTATGTGTCGATTCGGGTTATTTGTCGGCTCAAATTCCTACCTTAGGAACAGGAATTTGGAGCTTGGTATCGGGCACAGCCACCATAGAGAATCCTATGTTGAATACCAGTCGCATTTTAAATATTGGGCTTGGAACTGCTACATTACGTTGGACAGTAAGCACGGGCAATTGCACTGC
>DYOH01000002.1:0-32932 GCA_020720625.1 Acetofilamentum sp. | reverse complement strand
GAGCGACGAAGTAGTTGTAAATCATACACCAATCACAGCCAATGCGGGAGCCGATACCACCGTATGTACTCCTGAATCTATGTTGAGTGCCAATATTCCTCAAGCCGGCGAAACCGGTATGTGGTCATTTATCACAGGCAGCGGTGTAATCGCCGATGCAACGATGTATAATAGCCCGATAAACACTTTAGGCGAAGGCATAAATGAGCTTGTATGGACAGTAAATAACGGAACATGCAGTGCTAAAGATACGGTTAAAATAGTCTACGAAAATGTAGTAGCCAATGCGGGTGCCGACCAAAATGTTTGCGAGCCAACTGCAGCATTAGCCGCAGTTACACCATCTTTAGGAGTAGGCGCTTGGAGTATATTAAATGGAACAGGAGTATTTGCAAGTCCAAATTCGAATATAACCTCTGTAAGTTCTATTTCGGCAGGTGTAAATACATACTTATGGACAGTAAGCACGGGCAATTGCACTGCGAGCGACGAAGTAGTTGTAAATCATACACCAATCACAGCCAATGCGGGAGCCGATTTTGCGGTTTGTAAGTTTTTTGCAAGTCTTAATGCTGCACTACAGATAGGTGAATCAGGAACATGGGTATCCTTAGGAGAAGCAATAGTACTCGAAAATAATAATCCAAACTCTATAGTTGAGGGGCTAAACTATGGTAATAACTTCTTTGTTTGGGAAACAACAAATGGCCAATGTACAAGTGCTGATACGGTGATTATTACATCAAATGCAATAAATGCTTCTGTAGAATATGTAGTAGATCAGAATGAGGTAAGTTTTAGTGGCAGTGCTATGGGCACATCTTTGAAGTATTATTGGACTTTCGGTGATGGCAAGTCAAGCAGCTTACAAAATCCGGTATATACTTATTCAAAATCCGGATTATACGATGTAGTATTTAATGTAAAGGATACTATTACGAACTGTCAGGATAAAGTTGAACTTACGGTTGAGGTTGGAGATGTATTGTGTATTTCTGATTTTAGTTATGAGATTGATGGTTTAACTGTAACTTTTAGCGATTTATCCACAGGAACACCAATGGTCTGGAACTGGAATTTTGGAGACGGAAATACTTCTGGTCTTCAAAGTCCGGTCTATTCTTATGCAAAGCCAGGAGTTTACCAGGTAAGTTTAACAAGTTATGATCCTGTAAATAATTGCTTTGATGAGGAAGTAAAAGAGATTAAAGTTGGAACAATTCCTTGTTTGGCGAATTTCGAGGCATTTGTTGTATCTGATATTAGAACAGTTAGTTTACTAAATATTTCAGAAGGAGATATAAATGCATATTTTTGGAGTTTTGGAGATAATCAGTTTAGTAATGAATATGAGACTGAACATGTATACTCAAAAGATGGCTTATATACAATTTGCTTAACCGTATTTAATACACTTTCCGGATGTCAGAGCAGGGTATGTCAGGATATTCAGATAGGAATCAATGAGATTAAGGCTGAATTCAACTATGTGGTTGATAATACAAATTTAACCATCGATTTTCTGGATGCATCAGTTGGTAATGTAACAAACTGGTATTGGGTGTTTGGTGATGGCTCATTCCATATTGGACAAAATTTTACTAAGACTTATCAAAAACCTGGATTATATAATGTTACACTGCGAGTACTGGACGAATTTAGCGGAAAATCAAATTTTGTTACTAAGCAAATACAGATTGGGGAGATTAGCTGTAATCTGGCAGCAGATTTTTCTTATTACTATGATCAAAGCACAGGTGCTGTGAATTTTTCTAACTTAAGTTTCGGAAATTCAAATTCATGGTATTGGCAGTTTGATGATGGAACAACATCCTATAATGAATCACCTTCTCATGTTTTTGATGAAGCGGGATATTATCTGGTATCATTTGCTGTAAAAGACACACTAAAAGGTTGTCAGGATACGAAGTATAAGTTCATACTAATTGGCTCGGTAGAATGCCTTGCTAAATTTGATTATTCGGTAGATGCAAATAATTTGGATGTTTCATTTACAAATTTATCCGAAGGCAGCTCAGATTTGTATTATTGGAGTTTTGGTGATGGCACCTATTCTAGTGAAGCATCTCCAGTTCATCAATACGAAAAATCAGGCTTATATCCTGTCTTTTTATCTGTAACTGATGATGCAGGCTTATGTTCAGATTACGCAGAGGCTTATATTCAGGTAGGTACAGTAAACTGCGATGCACAATTTGAATATTTTATCAATCAGCAAGATGGCTCTGTAGAGTTTAAGTCTAAAGTGCTTGGTGATGTAACTAGCTTTGCATGGATGTTTGGAGATGGATCAGCTTCAAGTGAAGCTAATCCAATACATTCTTATGCCAATGATGGTTATTATTATGTGAATTTGGTAACATTTAATAAATCATTAAATTGTGCATCCAATTTCAGTAAGACAATTCTGGTTGGCAGCGAAGGAATAGACTGCGAAGCTGATTTCTATTATCAGGCAAATGTAAATACCAACGAGGTTAAATTTACCGATAATTCAAGTGGTAGTGGATTATCATACATATGGAATTTTGGTGAAGGAGAAGCAGTTTCGACAGAGGCCAGCCCAACACATCAATATGTGAATGCTGGTCAGTACTACGTTTGTTTAACAGTAACCAATGATAACGATATAAGCAATATTACATGTAAAAATGTAATTATAGGCGATGGCTGTGAGGCCAGAATGGCTTATAGTATTGATGGTTTGACTGTAAATTTTGGTGATAATTCTATAGGAAATGCAACAACTTGGAATTGGTCTTTCGGTGATGAAAATACGAGTAAAGAGCAAAACCCTGTTCATACCTATGAAATTGCCGGAAATTATTTGGTTGATTTTATCATTTCTAATGCCAAGGGTTGCGAAAATCGTCAGGTAGAGATTATTTCCGTTGGAAATATTAGCGATACAGCTTTTGTAGCTAATTTTTCATATCAGGAAGATGAATTTACAACAAAACCATCTGGCTATCCAGTGGATATGTTTGGAACCGGAAAAGGTGATGCGCCAAAAGCAAAATGGAAATTTGGTGAAAAGCAAAAACGGGGTTATGCTGAGAATGAAACCACATTGCGTCCAACATATTATTATCCGGAGCCTGGAACTTATGAAGTTTGCTTAACTATTGAGGATCCGGTAAGTGGAAGATCAGCAACAGCTTGTAAGAATATCAAGGTTGGAACATCATCTATAGACCATTTGGTTTGGTTAAATGGTGAAATTTCTGTTTATCCGAATCCGGCGAGTGATTTTGTAAAGATTCAATATTCCAGCTTAAGAAATGCGGAAATAGATGTAGTGCTGTATAATATGCTCGGACAAACAATACAGGTATGGGCACAGGGCTTAAAATCAGCAGGTACACATGAGACTGAGCTTAATACATCCGATTTAAAGCCCGGAGTATATTATTTGGAGCTTAAATCTCAATATGGCAATGCCGGAACTCGCGTGTTTATTAACAGATAGAATATTTTATTAAGGGTCATCTGATTTTGAGCATGGCTCTTGGTTCTCAAATAAATTTGTATAAAAAAAACTGCCATTTGGCAGTTTTTTTTTATTCTTTCAGACCAATTCTTCTGGCCACTTTGATAATTGTTTTCTTTACTTTTCTGAATGTTTTTTTAATCAAATTTGGTTCAGTGTCTTCGATAAACCAAACTAATGCCTCTGCTAAATCAGAAATACGAAGATATCCAAACGACTTATGCGGATTTGAAACACCATTCATCACATAATTATTAACTACCAATTTATCCTTTACTTCCACTTGTGCCGAATTGGGCTTAAAATTATCAGCCAGAATATACTCAAAGGCAATACTATCCGATATATCTGAAAAATTATACCAAAATTTAGTTACCGTATCGGGAGTTTGTAATTCAATAGTACCAAATTTTTTTTGAGATGCGTCTGCTATTTTACTTATTACAAGTGGGTTGCCAAGCGGTGAGCCAATAGTGATTAAAGTATTTATAGGAATATCAGTTGAATAAAAACTTAAAACGTCATAAGCAATAATGGTTCCCATAGAGTGGGAAATTAGAAAGATATCATCGTTTTTATATTTGTCAAGAGCATCAACTAGGCGAGCAATAATCATTTGTTTGGCAATACAATCAATATTTGCTTTATTTTCACAATCTTCGGTATAATAAATCTGGAGTTCTCTGAAATAAGTTTCAAGGATTTTGTCAGCAAGAAAGGAATATTTTAGATGGTAGTTTTCTCCTAAAAGCAGATAATTAGCTACTTTTCGAACATAATCAACCAGCTTTAAACGATACTTCTTTTTATCGAATTTGAATTTTTTGGGCGCAGGTGTATAAGGTTCGTCAAGATAAAACTCGCTGTTCATATTTTCAAGTGGAGATAAGGGTTTGGTATATAAGATATCCGCCCAATAAACCAATTCGAAATGTGGAAGTTTATGCTTAGAACCAACAAGCCTAAGCCCTTCTTCCATTGAAATTCTCCACCAGTTTTCGAGCAATTTATGCGGTGGTTTGTTTCCAAGTCCATGTATACCAATAATAACTTTGCTCATATTATATAAGCTGAATTTGATTTTCTAGCCAATTTGCCCTATTCGTAGTAACTGCATCGGCCCCCCATTCCAAATATTTTTTTGCCACGGAGGGCTCATCAATAGTCCAAAGATAAAATAGAAAATTTTTATCTTTAAATGTTTTTAAAAATTTTTCGTTGGCGAATTTTCCTGCCCAGACATCAATTCCATCGAGATTGTTTTGATTTAGTTTTTGAATTATTTTTAAACTATTTGGTGCGAAGATGCTTGTGTACCAATAATAGTCCAAATCTAGTAACCAAAGGGCTTTATAGTGTGGCATTTCTTTTTTAGCTAAACAAATTGTATCAAAATTAAAAGAAATGATTTCAATTTGATTGTTTTGCAGATTCGATTCTTTGAGCTGATTTTGCAAAACTGAAATGATTTTATTGTCGCTTTTAATTTCAATAATGAGTTTTTTTTTAGGGGGAATAGTATTTAATACTTCATTTAGGGTTGGAATTTTTTCATTTTTGTATCCTTCGGATTTGAATGAACCAACATCGAGTTTTTTTAATTCCGATAAGGTCCGAGATTTAACTATATTGTATTGATTAGCAGTTCTTTTGGTATTATTGTCGTGAATAACAATTATTTCATTATCTTTAGTAAGTTGTACATCAACTTCAACAGATGAATCTCCAAGCTTCCAAGCTAAATATACTGATGCCAAAGTGTTTTCGGGCGCTAGAAATGATTCGCCTCTGTGGGCAATAATTTTGCCGTTAAGGGTATTCATAGATAACCGAATTATTCGTTAAAGATAGCAACGGCTCGCACAGGTGATCCATCGCCATTTTTTATTTTTAATGGAAATGCAGCAAAATTGAATTTTTTGTCGATTAATTTATCAAGATTACAAAGATTTTCTACAATGATAATGTTATTTTCAAGCGCTAAATAGTGGTTTTTATATATTTGGGCATCAATACTGTCGATTGAGATTACATCAAGCCCAATTAATTTAATGTTGTTTTCTATCAAAAATTGTATGGCATCAATGTTAAGCGTTGGAAACGGTAAAAAATAATCAGCTGTACCCCAATATTTATCAAAACCAGTATAGATGAGAATAATTTTTTGTTTTTTTAAAGCCTTGGAATATATTAAAAGATCCTCTTTTGAAATTTGCTCACCTAATTTTTTATTACTGAAATCAGCCACAAACGCACTACCATAAAAACTAGAAAGATTGGCTGTGTCAGTTGTAATCTCAGAAGAAATCATGTGAGCAGGGCAATCCAGATGTGTTCCGGTATGTGTAAGCAATTTTAATTCCATTTCATTGAACCCATTTTGCGCTAAAGAAAATTTTTCAACAAAAGAAGGGCTATCAGTACCCGGAAATACTGGCATTCCATTTTGGAGGCAATGACTAAGATCTTTTATGTTCATAAGCGAATAAATGAATTGTAATTAACTTATAATAAAATAATTAGATACTAACCGACAGCAAAATTTAAAAAGCAAAAAAACATCTATAAAGGTAAAAAAATAAACCTGTGATATGAAAATCTGCAGGTTTATCTAAAAAAAAGATTAATCTATTCTATAAATCAATAATGGTAGTCCATCCATGAATATCTTCTACAGTACCGTATTGAATACCTTGCAATTTATGGTATAAAAGAGAAGATATTTTACCAGGTTCATCACCTCCAAAAGAATACACAATATCAATATCTTCGTCAACAATTTTATTTATAGGGCTAATAACAGCAGCAGTTCCGCATGCACCCACCTCCTCGAAATTTGCGAGTTCTTCAACAGCCACTTTTCTTTCCTGCACTTCCATTCCAATATCTTTGGCCAGCTGCATAAGCGATTTATTGGTAATTGAAGGTAAAATAGATTCGGATTTAGGTGTAATGTAGGAGTTATCTTTAATGGCAAAAAAATTAGCAGGTCCGCATTCGTCTATATATTTTTTTTCGCGGGCATCCAGATATAGTACATTTGCGTAGCCTCCTTCGTGCGCTTTTTGCATAGATTTTAAGCTAGCGGCATAGTTTCCACCAACTTTGAATTTTCCTGTGCCCAGTGGAGCAGCTCTGTCGTATTCTCTGGTAATAAGCATAGAAACGGGTTTAAAACCTTCTTTAAAATAAGGTCCAACCGGAGTTACAAAAACTACGAACATGTATTCGTCGGCAGGTTTTACTCCAATTCGGGGTCCAGAACCAAAAAGAAGAGGTCTAATATAAAGCGAAGCTCCTGATTCATAAGGCGGAACAAATTCGGCATTAAGTTGAATAGCTTTCTTTACTGCTTCGAAAAATAATTCTTTAGGAACTTCGGCCATTAAAACGCCTCTCGCACTATTTATCATTCTCTGAGCGTTATCTTGCCATCTAAAAAGACGAACTTTTTCATCGGGGCCTTTAAAGGCTTTTAAACCTTCAAATGCTTCTTGGCCATAATGCAAACCGGTAGCGGCCATGTGAATATCAATTGTCTCCGAAGAACAAATTTCTAATTCGCCCCATTTGCTGTTTTTGAAGTGACATCTTACATTATAGTTGGTTTTTTGATAACCAAATGAAAGATTCTTCCAATCAATTTTATTCATATCTTTAATTTTTAGTTATAGATAGTAAGTCTTTAACTCATTTCGCTTACGAATTTATAATTAAAAAACCTATTCGCCAATATTTTTTTAATCTGGGCATTATGTTTTATAATAAAAAAAAATATCTAAAATTCTTTTTATTTCATTTATAATTAATTAAATTTGTTAAAAGTCAATAATTAATGAAACTATGACAAAGGAAAATATTCTCGTACCATGGGATTTCTCGCAAGTAGCGGGTTACGCCCTTCAGCATGCAATTAAATTTGCAAAGCTTTTAAATACAGGTATCAGCCTGTTGCATATTATAAAGAAGGAAAAAGAAGAATTGGAAGTTTCCGAAAAACTTAAAATTGTTGTAAACGAAACGCAAGAGAAGTACGGAATTACCCCGGAAGTTTTGATAAAAGAAGGCAACATTTTTAGCGCAATTACCGAAATTGGCAATGAAATGGCTGCATCGCTTATTGTTATGGGAACCCACGGAATTAAAGGAATGCAAAAGTTTACCGGTAGCTGGGCGCTTAAAGTGATTGTTGGATGCGAATCGCCAGTGGTGGTGGTGCAAGAAGCTCCGAAAGATGATCCAATTGAAAATCTGGTTTTTCCTATTGATTTTAGAAACGAGAATAAGCAAAAATTGGTTTGGGCAAACTACCTGCACAGATTATTTGGGGCAAAAATTTTTGTACTCCTTCCCAGCGAAACTGATAAGCTTATTTTGAAGAAAATAAATCAGAACCTTCTATTTGCAAAGAATTACTTTGCTGATCATGGAATTAACTATGATATTAAGCTTTTTGAAGATAAGGGCAGTTTTGTGGATTTTACAATCGATTTTGCCGAGAAATTACCTAATAGCCTGATTATGATTATGACAACTAAGAATATCAGTTTTCAGGACTACGTATTAGGTGCTGATGAGCAAAAAATTATTGCCAATGAACTTGGATTGCCGGTTATGTGCATAAATCCCAGACAAGATTTGTCTAAGGCGGGTTCATTCAATTAAATTTTTATTTTTTCATAAGTTATAAGGCTTTTCTTTGTATTTAGGAAAAGCCTTTTTTTGTATAATAAGCTACTTAAAATTTCGTTTTCAAAAAAAATATGGAATATGTATCGTAAAGTTGGACTCATTTTTTTTATTGTCTTGTCATTGGTTTTTAACGCTTTTGCTCAGAATACCCAAAATGTGACAGAAACATGGACGAATGGAAATTTAAAGCTGAAGGGACAGAAAACTAATGGGCTAGAATCCGGAACCTGGCAATTTTATAATAAAAACGGAAAAATTGAGCAACAAATTGATTATTTTCTTGGAAAAGTAAATGGCAAAATAATTTATTATCACTCCGATGGAAAAATTAAACAAGTAGGAGAGTTTAAATTAGATGTGCAGCATGGGTTATTTAATGAATATTATCCTTCTGGAAGTATTAAACTCAATGGATTTTACAATAAGGATTATAGAGATAGCACTTGGTCATATTTTTCCGAAGATAGTGCTTTGGTTAAACAAGAAATATATATAACACCAGACTCAATCTTACTTTGGGTTTTTAGAGATGCGTTCGGTAAATTATTGATAGAGAATGGGATAGGGGAGTATAAAACATATTTTCCCGATAATACACTACAAATCTCGGGTTTTTATAGAAACGGATTAAAAGATTCGGTGTGGAGCGAATATTATCAGGGAGGTGTTTTAAAAGAGACAGGTTCTTATCAAAAGGGTTTACAGACAGGATTATGGAAATCCTTTTACGCCGATGGGAGCAAAAAGAGTCTGATTAATTATCAAAGCGGTGAAAATAGCAGTTGGTATCAGAATGGAAATATAGAAATGTATGGCTTTACTCAAAATGGACAAAAGAATGGCGACTGGAGCTTTTGGTACGAAGACGGTACTTTACAAACTAAAGGTAAGTATTTGAATAACAAAAAAGAAGGCTTTCATCAGATGTGGTTCGAAAACGGAAATCCAAAAGCTGAGATTAATTTTTCGGATGGGCTGAAAAATGGAAATGCAAAGTGGTTTTACGAATCGGGTGGAATCGATATGGAAGGTTATTTTAAAAACGACATTCAAGACAGTATTTGGACTTATTGGAGAACAGACGGAGCAAAAGGCAACGAAGGTTTTTACTGCAAAGGCAAGATGAATGGTTTGTGGACTTGGTGGTATGCTAATAATGTAATTTGGAAAAAAGGATATTACCTCGACGATTTAAAAGACAGCACTTGGTCTGTGTATTACGAAAATGCTCAGTTATATTACCAGGGTATTTATAAATCAGGCTCCGAGCAAGGCCTCTGGACCATGTGGTTCGAAAACGGGAAAACAAAAATGAAAGGATATTTTGATAATGGTGTGCAAGATAGTACTTGGTTGGAATGGTACGAAAACGGGCAGAAAAAATATCAAATTAATTTTGATAGGGGAGTGAAAAATGGTGTTTGCACATATTACAAAGAAAACGGCCGGATGGAACTGAAAGAAAGCTTTAAGAATGGCATATATCATGGAATTAGAGAGGTTTACAATGAAGATGGTATTTTATTAATTTCCGGGGTATACGCAGATGGTGAAAAATCGGGTATTTGGATTTATTATGATGATTTTGGTCAGAAAATTAGGCAAGAATTTTATCGCGAAGGAAAGCAAGATGGCGAATGGATTGTTTGGGGCGTGAACCGAAAAATTGAATCAATATATAGGTACAAAAATGGAAAGCTCGAAGGCAAAAGCACGCTGTACGATGCTACTGGCCAAATAGTATATGAAGCAGTTTACCAGGATGGGAAAA
Organism: Acetofilamentum sp.; assembly: GCA_020720625.1. GTDB lineage: Bacteria > Bacteroidota > Bacteroidia > Bacteroidales > DYOH01 > DYOH01. Next base: position 22,958 of record DYOH01000002.1, on the reverse strand, counting down.
AAATAAAAGTACTCGTTGATAAAAGAGCCAGCAAAACTAGTCCATATTAAATAATAATTGCAGGTTTTGGTAAAGTAAACCGGCATCGTAACCATCTGCAAGTGCATGATGCGAATGAACAGAGATACTTTGCTTCAGTTTACTATTATCGGAAATAATTTTTCCGGTAGATATTTTAGGAACGCTATCGGCCATTTCAAAATGTCGGGCGTGGCTTAATGCGGTAATCGGAATCCACGGAATTGCCGAAAAATGAATGGTATCTACCCTTTCGGTATTTTGGGTCATGGCCAATCCGGGTGTTTGAAAAATACGTTCAAATTCTTTCGTTGCATTTGCCTGAAAATGGGCGAAATCGTCATTAAATTCAATAAAAGAAAAGCCAAAACTATGATCGGCACGCCCAATGGTTGCCGAGACATGAATAGTATTGTATAGAAAAAGTTCATCATTTTCTATTCGTAGTTTAAATGCATCTGTTTTGTTAATGGCCAACATAATACGATGCAGCGAGAGTGTGAAATAAGATACATTTTCGGTTTTTGCCCTTTGGTATAATTTGCTTACATCTAATTCGAACGTTAGACCCCAAAAAGGTTCAGAAAACTCCTTAAAAAATAAATAATGTTCTTTTCGATTCCAGATTTGCAAGTCGAATTTTGATTTCATTTAGCCTGTATGCTTAATTTTGCCATGAAATAAAACAATATTTTTCGATTAACAAAAATTTAGCAGCACATTAACCTAAATAAACCTGTCATTAAGCTTTCTTTGTCATAAAAGCATAAACTATGAACAAGGAAATACCTGTATTAATTACTGGTGGTAGTGGATATCTTGCTTCGTGGATAGTGAAAAAATTTTTGGAAGACGGATATACTGTACACACAAGCGTTCGAAATTTGGATGATGAGAGCAAAATAGTGCATTTAAAAAAACTTAGTATAGAAAATGAAAAACGCTTAAAACTTTTTCAAGCCGATTTGCTGGAAGAAAATTCTTTTGCAGAAGCAATGCAGGGGTGCGAAATTGTAATTCATACGGCATCGCCATTTTTTATCGATCATATCAAAGACCCCTTAAACGAGCTAATAAATCCGGCTGTAAATGGCACAAAAAACGTGTTAAATACTGTAAATCAGACAGAAAGTGTGAAACGTGTAGTGCTTACATCAAGTGTAGCGGCCATTTACGGCGATGCCAAGGATGTAAAAAACACCGAAAACAATATTTTTACCGAAGAATACTGGAACATCACAAGTTCGGTGAAACATAATCCTTACCCATATTCCAAAACCCTGGCCGAAAAAACCGCATGGGAAATGGAGAAAGCCCAAAACCGATGGACAATGTCTGTGATTAACCCTGGATTTATAATGGGGCCATCGCTTACTTCTCGCAACGATTCTACGAGCATTGGATTCCTTATCAAGCTGGTTGATGGTACATTTTCTATTGGTGTTCCCGATTTATTTTTTGGAGTTGTTGATGTGCGCGATGTTGCCGAAGCTCATTATCAGGCTGCAAAAATTAAAGTACAGGAACGTCATATCCTGGTGGCTGATACCATAGCGGTTATTGATTTTTGCCATATCTTGAGCGATAAATTCGATGGTGAATATAAATTTCCACGCAGAACGCTGCCCAATTGGTTGCTTTATATTTTTGGTCCACTGCAGGGCGTTACAGCTAAGTTTGTAAAAAACAATATGGGTGTACCAATGTATTTCAATAATTCAAAGAGCAAAAAAAATCTTAAAATAAAATACCGCCCCATAAACGAAACACTCGTAGACCATTTCCAACAGCTTATAAATGATCAACTGATTTCTGTAAAAGGGAAATAAATGTTGGGCATTTATTTTTTTCTTTAATTTGAAAACAAACGGTTGAATATGAAAAAAAAAATAAGATGGGGAATTTTAGGCGCAGGTAAGATTGCGGAGAAGTTTATTAGCGATTTAACGCAAGTTCAAACTGCAGAAATTGTGGCCATTGTATCGTCAAACCCCGATAAGGCAATACGATTATCAAACAAATATCAAATAGAGCAAATATTTTTGGATTATGAAACTTTTGCAAAATCTAATGAGTTTGATGCTGTTTATGTGGCTACAGCCCATAATTTTCATTTTGAACATTCCCGATTGTGCCTGGAAAACGGGAAAGCGGTATTGTGCGAGAAACCGGTAACTGTAAACGCAAAAGAGTTGATCTTACTACAAAAGTTAGCTTCAGAAAAAGGGCTTCTTTTTATGGAGGCGCTTTGGAGTTATTTTTTGCCGGCGTTTAAAAAAGCCAAGGAGTGGATAGATGCCGGATATATTGGATATATTGAGCAAATTAATGCTGATTTCGGGTTTAAGGCTCCTTTTTTGCCCCATGAAAGAATCTATAATCCCAATCTTGCCGGTGGTGCATTGCTCGATGTGGGCATTTATCCAATCATTTTTGCCATGTATTTTGCTGGTGCAGAGCTAAATAGAGATATAAGTACATTACATATTGGTGAGACAGGAGTAGATGAGCACAATATGGTGATGCTGGGTTTCGAAAATAATGTTTTTGCCTTGTTGAGTAGTTCCATTGCTTATCAGATGGAAAACGATGGAATTATTTATGGTTCAAAGGGGCGAATTATTTTGCCGGAATTCTGGAAAGCCAAGAAAGCTATTTTGGAAACCGATAGCGAGAGACTAGTATTTGAAGATAAGCGCAGCACTTGGGGATATAATTTCGAAGCTGAGCATTTTTCGCAGCTGCTTCTTGGAGGTATTACCCAAAGTGATGTGGTTTCCCCGCAAATCAGTTTGAAACATATTCAACTAATGGATAGAATTCGCAAGGATAATCAATTCGTGTATCCGTTTGAATAATAAAAAATTCAATTGAAAAATGGAAGTTTGGTTTTAGAACTTATAATAAGGGTAAATGATATTTTTGTTCCTGATGGTACTTTCGCAATAATTGATATATATGTAATTATTCTAATGATACATTAAGATGGAAAACAGGTATGTAAGTTATATTTCGGATGATCATTTACTAAAATGTATTGCAAATCTTTATAAATCATACTTAAAGGCAAAAAGCAACGTTTCGAAAAAGAATTTTTATAGCAACAAAGTAGATACCATTAAACTAACATTTGATTCAAATTTTAATAATATCAATGAAGAGAGTTTAATTCAAGCTGAAATTCTGAGGCAAATCGACAAATCAATAAATAATTCCATCGGAACATTTCATGAGCAAGTTTTGGGCGGAATTCCGGGTTACGAAGTTGGAGTTCTGAGTGGTTTTGATATAAAAGCAACAGACGATACATTATTTGCAGATATAAAGAATAAACATAATACAATGAATAGCAGTTCTTCCGAAGCACTTTTTCAAAAACTTGCCCGATATGCAGATTCTTACAAAAAAGCAAAATGCTACTGGGTGCAGATTCTAGCAAAAAGCAGTTTTTACGAACTTTGGAGCGGTGAAATAAATGGAAAAGAATATAGCCATAGTAGAGTTTATAAAATTTCGGGCGACCAATTCTATGCACTATTAACAGGTATGGATGATGCTTTGTTCCAATTATACAAAGCCTTACCAAATGCAATAAATGATTTCCTAAGAAATATTGAACAAGATGAATCTACGGATCAAAATTCAGCTTTAGAAGAAATAAAAAATGAGACAAAAACATCCAAACGAAGTATTCTGAATCAAATAACTTTCGAGAATTACAATTATTATTTGGGATTTAATGATTTATAGTATTTATTTAAAAAATTTACTAGCGAGTAACCAACTTCGGTACCAAGATTAACTGGAACAGCATTTCCTATTTGTTTGTATTGTTGTGCAATAGAACCATCAAATTCCCAGTCATCAGGAAATGTTTGTATTCTGGCATACTCTCGAACCGTGAATGGCCTTGTCTCATCTGGATGACATCGTTCTGTTTGCTTTTGTGCCGGACTGCAAGTTAATGTAAGACAAGGTTCGTCCCAACCAATTCGTCTTGCAATACCTGTTTTTCCACCCCCAAGATAAAAACTTCCACCCATAAATTTTTTCTGTATATCCAATGGCAAATCACGCCAATAACCTTTAGGGGGCACTAAATCTAAAACTTCAATTTTACTTTTAGGATATTTTGCACCGATTGATTCTGGTACGTCACAATCGAATAATTCGCCTTTTTTTAATGCAGATTCTAAATTATAGATTTTTTTATAAGGTTTTGGATATTCAAATTTAATATCAATATCTTTTCTTATACCTACAAGTATAAGACGTTCACGTTTTTGTGGAACTTTAAAATTTATAGCTTTCAATACTTGAATAGGAACTATATTATATCCAATTTCATCTAAAACAGAAATCATTCCTTGTAACGTTTTTCCGTTTTCGTGGCTTAAAAGTCCACGAACATTTTCTCCAACACAAATTGGTGGATTTACTTCTTTTACAACTCTTGCAAATTCATAAAACAAAGTACCCCTGGCATCCGCAAAGCCTAATTTTTTTCCGGCGTAACTAAATGCTTGGCAGGGAAAACCGCCTGTAACCACATCAATTTTATTATGATATTCCGAAAAATCAAAGTCTTTTATATCACCTTCGAGAACTTTCCAATTTGGACGATTTTTCCGTAGTGTATTACATGCCCATTTATCAATCTCGTTTAATGCTGCACATTTTAATCCTGATTTTTCAAGTCCTACAGCTAAACCTCCTGCGCCTGCAAATAATTCTAAAACCATATATTCCTTATCTGCTTCAACGTAATTAGTTACAGTTTCACCGTTGTTTTCTGGTATAAAGTCTGAAAACAATTCTAAAACTTGTTGTTTTGAATAAACACGATAATTGCTTATTGGCTCACGAACTGCTGATAATTTACCGTCTCTGTCCCACCGTCTTAGAGTTTCCTTACTTTTACCGATTAATTCTGATGCTTCCGACAATGAGAAATATTCTTTTATAACCATATTGTTTAACCTTACACAATGGTTACAAAAATATTATAAAGTTTCTGTTTGCCAAAACAAGTTCTAAATATTTTTTCTGGAGAATTTATTTGCAAAATTTTAAATTTTGTTAAATTTACTCATTCAATAAGGAATAGCATATTATTAAAGGTTTGATTAGTAGACTTCTAAATTCTATGAAATCCAATATTGATGAGTCGTTTTTTCAACTGTGAAATATTGATAATCATAAAAAATGAAAAGTTTAGATTTAGATAAAAAAATAATCAGAAAAATAGAGTTGAATAATTTTTCGAACAAATTAGCTATGGACATGGGGCTGGCCATTATTGATTTAGCCAGGCAGCGAAATCAGCAAATTGCTTTAGAAATAGCCAGATTAAACCAAACTATATTTTTATTTATTGATGATTATTTGCCTGTAGATAAGCATAATTGGCTCAGACGAAAAGCAAATGTAGCTAAGCAGTTCGAAGAAAGTTCTTTAAGTGTGAAACATGATTTAATACAAGGAAATATGGCATTGGAGAGTACTTTTGGTTTAGATGGAAAAGATTATTTAGCCAAGGGAGGTTCAATACCCATTTTTGTTAGTGGAGCAGGCATGGTGGCTACAATTACAGTATCAGGCTTGCACGACGAAGAAGACCATAACATCATTATTGAAGCGTTGGATGGGCGTTTTTTCTAATTAAATTGTGGTTTTGGTAAGTTAGGCTAAATCACTTTAAATCAGATAGAAAAAACTAAAAATAATATAGACTGCTTAGCTATTTACAATTACGATTACTTGGGACAGGCAAAGATAGGTATTCGGTATAAATATTTACTTAGATATATAGAAAATCAACTCCGGTATGCTTGCGCATAGCCGGAGTTGGGGTAGTAGTTCCCCCCTCTACCAATGCTTGTTATTGCTGTTTTTCAGAAACCATTTGGCTTAGTACTTCGAGTTCTTGCTCAGAGAACATTTTGTCTACATCAAGCATCATTATAAAATCATCTTTTAGTTTGATAATTCCGGTAATTAGGTCAACGTTAATTTTTGTGTTCATTTTTGGAACAGCCATAATATCATTATTTTCAATTGTAATTACATCCTTCACTCTATTGGCTATGGCACCAATAACAGATTTGGTATTTTTTGAGGTAATTTCGAGTACAATAATTACGTATTTGTCATCTAGCGCTCTATCCGGCAAGCCAAATCTTGTTCTCATTTCGAAAACAGGAATAATCTCACCTCTAAAATTGATCACACCTTTAATATCGTTTGAAACATTGGGTACTCTTGTAATCTTCTGAGATTGAAGTACTTCTAGTACTTTGCTTACATTTACTGCAAAATACTCGTTATCAATAATAAACGAAAGATATGTTTTTATTTCATTAAAATTTACCATGAGTTTTCAATTTAAAATTTAGTGAAATCTTTGTCCATATCATCATCCATATTTATTTTAATGTTTGATGTTGGCTTATTTGCAGCTACTTTATGTTTAGCTGCAGGCTGGTGAGTAAACGAAATTTGTTTGTTTAAAACTTTGGCTTTTTTTAAAGCGTTTTCGTTAAGTTTAAAGAAGGTAACTAAGTCTTTAAGTACTTCGGCCTGAGCTGCTAATTCTTCTGCATTGCTTGATAATTCTTCTGCACTAGCGGCATTTTGTTGCACCACGTTGTTGAGCTGAGACATGGCGTTACTTATTTGGTTAGCACCCAAATTTTGTACGCGGCTGGCAGCGGCAATTTCTTGCACTAATCCGGTAGTTCTCTGAATATCAGGAACCACTTTAGAAAGTAGTACACCTGCATTTTTAGAAATATCCACACTTTTTTTGGTTACTTCGCTAATTTCTTTGGCAGCAATTTGGCTATTTTCTGCCAATTTACGAACTTCTGCGGCAACCACCGCAAATCCTTTTCCATGTTCGCCGGCGCGAGCTGCTTCAATGGCGGCATTAATAGCGAGTATGTCCGTTTTTTCTGCAATTTCGTTGATAATTACTAATTTTTCTGCAATCTCAATCATCGCTTTTACAGTAATATCCACTGCGCTATTAGCTTCTTCAATATCTGACGATGATTTGAGTGCAATTTTTTCAGTTTGTACGGCATTGTCAGTGTTTTGAATAATATTGGCGTTCATTTCTTCAACCGACGATGTAACTTCTTCTACCGAAGATGCTTGTTCTGATGTTCCTTCAGAGATTTGCTGCGAGGCCGAACTCATTTCCGAGCTGGCGATTGCAATGTTGTTGGCTCCACCTATTATATTGGTTATTACATCAATAAGTTTGTCTATCATATCAGAAAGTGCCGAGATTAATTCGTCGTTCTCAGAGCGTTTTTTTAGCTGAACAGTTAAATCACCCTGAGATATTTTTTTAGCTTTCTCTGTAATATCGTTGGTAGATGTAATTAATAGATTTAAATTGTTTTTTATATCGTTGAAATCTCCGTTGTACGAATCAGTTATTATAGGAGGAATGTTTCCTTTGGATATTTTGTCCACGTATTCGGCGGCAACATTAAGCGGGTTAATAACTGCGTCGAGTGTTTTGTTAATGCCAATTACAATTTCTCTAAATTCCTCGTTTGTGTCTTCGGGGCGCGCTCTTGTGGCTAGTCTGCCGCCAATAGTAGCATCTACCAATTCGCTGGTTTGTTTTATAACCGATTTAATAATGTTTTGTATATTGGTGGCAATACTAAAGGCTAATATTATGGATATTAAAACAATAGAAAAAATTGCGATAAGAAGAATGTTGTTAACGCTTTTTGTAAGCACAGTATTTGCATCGGTCAAAATTTTCCCATGAGATACGTTATATTCAACAAATTCGTTGAGTAAATCTCTCATTTCGTTAGCTTTAGAGTGCATATCACCGTTTATAAAAACAATTGCCAAAGAATCATTGTTTTGTAGTGAGATTTTTTTCAATTGGGGCATATAGGCCATCACTACTTTTTTGCTTTTGATAATTTCTTTTACCAATTTTTTGTTTTCTTCGGTAAAGGCGGTTTTGGAGTAATTTGCAATAGCAGCATCCATCTCTTTGTCTAATTCGCCAATTTGGTTATAGTAGTGTTCTACTTCGTCCTCGGTTTTAGCAAAAATCATATCGCGATAGTTTACCCTTAGTCTTTGAAATAAGGTAGCTGTTTGTGTTACATATTCCATTGGAACAAGTTTTGTTTCATAAAGCTCAATATCAGTATTATCAATTTTAGTTATATTTGTAATCGATAAATAACCTAAAAATGCGGTTAATGCTACAATGAGCAGAAAACTAGCCAAAAGTTTTGATCTGATTTTAAAGTTGTTCATAGTAATTCATATTAAAAAGTTTGCGTTTCGTAATTAATTTTTTGTAAGGAATTAAGATCGAGCAAGAAGGCGAGGTTTCCGTCGCCCATTATACTCGCTGCCGAAATATTGTCTTGTTTTTTTAATTGTTTCCCAATGGATTTTAAAACAGCCTGGTGCTCACCAATAATCACATCGGCAGCAATAGCAAATCTGCTGTCTTGTTTGTTCAGAATAATTAATTTTAGTCTTTCGGTATCAGGGGTTTTCAGGTTGTATAGTTTATAAATATCGATATATGGAATCAATTTGTAGTTGTATGGCACAGTGCCTGTAGCTTTATGGGCTTCGAGTGTATTTTTGTTTATCAGATTACATTCTTCTACGTCCGAAAGCGGAATAAGCAAATGCATATCGTCTGATCTAAAGAGGAGAGTATCCAGAATGGCAATAGTTTGATGCAGTTTAATAGTGAATTTTGTACCAACGCCGATATCACTACTAATATCAATTTGTGCTCCGAGTTCGGCCAATTTCTTTTTTACAATATCCATTCCTACGCCTCTTCCCGATACTTGCGTAAGACTCTCAGCAGTAGATAATCCAGGCAGGAAAATTAGATTATAGATTTCTTTTTCGCTAAGTTTTGCATCGCTGGAAATAAAACCTTTTTCAATGGCTTTTTGCATAACCACATTGGCATCAATACCTTTCCCGTCGTCTTCTACAGCGATAATAATTGAACTGCCTTCCTGGTAAGAAGTAAATTTTATGATTCCGGTTTCCGGTTTATGACTTTTTATTCTCATTTCGGGAGTTTCAATGCCATGGTCGATGCAATTTCTGATAATATGCATCAGAGGCTCCGAAATACTGTCAATAATACTTTTATCCAGTTCTGTATCTCCACCTTCAATCACGAAATCAATTTTTTTATCGAGAGATTGCGATAAATCTCTTACTAATCGTTTAAATCTGATAATTAAATCGCTTATTGGAACAAGTCTTATATCAAGTGCATTATCTCTAAATTGTTTAGATAGTTTATCTATTTTTTCGGCAACTTTAGCTATTTTAGCTATGTTTTGGCTTTTGAGAGAAAGTTGCAGTTCCGATTTTGTAGTTACAAGTTCGCTAACCAAGAACATTAAGGTATCTAGTTTTTCTGCATGAACTGATATTCTAGAATTGATTAATTTTTTATTATTTTCTGCGACTTCCACTTTCATTTGTTGCTGTTTTGTTTTGTTTTGGGAGCTTATTTTCTGATTTTCTATAAGTTCCAGAATTGTGTTTTCGTTTAAAAGAGATACTGGATTATCAGAATTTGATAATAGAATATTGCCTGAAAGTAAATCTTCGTCGGCAAGTTTTATTATTTTGCATTCGTCGAGAATAAACAGAAAAATATCTTCAATTTCTTCGATGTTAGCGTCGGTAGCCAAAAAAATACGCCATAAATCGCCATCGTTATTCAGCGTAACTGCATCGGGTTCGCCTTTTACAACATGGTATTTACCTATTTGCGTTAAATCGAAAAACAGGTTTACGATATTGATGCTTCTTAAATCGAATTGTTTGATAACCTGTATCTGTATATACCATGTTTTTAATGATTTACATTTGTCTGTAGGATCCGTATTTTTTTTTTCTTTTTTCTCTGGTTCTTTTTGAATACCTAAATTTCGAATGGTGTTTTTTACTTGTTCATTGAGGGCTAGATGTATATTTTTGTTTTCTTCGTTTTCTAAACCAGGATCGTTGAGTAAATTATTTATATGATCGACAGATTGAAAAGTGAGATTAAAAATTTCGTTAGTAAGCACAGTCTTATCATCGCGAACTAATTGGTAGATACTTTCGAAATTGTGCGTAAAATCGCCTATAATATCGAAGCCGTACATGCCGCTAATGCCTTTAAGCGTGTGCATCACCCTAAATACATTTTCAATCATTTCTTTATTATTGGGCTGATGTTCAAGCTCAAGCAGACTGTTTTCCAGATTTACCAGCAATTGTCGCGCTTCGTTTATAAATCGGTCACGAAATTGCATAAATGTCATTTCATCCATTATATGTGTATTATGGTTCGAAATTTTATTTTTTCAGTAGGGTGATGTTTTATGAATAGGAAAAAAGTAGTTCATTAGGGGAAAAAGGTACCGGTTGGCCATAATTGTATTGCGGGTACAAATAGCGTTGAAATTGCTTTCCGGCACCATTGCCTTTCATTAAAACATCCAATACAAATGTATTTCAAATTGAAATGATGTAAAAGATTAGAAAGTAGTGTTTTAGTGCAATAATAGTACTGTTTTTTTTGCAACTTTTGTGTGGTGTTAAAAACAACCCTTTTGGGTTATGTTTTTTACACCAAAAAGCCACATTCATTTATAAAAATATGTGGCTTTGGATAGGCTTTATTTTAGATTTCCTGAGATTATTCTATGGTAAAGATATTATTTTTTATTGCATAAATAACCATACTTGCCGTATTGTTGCTCTTGGTTTTTTCGAGCAGTTTACTTCTGTGTCCTTTTACTGTTTGTGGGCTAATATGCAATTCTTCGGCCATTTTTTCGTTGGTGTATCCATTGCAAATAAGTTTTAAAATTTCAATCTCCCTTTTTGTTAGTTGAGCGTCGTTTTCCTGATTTTCTGGTTCTTTTCTCGAAATTCGATTGATAATATTGAGTAGAATTTCGTTAGAAAAGAAGCTATCTCCTTCGTTAATTGCCTGTATAGCCTTTTCGAGTTCGGAGATACCGGAAGTTTTAAGTAAAAAGCCTTTGGCACCGGCATCAATCATTTTGTAATAATACGATTCGTCGCCAAACATTGTTAGCGCCAATATTTTTAAATTTGGAATTATTTTAAGCGCTTCCCGCGTGGCATCAATTCCATTCATTTCGGGCATATCTATATCCATTAAAACAACATCCGGATTATGCATTTGCAGAAGTTTGAGAAATTCTTTTCCATTGGCTGCTTCACCTTGAATAACAGCCAGTTCTTCGCTGCTAATCAGCGATTTTAACCCATCTCTGAAGATATCGTGGTCGTCGACAATTATAATTGTAGGTTTTTTCATTTTGATAATTTGTTTAAATATATAGTTCAAACCAAATATTAACACCTTGATGAATAACGCTTTGTATCTTAAAATTTCCGCCAAGAGTATGTATTCGGTTTTGAATATTGAATAATCCCAATCCTTTTTGTTGTTGAATAACATAATCGTAGTCGAAACCAATTCCGTCGTCGGAGAATTTAGCTTCTATTTTATCGCTAGTTAATTGCAAAGAAATGCTAATGTTTTTTGCTTGAGCATGTTTTATGCTATTGTTGATGCATTCGAGCAAAGCCCTATAAATGGTAATTTCTATTTCGTTGCTAAAACGCTGTTTGATATTGGTAATAAAATGAATTACCAGGCTGTTTAAAGCTTGGGTTTTTTCGATAAAAGATTTAAGCGCAAAAACGAGCCCAAAATTGGCCAGAATATGCGGACTTAGATTATTGCTTATTTCTTTTACTGTAGAAACGGCTTCTTCTATACTGTATTCCATTTTTTTATAAATTTCGTCTTTGGGTGTTTTCAGGTCGGGTCTTTTAAGCCATTCTGCAAACATTTTAATAGTAGATAGAATAGGTCCTATGCCATCGTGCAGTTCTTTGGCAAAGTGGGCTCTTTCTTTTTCCTCAGATTCTATAATGGCATTAAAAATCTTATTCTCAGCAGCAATTCTGGCTGCTTTTTCCTCTTTTTGTTTGCTAATATCAATTAGGCCGGCCCTAAATCCTATTCTTTCATTTTTTTGGTTGTAAACCTGAAAAACAGATTTCGATAGGTATTTCGTTTGCTTATTTGCTGTGAGAATCCGAAACTCCAGATTTTCAAAATTATCTCCTTTTATGGCTTTCTTGCTATATTGGATATATTTTTCTTTATCTGCATCAATCACGAAATCCTTTATTTTGATGATTCCTTGCAAGTATTGCTCCATTTTGTAGCCGGTAATTTTTTCGAATGCTGGTGTGCAGTATAGTGGATTTCCTTGTTTGTCGCAAAAAATTTCCCAACTTACCGAGTGATTTACAAAATATTTAAACAAATTTTTGCTTTGATATAATTCATCATTTTTTAAAACAAGTTCCTTGGTTCTTTCTATTATTTTGTTTTCCAGCTGGTTATTTATTTCTTTTAGTTCATTTTGAGTTTTTATCAGAAGTGCTTCTGTTTTTTTTATTTCGGTAATGTCTATGGCCAATACGATTATTCCTGTAACTTCATTGTTTTGAATATAGGGTGTGTAAATGGTGTTTACTTCTTTTCTTTCGTTCAGACTATTTAATACAAAATAGCTGAATTTGGTTTTTTCGCCTTGCAAGGCTTTTTTTAAAAAAGGCATCGCTTTAGAAAGATATTCTTCAGAAAGAATTTGATTAATTTTTTTGCCAATGAGCTTTTCTTTTTGTAAACGAAAAAAAACCTCGTATTCCTTGCTAATAAATATATACTCTAATTTTGTGTTTAAAAGCGCAATAAAAGCAGAAGAATTGTCGGCAATTTGTTCCAACATATTGCGGTTTTGAAGCAGTTTTTCCTCTGTTTCTTTTCTATATGCAATTTCATTCTCAAGAGCGGTAGTCCTTTGTTTTACTCTTTCTTCTAAATGTTCGTTTGATTTGCGTAATTGTTTGTTCAGATTGGCAATTTTAAGCTGGATGTTTATTCTAGCAATTAATTCTTCCTCATTAAAAGGTTTGGTTATGTAGTCAACTCCACCTAACTCAAAGGCCTTAATTTTCTGAAAGGTATCTGTAAATGCCGAAAGAAATATAATTGGAATATCTTTGGTTTCTTTATTCTCTGAAAGGTTTTTACAAACATCAAAACCACTAAAACCGGGCATTGCAATATCTAATAAAATTAAATCAGGCTTTATTTGTTCAATTAGCCTTAAACCATCTTTTCCGCTTGCTGCTGTAAAAACTTGAAATTCTCCTGTTGTTTCCAGCATAAATTTCAAGAGGAGCAACATGCTTTGCGTGTCATCAATGATTAAGATATTTCTTTGCATCTCCATACTCTATGAATCCAGTTTTTAGTATCAGGTAAATATATAAAAAAAAGCTAGAATTTGTTGATTTATCTCTATAAATCTTCTTTTGTTTTGTTTAATCATGAAGCATACAAAATATATATTTGTTAAATGGGCATTAAAATATGGCTATTTATTATTTTTGTAAAATGGAGAAAATTATTTGGGCAGGCTTTTCAATGTCGCTTTTTGCTGCCGTTTTAATGGTTTCGAAAAAGAAACCAAGCGTTTCCGACCGATTGTTGGCTGCCTGGCTTTTTTTGTTTAGCATAGACTATGCAAATATGGGAATAAGAGCCTTTTCTAATGATTTTAGCATTATTCCTTCATCATTTTTTTATACAATCCGGCACTTTTTCTATATGCCGTTTCATTAACAAATACAAGTTTCAGACTAAAATGGCCTCAATTATTTCATTTATTACCTTATTTATTGCTCGAGGTTGCCAAATGGATTTGGCCTATTGATTTAAGTGCTAAGTCTTTTTTTAATATCGACAATCAACTGTGGCTTAGGATTTTGTATGTATCATTATTAATTGTTTCCCTTATTTCATACAATTTGATGAGCATTCTTGTTGTGCATAGACACAGAATAAATTTGCAGAATATTTTTTCCAACATTCTCGAAAACCACAAAATTTCCTGGCTTTTGTTTCTTATTGCGGCTTACTTAATTTACATAATTTCCGTTACTTTATGGGGTTTTTGGGGATTTATTACCAGTAATCTCGAGTCGGTTACTTTTTACAATTATTTTGCTAGTTTGTTTCTTACTTTTGCCATTGGATTCTACGGAATAAAGCAAGACGATATTTTTGGTAGTAGAGTGGCAGACGACCAGAAAGTTTTTGCGGATAAAAATTTCCGCTACAAACAATCCTTGCTTTCGTTGGAGCGGAAGATGGAAATTAAGCAGCTAAATTGTGTAGTTTCACCACGTTGTTAATCATTTTATGTCTGATAGCCGGATTGATTCTAATGCCTGCAATTAGTCTGCTAATACAACCCAATTTTTTAACAAAAAATATCAAATCGTCATGATAAAAAGAGTTGCTTTTATCTTTGTGCTTTTTTTCGCATTTCAGCCTGCTAAAACGCAAAATGCACTCGACATCATCGAAAAGTCTAATGCAAAAGTTAAGTTCGATGCTATGGAAATGATCGTGATGCTTAGGATTTATGATAATAAGGGTAACCAGAGAACCCGCACAGTTAGCACTGCTACCAAAGAATTTAACGGGATAAATAAAACCCTGATTAAGTTTATTTCGCCGGCCGATGTAAAGGGCACAAGCATGCTGATATTTGATTACAAAGAGAAAAACGATGATATGTGGATTTATATGTCTGCGATTGGCAAAACACGACGCATTGTGTGTAGCGAAAAAGGAAAGAGCTTTATGGGTTCCGAATTTACCAATGCCGATATGAGCTTTCCGAATATTTCTGATTTTGCATACAAATTGATTGGGTCAGAAAACTATCAGGGTGAGCTTTGTTGGAAAATTGAGGCACTATGTAAAGATGAGAATGTTCAGGACGAAAATGGCTTTTATCGCAAAATAAGTTGGATTAGTCAGAGAAATTATTTGGCACACAAGATTGAATTTTATGATTTTGATAATGAGTTATTTAAAATTCAATCTATTGGCGATTACAGGCTTCAATCAAACGGTAAATATTTTGCGTTCTCCATGACAGCGGAGAACCTGCAAAATGGCCGAAAATCAGTTATGCAGATAAATAAGTTTCTGATAGGTTCGGAACTAACGGAGAATGTATTTTCGCCTGTAATGCTCGAAAAATAAATTTATCTCATGAAAATTATTGTCATCCTGATATTTAGTCTGATAACCAGCAGTCTCACTGCACAGCAGCTTTTTCTGCAAGTACATGGCATTCGTAGTTCAAAAGGGGTGCTTCGGATTGGCGTATTTCAGAATCAGAAGCAATTTGACCAAGAGAAGCCCTATCGCTCCTTTGTATTTGCAAAAGGTGATGTTGTTGCCGGATTTTTGTTGGCAAAAATTCCTGTTGTTCAGGGAAATTACGCAATAACAGTATTAGATGATGAAGATAATTCAGGCAATATGACCTATAAATTCAAAATTTTTCCGACTGAGGGTGTTGGATTTTCTAATTATCGCTTGAATAAGCCCTTAAAACCAAAATTTTCGGATTTTGATTTTATTTTTGATAAAAACAATGCTGATATTTTAATAAAATTGCAATATTTTTGAGATTGATGGTGAAAGAATAAAAGCAAAAGTTAAACAATAGTCGAACATTTTAAAAAAAAAGCCTATTATTTTCTCTTTTTTGAATCGGAAAGGGAATTGTGATGACTTTTGTGTAAATAACTGATTTAGTTGGTGTTGTGAAGTATAAAAAGGTAAACTTTTTTCAAAATTTACCTTTTAATATACTTATATTGAGGTCGGTAGCGGATTCGAACCGCTGTAGACGGTTTTGCAGACCGTTGCCTAACCACTCGGCTAACCGACCATTTGTTTGTAGCCTTTTCGGGCTACAAATATAGAAACTTTTTTATACAGCAAAAAATTTATCGATTGCTTTTGCAAACAATTTTAAGATTTAGCGTGTAGTTTTACAATTTCAATAATCACTTCGGCGGCTTTTTTCATCGATTCGTAAGGAACAAATTCAAACCGTCCGTGAAAATTATGTCCTCCGGCAAAAATATTGGGTGTTGGCAAACCCATAAAACTAAGTCTTGCTCCGTCGGTTCCACCTCTGATAGCCTTAATGTTGGGTTTAACTCCGGCATTGATAAATGCTTTTTCGGCAAGTTCGATTATATGCATTACCGGCTCAATTTTTTCGCGCATGTTGTAGTATTGGTCTTTGAGTTGCAATTCTACGGTATTCTGACCGTACTTTTTGTTCAAAAACTGTGTTATTTCTTGAATTAACTGTTTCTTTTGTTCAAATTTCCGACGGTCGTGGTCGCGAATAATGTATGAAAGAGTGCTTTCTTCTACTTCGCCGGTCATACCTACGAGGTGGAAAAAACCTTCGTATTTTTCGGTATGTTCGGGGCGTTCGGCCTGCGGAAGCATCTTATTCATTTCCATAGCAATATGCATAGAATTGCGCATCTGGTTTTTAGCTGTTCCAGGGTGAACGTTTCTTCCCTTGAAGCTTAGTTTGGCAAATGCTGCGTTAAAATTCTCGAATTCCAGTTCGCCTATTTCTCCTCCATCGAGTGTAAACGCAAATTCGGCATCGAATTTTTTTACGTCAAATTTGTCGGCACCACGGCCAATTTCTTCATCGGGCGTAAAACCTATTCTTATGTCGCCATGTTCAATATCAGGGTGATTAAGTAAATATTCTATGGCAGTAATAATCTCTGCTACGCCGGCTTTGTCGTCTGCTCCCAGAAGTGTGGTACCATCGGTAGTGATTAATTTTTGGCCAATGTATTTATTTAACTCCGGAAAGTCAAGGGGGCTAAGCACGATGTTTTGTTCCTTGTTTAAAACAATATCTCCACCGGCATAATGTTCTATTATTTGTGGTTTTACGTCTTTCCCGCTCATATCGGGCGAGGTATCCATGTGGGCAATAAAGCCGATTGGACTAATTTTTTTTGTCGAATTAGAAGGCAATGTTGCCATCAAATAGCCGTTTTCGTCGAGCGATACTTTTTTCAGACCCATTTCGAGCAATTCGTTATAAAGCAAATTGGCTAAATCGAATTGTTTGGCTGTTGATGGGCATGTTTCGGAATTCGCATCCGACTCTGTATCCACGCGCACATATCTTAAAAAGCGTTCAAGTAAACTATCCATAATTTTTTTTTGAACACTAAGGTAGTTTCTTTTTTTTTAGTTCGCAAACCCATTTTTCGATGAATTAAATAACTAATTCACTGCCAACCTTATATTCGTGATACAGATTTGTAAAGCTATCTCTGAATTTGTGAATGCTGTATTCTGAACTGTCGTGTGGTGACAAGGAAATAAATTTAAGTTTTTCTTTTTTTATTACTTCAATGGCCGAGTTTAAATCACTCTCCGAAAGTCCTTTCCAAGGTGGAGAGTCGCTTCCAACAATATATTGCAATAAACCAAATAGCGAAAAATTGTTTTTTTTAAGTAAAGGAAAATGCAAACCGCCAATAATACCGAAAATGGGTTCATCGAAAAGCGCTTTAGTGCGTTCTATTATCCTTTCAGTTTTTTGATGTCCGCAACCAACAAGTAATACAATACCTTTGTTTTCAACATTTATTGCCAAAGCTTGCTCTTCTACAAAGCCCATGAGAAATAAAAAGCGGGGAATAGTGCCAATACTTGCAATTCCGGGAAATAGAATCTGTGGCAAAGATGTGTTTTTTACTTCACTAAGCTGAGGGTTTTTGGCCGATGGAATTAGATTTGTGGGGCTAAAAACAGGAATTTTTTTGGTTTCGGTTTTTTCTGCCGAAATGCTAAATTCCTTATTTTGCTGCTCTTTCATACCACCTAAATGATCCAGATGGGCATGAGAAATAAATATGGCATCGATGTCATTAAAATCTAGCTTTAATTTTGCCAAATTGTGGAGCAGGGGCGAAGGGTGTTCTTTTTTGCGGTTGAAGCCAAAGTCCATTAGTATTTTTTTGTTGTCCGCTTCGATAAGCATGGAAACGCCATTCTCGGTCTTAAACTCTGGCGATGTGGATTTTGAATCAACCACTGGCAGAATTTTTAGCTTTTTTACACTTCCCCAATTGGTAATTTTTGCAATTTTGGTGTTTAAATACAATTTTTCGGCATTCTCTTTGCCTTTAGATAATTGTTGCACTTTTATTCCTATAAAAATTAGCAACATTAGAATGAAAAACAAAACGTAGTACATATTTATTTGTTTAGATATTTGTAAATTTATGAATTTTTAAACAAACGAAAAGTATTTTTTTGTAAAATGATTACATTTGTGGAAAAATAAATGAGGAAATTAATAAACAAGTAAATAATAAATTAGCAGATATGAAAGCATTAAGAATTGTAGGAATTTCGCTTGGCGTTTTGGTAGCTTTGGTTTTTCTTGTGGCAGCATTTATGCCCAAAGAGTATACTGTAGAGAGAGAAATTGTGGTGGAGAAGCCAAAAATTGTTGTCTTTCAGTATATTAAATATCTCGAAAACCAAAACGAATACAGTTATTGGATGAAAGTGGATCCTCTTGTACAAACCGGAAATAGTGGAATAGACGGTTCTGTAGGATATGTTTCTACTTGGGAAAGTAAAATGGAGGATGTTGGCAAAGGCGAACAGGAAATTAAAGCTATTGTGGAGGGCGAAAGAGTGGAGTATGAGATTCGTTTTAAGGAGCCTTATGAAGCAGTAAGCACGGCTTTTATGGAAACCAGAGCACTTTCTGATACGCAAACCACCGTTGTTTGGGGCTTTAAAGGAAGAATGGGGGTTCCAGCCAATTTGTTGATTGCCGGAATGAAAAGCGTTCTTGGTCAACAAATACAGGAAGGCCTTGATAATATGAAAAAAGTACTGGAAGAAGGATATTGATGTGAAAAGTTGATGATGCCGTAATTTTTTATAGCTTTAGCAATTCAAGTGTTTTTTACTCTTTTGTATGGTATAAGTAATTATTCGGAATATGGCATAATATTGCATGGAATAGTTTTTTGTGGATGCAAACTTGTTTGTGAAAAAAAAACAAACACTGTTGAAAATTGCCAACAAGATGCACCAGGCTGCCTTATAAAAGATTATATATTAGATTAAACTATGGCTGTAAAAAAGAAAAGGATTTTTGGTTTTATAGTATTGCTCTGCTTATTTTTCTCATTTAGCGGTTTGCTAGCGCAAGAGTTACAAAACGAAATAAATTTTACACATCAGAAGTATTTGCCCTTTTATAATCTCAAAAAAATGGGAAATACAATTATTTTTCAGGGAAATAAAAAGAAACAGAAATACTTTGAAGGCTGGTATTTTAAAATGGTGGCAGAAGATGGAAGTGCTATACTTAGTGTAATTCCTGGAATATCTTTATCGAGCGACGGCAAGGAGCAACATGCTTTTATACAGGTCATTAATGGAATTACTGCCCAAAGCAGTTATTATTCTTTTCCGATTGAGCAATTTTTCTTTTTCGAAATCGCAATTTGAGATAAAAATTGGTGAAAATTATTTTTCCGACAATTTGATTATTCTTGATTTAAAGGACTCTAATTCTATTGTGAAAGGGAGGGTAGAAATGTTTAATCTTGTCGATTATTCTTCGGGCAGATTATTAAACCCCGGAATAATGGGCTGGTATCGTTTCTTACCTTTTATGGAATGTTACCATGGGGTTGTAAGCCTTACACATAATCTAAAAGGTAAAATAATTGTAGATAACAAAATATTTGCCTTTGAGAATGGCAAAGGCTATATTGAAAAGGATTGGGGCACTAGTATGCCTTCGTCCTGGATTTGGATACAAAGCAATAATTTTTCAAATCCGAATGCATCCTTTATGCTCTCTATTGCCGATATACCTTGGATAGGCAAGTCATTTAACGGGTTTTTAGGCTTTTTTTATCATGATGGACTCATTCATCATTTTTCAACTTATCGCTCTACAAAACTATATCTCGAAGTTTCGGGCAATAATAGCGCCGATATAAAAATTGAAAATAGAAAAAATGCTTTCATGATTAAGGCTATTTCAAATAATACCGGAATGCTCAAAGCTCCTGTTGAAGGAGATATGGACAGGCGGATTGCTGAGAGTATTGATGCCACACTATTGATTTCTATGTTGGATAAAAAGGGTAATATTCTTTTCCAAAACAGCACAAATATTACCGGTTTAGAAATGGTGGGAGATTTCAATAAATTGCAAGGTCTTTTAAAATAAATCTTTTATGGAGTTCACCCATATTAAAAGATTTTGGAAATTTATCAGGCTATTTTTCTCGTTTTAAAAATTTGTGACAAAGCCTGAAATTTGGCATACAGCTTAATCATGCAGTTTGTGCCTCAATTATTTGCTCAGCCATAGCCTATTTAATCTCGGGTTCCTGTAAATCGTTCTGATTTGAGATGTTTTAATGCAGATTTTGCTTTAAAGAATCAGGAAAAGTGAGTTAAAGTAATCGTTATATACTTCCTGATTCTTTAATAAGCAATACCTTTATTAATATTCATTTAGCGGGCAATTAATAAGCTTCTCACCTTACACCTTTCCAGAGTCTAAATCTTTAAAATATTGGTCAATATCATAATCTATTTTCGGATCAGCCGGTATTTTTTCTTCCGGTTTTTCTTCTTTTCCTTCAACAATATCGGCAAATGCAGCATAAAGAATATAGTAAGAAACTGGCACCGTTACAAGTAAGCCAACAAGCAAGAATATAGCTCCCACCACATTAAGAAAAATGATAAATAAGCCAAGAAAGAAGAACATAAACCATTGCTTGTCAATAATTTTTCTACTTAATTTTATGGCTTCCATGGGTTTTAAGTCCGACAAAGCCAAAATAGGAAGCACAAAAACCAAAGAAACAGCAAGGTAAATACCTGGAATAATTAAGGCTAGAAAACCTAATAGGATAAAAACCATCATAAGGAGCGAGCCAACAAGCAGATTTCCAAAATTATTAAACCCTTCGAAAAAATGATTGATTTCAAAGGTGCCGTGCTTGTCGAGCTCTCTGGCCACAATCATAAAACCGGCAGTAAGTGGGTAACTAATAAGAATTCCGGCCAATGGAATAATGCCGGCGGCACCCGAAATAACAAAATATAAAATGGCAATAATGATGGAATTTCCGGCATTTTTGCCAAAAAGTTCGAAACCTCTCTTTATGTAATAACTTCCGTTATAGTAGTATCCTTCGAGGCTTATTTGTTCTAGTCTCTCTCTCATAATCTATTGATTTATTTCTCTTTAATTAATAATACGATATTTTTTATACTGAAAATATTTAGTGCCATTGCCAGTAGTATTCCCAGCATTACAAATATACAAAAATTTATTATCCAAACCAGAGGACTACTTTTTAATATGATTCCAAGAAAGATGATTAACAATAAGAAAATAAAATATCTTTTCACCTTTTTTGTATTTAGCTTAATATGGAAAGTTTTTATTGAAAAATAAATTTGAAAAAAAGCGATGGTATAATATAGAATATTTGCAGCCAAGGCAGTTCCCAAACCTTGTAATCTGCGTATTAAAATAATGTTTGAAGCAATGCTAATAAGAACTCCAAAAAAGGAAACGAGCAGCAATATTTTCATTTTACCTCCGGCAGTGAGCAAGGTACCAAAAATATAATTGATAGAAATGGGAATAAAGCTAAATATGAGTAGCGATAATATTTGGGCCGATTCATTGGTCTGGTTCTGGTATAATCGATGCATAATTTCCTGGTGATAAAAAAAAACGCCAAAGGTTATAATGGTTGAAAAAATGAGCAAAACAAAGAAGCTTAGATTAATAATGGAATTTAAATTTTTAGAATCGCTTAGCAATCTGGTAAAAATGGGCAAAAGCCAGTGGGCAAAAAGAATAGAAAACATTGATGCCGCTTCTAAAATTCTGTAACTTTGGGCATAAATTCCGGCATACATTTCTCCATTGGGCAGTAAATGAGTGAGCAATAGAATATCCAGGCGCATATAAATAGTCATGAGCAGCACCATAAATGCATAAGGAAGGCTATTTTTGATGAGGCCCTTGGTTTCTGATTTATACACGGATGTTTCTTTGGGTTTTGATTTTGAGTAGACTACAATACTTATGATAATTGCACTAATTGCATAGGCAATAGTCTGCGTATAAACGAAGTATTTTAGTTGAAATTCAATAAAATGCCCCCAAATTAATAGCGAAGATAAAACAATCATAATCAGTTTGTCGAGAACAGAAAAAACAGCATCCGTTTTAAATAAGTGAATGGCGCTGATATTTGAACGCTGAAAGAAAATGTATGAAATGAGTATCTGATTGAGCATAAAAAAGGATAGCATGAAAATGTCGTTGTACCTATAGCTTAAATATGCCGCCAACAAAGAGGTTAACCCAAAATAGATAACTGCAAGAACTGATTTTATGGCGATTATGTAGCGAATAGATTTTCTAATGATTGAAAAATTAAGTGTAACCTGGCGGTTGTTATAAGTGGATAATCCTAAATCCAATAGAAAATGGAAAAGTAGCGATAAGTTAAATAAGCTAATATAGTTACCGTATTGAATTGTGCCTGCTAAATTCTGAACGCTTCTGTCTATTCCTAATACCCAGAATGGTTTTATTAGCATGTTTAAACTAATTAATAAGGCAATATTTAGGAGAAATTTTTTGCGCACAATTTTTTTTTTCAGGCTTGGGCGCTAAATTAACCAAAAATTCTTTTTGTGGTGGAAGTTTTTTTATGAGTAAACTATTCTGTTTAATCAGAATGGCTTTTTATTTGAGCAGCCAATTTTTTGCATTTTCTATGTTTAAGAAACCTTTTACGTTTAATTCTTCCAGAATATAGGTTTGAATAAGAATTTCGGCAAATATCGCAATTTCTTTATTCATAGGATA
>DYOH01000124.1 GCA_020720625.1 Acetofilamentum sp. | reverse complement strand
AGTCTAAAAAGATTGAAAAAATGATTATACCCCTGTCAGCGTTTTCTTAATTGACTTATAAACTGTTTAGTACAGTTACAGCATTTAATAAAAATCAACGCTGGCAGGGTTTTTAGACTAGACTCAATATTTCTTTATTATGCATTTTGATGTTTGTTACATAGAAAATGTAGCAATGGGTTAAAAATCTGCGGAAAATAGCTGGTTTTTTGTGATTAACTGTGTCTTATAGATTATGGGGATTTGAAAAGAATAAATCGGTTTATGGCTTTTAGCATTTTTGAAAATATTTTTTGCTCAGGCATTGGTTCGTAAAATCTTTATCGCTAAATTGTCCTAAAATTTAAAAACTATGTTGGGAATCAGATTTATTAAATTTAGTCCTACTGTGTATGTTATGCATTACAAGAAAGGCAAACTCCAGAGAGAAGGAAAAGGGCTGGCGTTTTATTATTATGCACCCAGTAGCGCTATTGCTGCAATTCCGGCGGGAACGGCCGATGCATCGTTTATGTTCAACGAAACCACCAGCGATTACCAATCGCTAAGTGTGCAGGGCGTAATTACCTATAAAATTGATAATCCGAAGCAAATGGCCGAAATGCTCGATTTTACGGTAAGCGACGACGGAACTTATAAAACAGACGATTATCAGAAAGTTACCAGCCGGTTAATAAATGAGGCGCATACATCAACCACCGATTTTGTTCAGAGTTTAGAGCTAAAACAAGCCCTCAAGAAAATAAAGGAGATTGAACAAACCATTCTCTCTGGTTTAAAAGCATCGGAAGCCTTAAAATCGATGGGAATTATTCCGCTAGGCATTAATGTGCAGGCCATTAAACCTACAGCAGAGATGTCGCGAGCACTCGAAACATCTACGCGCGAAGCTTTGCAAAAGGAAGCCGATAAAGCTATTTACGATCGCCGGAATTTTGCCGTTGAACAAGAAAAGAAAATAAAGGAAAGCGAGATGGATACAGAGATTGCGGTGGAAGAAAAGAAAAAGCAAATTTCGCAGAAGAAGCAAGAAACAGAGCTTATGGTTCAGCAAAACAAGCAACTTTTGCGCGATAAACAGCTCGAAGCGGATATCGATTTTGAAAATAAGAAACAAAAGTTTATTGAACAAAAAGCGCAGAATAGCGAAAAAGAAGCCGATTCAAAGGCTTATGTTGTCGAAAAAACTTTGGCACCTTATAAGGAGTTCGATTGGAAAACGCTTTCGCTTATTTTGCAAAAAAATACATCTCCGGCCGATAATATCTCCATTGCTTTTAGAGAATTGGCCGAGAATGCAGATAAAATTACAAATCTGAATATTTCGCCAGACTTATTAAATTCATTGATGCAAAATACACAGCAATCTTATAAGTAATGCAGATAAAGCGCGAAAATGCAATAGTTATCAGGGCTAAAACGCGTCTTGAGCAGTTAAAAGATCGGTTTAATACCAAATCGCAGGCGGCATTTTATATCAGCATGCAAAAAAAAGCATTTTTTGGCGAATCTGCCGTGGAAAAGGAGGTGCCAAATTTGTCGCTAAATTCGAATAAGCCTAAGGAAAAACTGAAGTTTGCCAAGAAAAAAACGGCAGCCAATTCTACCGATTTTAGCGTTTACGATACCGAACACGAAGAATATACCCGCGTGCTCGAAAAAATTAAAAAGGAATTGGTTGGCGATTATCGTATTAAGGAAGTTTATCAAGAGAATTTGCCTTATAATTTATTTAGCGATAAAGATTTGGTTGTTGTGGTAGGACAAGATGGTTTAGTGGCCAATACGGCAAAATATGTGGGCGATTTGCCTATTTTGGCTATAAATCCGCTGCCCGAAATTTTCGATGGTGTGCTATTACCATTCAACGAGCATAATTTTAAAGAAGGGATTGCACAAATTGCACTCGGAAATTTTCAACAAGAATTAATAACCATGGCCGAAGTTCGTTTAAACGACGGTCAGCGTTTATTGGCTTTCAACGATTTTTTTATTGGAATATCCAGCCATGCATCGGCCAGATACCGCCTGATTTATGAAAATAAGCAGGAGAACCAGAGTTCCAGTGGTATTATTGTATCCACCGGAGCAGGTGCAACCGGATGGTTTAGTTCTTTATGGAATATGGCCAATGGCATTTCTCGATTTGTAGATGGAAAAGGCTTGCAGAAAAAACCTGTGGTGGATAGAACTGCTCAAAGATTGTATTTTGTGGTACGCGAACCTTTTTTGAGCAAATATTCGCAGGCTGGTATTGTAATGGGTGAGATTTTGCCTGGTAAAGAGCTTATTATTGAGTCTTTGATGCCTGAGAATGGTGTTATATTTAGCGATGGTATTCAGAGCGATTTTTTGCGTTTTACCAGTGGCAGTATTGCTACTATTAGGGTGGCCGGCGAAAGGGCGCAATTGGTTAAACCTTTTTAAGTAAATAGATTGTGAAGAAATTAATATTTATTTTTATTTTGGCATTTTCCGTGCATGGTTTTTCACAGGATTTTAGTCCGGTGAATTATAAAAAAATTGAAAAGAATATTCTGAAAAAGAAATCTCCATTTTTCTACACGCATTTGCTCAAAAGGTTTACCGATGGAGATACTTTGTTTAATCTAGACGAAAAAAGACATTTGTATTACGGATATATTTTCCAGCCGGAATATAATCCATGAGTCTAGTCTAAAAACCCTGCCAGCGTTGATTTTTATTAAATGCTGTAACTGTACTAAACAGTTTATAAGTCAATTAAGAAAACGCTGGCAGGGGTATAATCATTTTTTCAATCTTTTTAGACTGAACTCATAGATGCTATTCTGAGCACTGGAAATGGTGCCGAAAAGGAAACGGCCATGTTTGTTATTCGTGTTTCCGATGAGTACTCCATGCTCGATGTTCTCGGATTTGAATCTGTAGGCAATCAGTCTATACTTGAGAATAAATTCGATTATATTCAAGTGGGCGAAAACGAATATGGGCTGGAGGGCTTGTATTTCGACATTAGCCCTAGCCTAAATCATCTCGAAAAATTGTTTAAGGCTGAGTAAAACTTTTGGTGATTTTCTGTTGAAAGTTGTTTAATTGCTTATTTTATGGGAGTAAAACCCTAAATCCGTGCTTAATTTTCAGTTTTCACCAGACTTTCTTTTGGGATGATAATAATAAAATTGCTTTTGTATTGATTATATAGCATTGAGTTTCCGAATATGATAAGCTCGTTACTTTCTTCACCTCCCCAAAAACCGGCCACAATACTACTTTCGTAGGTGCTTCCGAAACTAAAATCAATGGCTTGGGTTGCCGGACTATACACATAAGTTTTGTTATTGTATTTGGTGGCCACCACAAGTTTTTCGTGTAATTCTTCGGTGTTATTATATACAAACATGAGCTTTTTCGATGGATTAATCTCCCAATTAACATTTGTTATGTTGAGTTCTGTGGTAGATAAATCATAGATATAAAAATCCATGCTTTTATTTACATAATCAAATACTACCGGATAGGCAATATTTGACGAACTTTGTTCCATTTCTCTAATAAAAGCATTTGGAATTGTAAGTAAATCCTGTATTTGTGCACTTGCTGGAATTATTCCACTAAGTTGCAGTAATCCTATTGTGTTTGTATTTATTATACTACTTACCGACTTTGGCATATTGAGATAATACTGCTCTTTGTAGTTTTTGATAAAACAATATTGTTGCAAATACCTATACAAATAATATGAATTGAATAAATTTTCGCCGGCAATTTTTGCGATAAATTCGGCATTATAATCTATTACCTGAATGGTTGTCAGGTTTGAAAAATCGGCATTAGACCACACCAAAAATACTGAAGTCGAATAGCCGTTTATCATCTTATTTTGAATAAGCAATAAATATCCCGAGTTTGCAGTTTCGGCAGCTATTACTGCCATTCCATCAAATCCGCTAAGGCCTGTTTTTTTTTCAAAAACGCCATTAGAATTATACTGTATGGCCGATAATTGCTGATTGCTTTCCAGAGCAAAGAAAACCGAGCTTTTATCATCATTTAATACCAAATTAGATGGAAATGCCAGATTAATTTCGGGCAAATCTGAGCTATCAATCAAAAGTGAGTCTTTTTGTAGCTTTATAATCAGACTTTTAAGTTGTCCAAATTCATATTCTGTGTTCTGGTCTATACCCAATAGCAGATATTCGCTCGAAGAAATGGAGTGCGCAGCAAAAGCATTTTCTACACCCGGTTGTAAGTATCTCAGGAAATTTATTTCCCTATAAGATTGCGAATTATTTTCGCATGAACTCACAAATACATAGATGAATATTAAACTCCAGAATGGAAGTTTGTTTTTAGAAAACCCGAAATTGATGCCTGATTTCATTGATAATGCTTTCTGTTGATTTAGAAATAGTTAAATTTATCTATTTATTTTTCGAGTTGTTTTCTTTTCCCGAATAAATCTTTAAATATTTTGTACCTGATATGGTATGTTGCTCCAAATTGTAATGCTATATTACTAAAATACATATTATCAATTATTTGGTAATGATTAAACAATAATTCGTCGCCTGTTCCAAGAGCATATTGCGCCATAGGTGCATTTACCTGAGCCAAATCTTGCTGATATCTCATAGCAAGCGAAATTTTTATTTTTCTGATTCGGTAGGCAAAGGCTACGCTGGTCCAGTATCCGTAAATATATCTATTGAAATAATTATTCATGGAGATGGCATTTAAATCGTCGTAAAATTCGGTATAACCTCCGGCATAAGCTTTCGAGCCATTGAGTCTGCTTCCATATATTCCGCCCGAAACATAAAAATTGAAAAATTTGGCACGCGAATAAAAATAAATGGGTGCTAAGTCAAACTTAAGGCCTATTGGGAGTTGTATATAATGTAAATTAAAATATGTTTCCGTGTTGCTTATATCACCTACCAGTGTTTTTCGTACAAAATTGAATCTGGTAAAGTTTATCTCCGAGAAGATGGAGCTTACTCTATAAAAATACCACTCGGCATTTATTCCTAGCGAAAAATCGTAGAAGTGCGAAAAGTTGCTTACGTTGGTTTCGTCGGAAGATGAAATTAATGAGCTATTGCTTATGTTGTTTATGAGCAAACTATTCATTGCGTATGAAACTCCAAGCCCAAAACGAGGGCTTATTTTGGATTGTCGGGCTACAAGGAGTATTTCACTTTGTTCGTCTTCGTCGAATTTAAAAAATGGGGTAATTACCACAAATTTTTTCGTATAGAAGTCGGCCATTGCTGAGTTAAATTGCAGTGAGTGTATGCGTGCTTTGTATAAAAAAATTTCCGCTTTAATCTGTCTGGATGCCTGAAGTGCTTCGGCTTCGTCTAAAAATAGCATTGCCTTATCCAAGCGTCCAAGTTTATAATCTATTTTGGCACTATCGAGCGATTTTATCGACGTTAAATCTTGCGACTGTATATTTTTCGAAAAAATGATTAAGCCGAAAACTAACGATATTGTGTTTAGTATAAACTTCCTTTGTATTGTTCTATCTCTCCTTTTTTGTAGTATTCCCACCATCTGTTTTCTTGTTTTGGAGTAAGGTTTTGTTTTTTGTTGATTTGTCGGTAGAGCATGGCCTCGCTTAATGGAATATAGGCAATATTTCTGTTATCGGCATAAATAAGGTAATTGTTGTCTTCTGTAAATGCCAATGCGCTTATGTATTTGGCTCCTGATGGACGAAGTATTATGGGTTCGTAATTTTCGGTGCTACCCTGATTTAGAGCCCAAATCATTATAGAGCCGTCGTAAGAACCGGAAGCTATCCATTGATTATTGCTGCTTAGCGTTATACAAGATATTTGACCTTTGTGTCCGGTTGGAAATTCGCTGGCACTTTGTTTATTTGTGATTATTATTTTGCCACTACCATTGTTTGTATATATATTCTCGGGCGATAAGGAAAATGTAAGCGATGTAATTTTTTGTGTTTGATTTATTTGCGTTACATTATTGTTTAGTTTGCTTAATAATTGATAAGCTAAATTTTTGTTCTCCGAAAATCTTTGTAATCCGGTTATATTTCGGCTAAAATCATTGGCATCGAACAAGAGTGAATTGCCATTATTCAGCAGAACAGCCATTTGCGATGCCGTTGGGAGTTTGATTAATTTACTTACGTTAAAGCTTACGAAAGCACTTATATCTTCTATTTTCTCATTTTCCATGAAGTAGATTTTGCTTTCGGATGTATTAAAGTAGAGTCTGTTAAATATCGGTATAAGTGAGTATATTTTTCCATATTCCTTGTCTATAAGGAGGCTCGGATTCGAAACAGAAAGTTGCTGGTCTTCTTCAATAAAAATTTCTGTACCGGAAAGTCCTCCATCTGTGTTGCCAAAATATATTTTATTTTCTTTGATATAGAGCAATTTTGATTGCTGCGGAATTAGGCTAATGGGATAGATGCTCATGTAGCTGCTTTGCAGCGCCTGCATTACTGTAGGCATGTATGGATGCTGTATATGATATAATTTTGATAGGCTGTCGGCAATATGATTAAGCTCTAAGGCCGTATTCGATAAATAGGATTGCACATCGGGGCTTGTTTGAATTAGTGCTTCGCCGGCCATATTTTTTGCATTAAAGGCATAAAGGTAGTATTTTGCTCTCTCTTCTGCTTGTTCTGCAATTTTTTTCTGTTTTTGTGCCAATGATTCATTGTATTGCGCAATTTTTTGTAGTTCCATGGCTTTTTTACGCTCTACTTCGGCTAATATTCGAGCCGAATCGGCGCTTTTTCGGGCTATTTCGGCTGCCATTTTTTCTTCAAGCGCTATTTGTCTTTGTTTTTCGGCCTCAGCTTTTTGTTCCATCGCAATTTTTGATTGTTGTTGCGCTATTGCAGCCTGTTTTCGGGCTTCCTCGGCCATGTTTTTTGCTATTATTTCGTTTTTTTGAGCTATTTCCCGTTGTTCCATGGCTATTTGTTTCTGCTTTTCCGAAACCAAATAGTTTCGGTAGGCAAAAACACCAAATAATAGTGCTATTATTCCTAGAAAGACTACAAATATAAACAATCTTTTTATTCGTCTTTGTTGCGTTTCTTTTTGCAGTTGCACGAGTAATACTTCGTTGCTGCGCTCTATAAATTCTTTCTGTAAAGTGCTTGCTGGAGGTACTTTTTTTTCTTTTTCGGCAATATCAAGCCATTTTTCTGCTTCGCGAAGTTCCTGACTGCGCAATAGATAATCGTTGGCTTTGCCTGATTCCTCCCAACGCAGGCTTGTGCGGGCATAAAGGGCATGCAATTTTACGTGTTCTTTGTCGGTATCTAGTAAGGTAAGAAGTTCGGCAAAGGCAGAATTGTATTCTTTGATTTGAAAATTGATGTATTGGAACCCGGCTATCTCCTTTGGAAAGGCACTTTCTTCGGTATTGTCTGTCAATAGCGTAATGATGCGCTTATTTTGTTTGATGGCCCATTGTAGCTCGTTCAGGCAATTTTGGTCGTTAATCGAGTTAGACGAGAGTATGAGCAGAAAGTTGTTGGCTTCCGAAATACTAATTCGTATATTTTCTTCGGCATTAGACTGCGTATACATGGTTTCCGGAATAAACCAGGTGGTTTTTCCGGCTGCCTGAAGCTCAAAATTAATCTGACGGGCAAAATCACTATCCGCTATTTCGTAAGAGATAAATACTTCGGAGTCGAGCATTCCTGCTTTTTCCTGACTTGCATCCAGAAAATCTTTATGCCATTTATTTGATTTATAGTTCTGATTTTCAGATATTTTCATCCATGTGATAGCATTATCGAGCATAAAATCTCTAAAAAGCATGCTATCGGGCTTATTGTATTGCAACCATTTAAGTGCTTGAGCCAATATAAGTTTATGCTGATAAATATAATGTTGATTATCTCTTAGCTGCATTAGTAGTTCATTTGTCGATTTTTGCAGCGGTGATGCCTCTTTGCGGGCATTTACATCGGCTTCTACATCGTTTTGATCTTTTACTTCAATTTCTACTTTTTCGGTTCTATCCTGAAAATCGATGTACTGTATTGAGCGTAATTTAATTGGTAAATCATCGTCGGCTGTACTAATTACGAGAAGCGGAATAATACGTTTTTTGTATTTAATGGCAATATCCAGCTCTTGCATTGTTTCTTTGGAGTTTACCGATAAGGGCGAAATCAGAAATAAAAAATTATCGGCTTCGGCTATCCCTTTTTCAATGGCTTCTTTAAATCTTGTGCCTTTTTTTATGTCGGTGGTATCGCTCCAGGTCGAAAATCCGTTTAAATTTAGTTGTTTACGAATTGTTTCTTTGGCTTCGAAATCATCTCGCACATAAGCCAAAAAGCAATCGGCCATGGAGTATTCGGCATTTTTCTTTGATTCTACAATAAATTCGGCTTGCGAAGAGGTTGGAATTACCGGAGCTTGTTTGGTTTTTCCGTCGGGGTAATAAAAATCTCTTTTCAAAAGCCAAGTCATGGCCTGAATTCTTTTGTTTCCGTGAAGAAGTAATTTTGGCGAACGTTGATTTTTTTCCCAAATGATTACTTGGTTAAGAAGCTGAGTATGAAGTGTAACAAATTCCTTCTCATCGTCTATCAGTTTTACTATATTTTCAAAAGCCAGATTAAAATCGTCTATATCCTGCCAAAGTTCTATGGGAATATCAAAGTTTTCCTTTTGTCGGGCGTATATCCAGTTCAGTTTGCTGATATCCGGATGTAGTTTATTCCATAATCCTTCGGGTTCAACGTGCAAAATGGGGATAATTCGTTTGTTATATTTTTTTGCCAGTACAATCTCTTTGTAGCAATAAATTGAATTTACCGAGTGTGGCGAAATTATAAATATAAAATTATCTGCTTTTTGAATTCCCTCGTCTATTTGTTCCTGAAAATCCACTCCAATGGGGATATCGTTCATATCGAACCATACGCCTTGTCCCTGAGAGGTCAGCTTATAGTATAATTTGCGTGCATAATCGAGGCTGTGTCGGCGGCCATAAGAGATAAACACGTTTTTAAAATCGCTTTTTTCTTTTCTAACGTGCTCTTGCGTCTGTACCGAAGAGTTTAAAAAACTCACTACATCATCAAGGGTGTGTTTCCATATTCCGCCATTGGATACAACCAGTTTTCCAATTTTTTCTAAGGCATCCAGCTGATCCATTCCAAATTCCTTGCCATCGTCTTCTGTTAAGTAGCAGAAAATGGTTTTATCAGCTTTTTTAAAGGAATCGTCTGCCACTTCGGCAATCGAATAAAATCCTTCCATTTTGGGAGTTAGCACATATAAATTAAAATCGGCCGATTCGCGTTCTTCAATTTCTCGTTGTTGAACTTCTTCATTCCAATCTTCTACTACCGGATTATAGTAATCCACTTTTAGTAACGGGATTATTTTGTCGCGCCAATCCGATTTATTTACCGTACCTCCTAGAAAGACTTTCATGCGGGGAAAATTTCTATCTGTTTACAAATTGTAAAATAACGACAAATTTCTGTATTTATCAATATTATCTTTTATTTATTGAGTTCAGTCTAAAAAGATTGAAAAAATGATTATACCCCTGCCAGTGTTTTCTTAATTGACTTATAAACTGTTTAGTACAGTTACAGCATTTTATAAAAA
>DYOH01000025.1 GCA_020720625.1 Acetofilamentum sp. | reverse complement strand
AATTAAGAAAACGCTGGCAGGGGTATAATCATTTTTTCAATCTTTTTAGACTGAAATCATTATTACATTTTTGTGCCTTTCGTCAAGCTTAATTTTGTTATATAATTCCAGAATCAGGTCTTTTCGCCTTCTAAAACTTGTAAAAATTTATTTCGTGAGTAAAGCAATACGCCAGTGATGTCCAATTTTCCATTATTTCTGTTGCTCGATTCAAGTATTTTTTGTATTTCTTCGTCGGAACAGTTTGCATTTCTTACGCTTACATAAATTATTTGCGATAACATATTTCTATACTAATTTGGTTTAATCAAAGGTAGACGATTAAATTCTAATATATTCTTAAATCAGAATAATTATTAGTTAAATAATTCCGGAAGCAAAATTTTCGGTTTAATGCAATTGGAGATTATCCACGTTTAAATCTTCGTAAATTTATCTTTTGCCTTTTCATTTGCGAAAGCACTAATCCCGATACTACTATAAAAATGCCAATAAAATTATAAGAATTGAGCTTCTCGCCCAACATAAAAAACGATAACATTGCCGTAACTATTGGAATAGCGTTCGATAAAGTATTGGCTTTGATAACTCCCAAGTGCTTAATTCCATAGGTGAAAAACATAAATGCAATGGTGGATGCAAAAATACCTAATTGCAAGATAGGGACAATAGCCTCTGTTTGCAATCCAATGTTCTGAACGTCTTTAAATTCAAAGATAAAAAATACCGGTGTAAACAAGATTACGCCCATTAGATTTTGGTAACTGATAATTGTATAAACAGAATATTTTGATGCTACCCTTAAAACTACCAGGCTATATCCTAAAGCCGAAAATACAGCTAGAAACATGAATAAGATGCCAATAAAATCAGCGTCAAGCGAAAAATCATCGGTCAGTAATACCATGATTACACCAACGATAGACAATAGTATGCCAACAAAATTTTGCCAGCTAACTCTTTCCTTAAAAAAAAGGAATGTGGCTATTGGGCTAAATAGAGGTATTGTGGCTATGAGTACTGAAGCTACTGTGGAAGATACTCTTGTTAGTCCAAAATTTTCCCCAATGAAATATAGGAAAGGCTCGAAAAAGGCTATCAGTAATATGTTTTTTAGGTCGGCAATTTTTACCTTCTGCAGTTTTCTAAATATTTTCCCTATCGTAAAAAGTAAAACTACTGATACTATTAATCTAAAATAAATTACAGTAATTGGTGGATAAAAGGATAATGCTTGCTTTGACCAAACAAACGAAAATCCCCAAAAAAATACAGATACAGCCATGGCGCTGTATACTTTCCAATTTATTGCTGCCTTTGTAGTGTTTTCCATAATTATTGATAAACAAAAAGCACTAATTCTTTATGAATTAGTGCTTTGTTTGGGTGAAAGATGGGGTTCGAACCCACGACCCTCGGAACCACAATCCGATGCTCTAACCTACTGAGCTACATTCACCATTTTTGCGCGACAAAGGTAAATATATTTTTTATTTGAAGCAATAGTTTTTTTAAAATAATCAATGCAATTTTCAACTCTTTTTCGGGCTTATATATGCAAATTGTTTTATATTTGCATGTTCTTTAATGCAAAAAATGGAAACTATATTATTCTTCACCGGAATTCTACTCATGTTTTTAATTCCGGTTATCATCTATTCATTCAAATATAAGCTTATATTTCATGCTTTCGGATTATTAACCGCAATTTTGGCTCTTTTTTTTCTCCTGCTTTTTTCTTTTGAGATTGAGGGTGCCTTTCTCATTTTTCTGGCGGCTGTAGCTCAAGGTTTTTTTATGCTTCAGAGCATTGCAAAAGCCACACATAAGCTCAATAAAATTCCACACAGCGATTATTTTTCTGTTTTGATTGCTTTTGCTTTTATTGCTATATATTTATTTTTGCAATGGACCAAGTCTGAACTTAATATTGAACTTGCACTTATGGCTGTTTTGCACGTTTTTATGCTGGCTTTGCCGGTTTCAATGGAGCATATTGTGTACAGGTTTGGATGTAAAAAAATTGTTGGACGTCATGCTTTTTGTAATACTTTTAATACCACTTATATCAGAACTATTGTGCTATTAAAAGTATTTGCGGCTTCAAAAGCCGATTATGAGCTAAATAATTTTACTCATCGGCAAAATCTTTCTAAACCTAAAATATTGAATGTTTTAGGTATTCTTTTCAGCCATTTTCCGTTCAAGCCCGACAAGTGTTTCGACTATGACAATAAAGATTCTTTTCAAATTATTGATATTAGAGAAAACCAGTATATTAAAGCCGAAGACGTGAATGGAGTTGTTTATGAGTTAGTTACACGCGAATTTGTGACGCACGACGTAAATGCTGTATTTAATTATTTTTTATTGAAAAACGGCGATTTGACAGCATCTGTTTCCATTTCCGACAAAATATCGGAGGAGGCGCATCAATTTATTCTTTGGGCAAATCATAACGAATACAATACGGTTTTATTTAACAACGCTCTGATGCATAATGCCGATATGCACGATGATTACCAAATTTTCGATAAGATATATCAGGTTAATGAAGATTCTAAAGAAATTCTTTATTCG
Source organism: Acetofilamentum sp. (assembly GCA_020720625.1). Taxonomy (GTDB): domain Bacteria; phylum Bacteroidota; class Bacteroidia; order Bacteroidales; family DYOH01; genus DYOH01. The sequence goes on along the minus strand of DYOH01000025.1, from coordinate 40,245 downwards.
GATTTAAATAAAAAAGCACCTACAGCATTAATTTATTCTAACGGAAATAATCGATTTATGCTTAAAGCTTTTGATTTAGCTTTTGGTTTCGATTCCCTGAAAGAAATTTCACTCCTGATGGATTTTGCCAATAAAATGAAATTAATGCTTCGTAAAATGGTGTGGATCTTTAGATTTATACAGCTTGCATTTATGCTTTTGTGGCTATTTTCCGTGGTAAAAGCAGGAGTAATAATATTTATTTATACTGTAATTATATATCTTGGCATTTTTTATATTCAAAAATATAAACTTAAATGGAAAGAATCGTTATAGATGTTTTAAAAAAAATTAGATTACACGACGACGCTACCGTTATGGATAGTCTTAGGGAGAAAGGGATGCCTTATGACAAAATACGGGGTATCTCAATTCCGGAATTACGCCAAATTGCGAAAGAATACTATCCTAATCAGGAGCTTGCCGAAAGATTATGGCAAAACTCTACCAGAGAAGTCAAAATTTTGGCACTTTTGGTTGCCGACCCTGACAAAATGACTTTGGATGTTTTTGAGATTTGGTTAAAAAATTTTAATTCTTCTGAATTTCCTGAGCAGGCTTGTATGAGTTTTCTCCCTAGTACTCAGTTTGCTAAGGCTAAAGCCTACGAATGGGCTAAATCTTCGCACTTGTATATTTCTCAAACAGGTATAATATTAGCTGCTAGAATTGCACAGATATTCACCGAAATTTCTGACGATTATTTTCTGCCATTTTTAGCAGAAATAGAATCCTGGGCAAATATTGAAAATCTGCACATACAAAGAGCAACCGCCAGATTAATAAACGTACTGGCTTCAAAAAGCTTATTTTTGAATGATGAATTAGAAAAACTATTGTCCGGATTGGAATTATCTGATAAAAAACCAGTAAAATGGATTGTTCAGGAAGTAAAGTGGAATATTGAATTTGCAAAGGAAAAATTAAAAAATGAATAAGGAGGAAAACTATGAAATTTGGAAGAACTAGTAACCCGTTAATCTCAGATGCCCGTTTGAAAAATTTCGACAGGGCAGATGTAAATGCCGGTGTAATGACTACCGAAGGGGCTTTAACAAAAACAGGAATTTTGTTGCTTTTTGCAGTACTTTCTGCGGCTTGGGTTTGGAAAAATGCTTTTGCAGGTGCTAACGTAATGCCTTATATCCTAATTGGTGGCATTGGCGGATTAATTGTGGCCTTTTTTACCATGTTTAAACCACAATATGTGGCCTACAGCGCTCCCATATATGCTGTGCTCGAAGGTTTTGTAATTGGCGGAGCATCTGCCATGTATGCGTCTTTACTCGATGGTGTGGTTATGAAAGCTGCATTGCTTACATTTACCATTCTGTTTACCATGCTTTTTGTTTACAGAACTGGTTTAATAAAAGTAACAGAGAAGTTTAAATCATTCCTTACTATCGCCATGGGCGGAATATTCTTATTCTACATTGCCACATGGATTATGTCGATGTTTGGTGTAAATTTATCGCTTATAAATGGCGGATTACTTGGTATAGGAATTAGCTTGTTTATCGTTGTTGTAGCTTCTCTCACACTTATCTGGGATTTTGATACCATTGATAAAATGGCCGCTGCCGGAATGCCCAAATACATGGAGTGGTATGGTGGTTTTACATTGCTGGTAACAATTATCTGGTTATATTTAGAAATACTCAGATTAATTTCTATGCTCTCCAGAGAATAAATAAATAAATAATAAAGCCGGATATTTTCCGGCTTTATTATTTATTACGATAACCTGTTTTTATAATCCTCGTGCACAAAAGTTTTAAAAACTTCAAAAACTCCGTTTTCTTTCAATATACCTATAGTTGGATGCTGCACCCCATTAAATGTGGTTGTTTTTACCATGGTATAATGTATCATATCTTCAAAAATGATTGTATCACCAATTTTTAATTCTTTTTCAAACGACCAATCTCCTATAAAATCTCCACTCAAACAACTATTTCCGCCCATTCTGTAGGTTGGCAGCGAATAATTCGGTTCCTTAGCGCCCCTTATTTCAGGTTTATAGGGCATTTCTAAGCAATCGGGCATGTGGGCGGTAAACGACACATCTAAAATGGCCGTTTTTATGTTTTTGTTTTCTACAATATCGATAATGGTAGATTGCAGAAATCCGGTTTGCCAGGTAAATGCGCTCCCTGGTTCAAGAATAATCTTTATTTGATGTTTTTTTCGAAAATCGCTTAATGTTCTTATAAGGTGCTCAATATCATAGTCTTTTCTTGTCATTAAATGGCCACCACCCAAATTTAGCCATTTGATTTTTTTAAAGTATCTCCCAAATTTTTCTTCGATAACTTCTAAAACATCTGCAAGTGCATAACTATCAGATTCGCATAAGGCGTGAAAATGAAATCCATCTATCTCCACCGGTAGTTGCTCTGGAAATTGATCTACCGAAACTCCAAACCGGCTGCCTGGTGTACAGGCATTATATAGCGATGTGCTTACAGGCGAATACTCCGGATTTATTCTAATGCCAATTTCTTTTTGCCGGCTTTTTACTTTATCCTTAAACTGATGAAATTGATTAAACGAATTAAAGATAATGTGATTTGAATAGTCTAAAATTTCATCAAATTCATTTGTTTTAAAGGCTGGAGAATATGTATGCGCCCAAACACCCATTTCTTCAAAAATTAGTTTGGCTTCATTCAATGAGCTTGCCGATGCACCATTTACATGTTTTCCAATCAAGGGAAATATTTTCCACATACCAAATGCCTTTAGCGCCATAATAATTTCAATTTCGGCTTTATGAGCTACATATCCAATTAAGTCCAGATTTCTTTTAAGCAATTTTTCTTCTAATACAAAACTTGGGGAAACTATGATATTCATTTTGTCTTTTTTTTGTTTGACGCAAAAATAATTGTTTCCATAAATAATAGTAAAATTATTTTGCTTCAAATAATTCGATTTTCATTTAGAATAGTCAGGAATTAGGTTTTTTTAATAATCAGGCGCAGTTTAAATACATTCTTGTTTAAAATGATTTTAAATTAAGGATAAAAATATGCTTAAATAGTATTTAAAAAAAATATTCATTTATATTTGTTTGCATCATTAAAACTAAAAAATCATGTCAGCATTATTTATTTTGATTGGAATAAGCCTTATTATTGCGATGGGATTTCTTGTCGCTTTCTTATTATCTGTAAAAAATGGCCAGTTTGATGATGATTATACACCATCTGTGCGGATATTATTTGAAGATAACGATCTGCCCAAAAAAGAAAACAAATCGAAAAATAAATAAATCAATATTTTATGGAAGTTCAAACATTTTATTACGATAATAAGATCGTAAAACAATTTGTTTATGCTACAATTTTCTGGGGAATTGTTGCATTTATTGTCGGACTGTATATTGCTCTTGAGCTTGCTTTCCCGGCTTTGAATTTTGGAATTGAGTATATTACATTCGGACGACTAAGACCGGTGCATACAAATGCCGCCATTTTTGCTTTTGTTGGAAACGGAATTTTTGCAGGTGCTTATTACTCAATGCAGAGATTACTTAAAACCCGCATGTATAGCGATTTTCTTTCTAAAATTAATATGTGGGGCTGGCAATTGATAATTGCTTTGGCAGCTGTTTCACTTGCAATGGGTATTTCAACCAGTAAAGAATACGCCGAACTCGAATGGCCAATAGATATCCTGATTGCCATAGTTTGGATTGGTTTTGGTTGGAACATGTTTGGTACAATTGCCCGCAGAAGAGTGAAACATATATATGTGGCAATTTGGTTTTACATTGCTTCATTTATTGCCGTTGCATTGCTGCATGTGGTTAACTCACTCGAACTTCCTGTCTCTTTTTTGAAAAGTTATTCTGTGTTCGCCGGTGTGCAAGACGCTCTGGTTCAATGGTGGTATGGTCATAACGCTGTGGCATTTTATCTTACAACTCCCTATCTTGGGGTAATGTACTATTTTTTGCCAAAGGCCGCAAACAGGCCGGTTTATAGCTATAAATTGTCAATCATTCACTTTTGGACACTGATTTTTATTTATATATGGGCCGGGCCTCACCATTTATTATATAATGCACTGCCAGATTGGGCACAGTCTTTAGGTGTAGTTTTTTCTATTATGCTAATTGCACCTTCTTGGGGAGGTATGCTTAATGGTTTACTTACCTTGCGGGGAGTATGGGATAAAGTAAGGGAAGATGCAATTCTCAAATTTATGGCTGTTGCCGTTACTGCTTATGGTATGTCTACTCTCGAAGGCCCTATGCTTTCTATTAAAGCTGTAAATGCTTTGGGGCATTTTACCGATTGGATTATTGCACATGTGCATATTGGAGCACTCGGATGGAACGGATTCTTAACTTTCGGTATGCTTTATTGGCTTGTACCAAAGATTTTTAATACCAATTTGTATTCCAATAAACTGGCAAATTTCCATTTTTGGATCGGTACTTTAGGTATTCTACTTTATGCTGTTCCATTGTATTGGGGAGCCTTTACTCAAACTCTCATGTGGAAAGAGTTTAATCAGGATGGTTTTCTTGCCTATCCAAATTTCATGGAAACCGTTACAGAAATTATTCCTATGTATATTACTCGTGCCGTTGGTGGTACATTATATTTAGTAGGTGCTTTGATAATGCTCTACAATCTTATTAAAACCATTCAAGTCGGCTATATCGTCAACAACGAAGAATCATCTGCACCAGCATTAGAGAAGATGGATGCCAAACGTCAGAGTGGCGAGAGAGCTCACTCATGGCTGGAAAGAAGACCTGTTGAGTTTTATGTACTTACAGGCCTTGCCGTACTTATTGGTGGATTACTCGAAATTGTTCCACTTATTGCAATAAAATCTAATGTACCAACAATAGAAAGTGTAAAACCATACACCCCGCTTGAACTGCAAGGTAGGGATGTTTATATTGCCGAAGGATGTAATAACTGCCATTCCCAGCAGGTTCGACCATTCCGTTCTGAAACAGAACGTTATGGCGATTATTCCAAATCAGGCGAATTTGTTTATGATCACCCCTTCTTATGGGGCTCAAGAAGAACCGGACCAGATTTAGCCAGAACTGGAGTTGTGGGCGGGAAAATGTATAAATCGGCAGCATGGCATTTCAAGCACATGAACCAGCCAAAGGATGTAAACGAAGAATCTGTTATGCCGGCCTATCCATGGTTGCTCGAAAAAGATATTGATACTACTATGACTGCTGCCAAAGTTAAAGCCATGACCAGATTAGGAGTTCCTTATTCTGATGAAGAGTATCGCAATGCAAATTTTAATTTTATGTTGCAGGCAAATAAAATTGTAGATGATTTAAAAATTGCCGGTATCGAAACCCTGCCTACAAAACATATTGTGGCTTTAATTGCTTATTTGCATCGTTTAGGAAAAGATTTATATGAAAGCAATGAAACAGAAATTAAAGCACAGGAAGAACTTGTAATTCCGCAAGCTTTGAATACAAGTCAGGACATGGCAGAAGCTAAAGAAGTATTTTCCAAGAATTGTGCTGCTTGCCATGGATTAAGTGGTGAAGGAAATGCCATTGGCCCAAATCTTACAGACAAATTTTGGCTGCACGGCGGAGGCTTTGCAGATGTGTATAAATCTGTATATGTTGGAATTCCGCAAAATGGCATGCTTTCATATAAAGGCCTAATTAGCGATAAGCAAATTATTCAAGTGAGCAGCTTTGTTTTAAGTTTGCAGGGAACAAATCCTGCCAATGCAAAAGCGCCACAAGGAAAAGAACTAACCGAAAATTAATATACTATGAAACTGGTTTCACATTATTTTGAACAAATTTCAGGAATAGAAAATTTTTCAATCATTACCTTGATTCTCTTCCTTACTTTATTTCTCGGCATTGTGTACATTGTTATTCGAGAGAATCCAGGATTAATGAAAGAATATGGCAATATGCCTTTAGAAGGTAACGATACGGATAAAATAAACATTTAAATACCATTTGCTATGGCAGAAAATGAAATAAAAGACACCAATTTTGTAGAAGGACATGATTTTGATGGAATCCGTGAGTTAGATAATCCACCTCCACCTTGGATTATGTGGGTTCTATATCTCACCATATTCTGGTCGGCTCTGTATATGGTACATTACCACGTATTTAAGCAAGGCGATTTGCAGGAACAGGAATATGTAAACGAGGTGGCCGAAGCAGATGCTCTTTTGGCACAAAGAAATGCCGAAGCTCAGAAAACACCCTCAGTTGTATTAAAAGCTGATGAAAAAATTGCACTCGGGAAAGAGCTTTATGTTCAGAAGGCTTGCAGTGCTTGCCATGGAAGCTTAGGCGAAGGAAACGCAGTTGGCCCAAATCTTACAGATAAATATTGGTTACATGGAAATGGCGAAGCCGATATTGTAAAATCAATAAAATTTGGATTTCCTACTAAAGGCATGATTCCGTACTCTGATCAATTAAGTGATGATAAAATAGAGGCAATAGCTTATTACATCAAGAATGAACTTTATGGTTCAAACCCTCCAAATGCTAAGCTATCAGAGGGAGAGATGATAGAATAATCAAGTTTTACTCCTGAAATTATATGTTTGACAGCATGTTTTAACTTAGGGTTAGTATTCGAAATATAAGTTCCAAAAGCCATGAAACCCTTAATTATAAAGGACTTCATGGCTTTCTTGATGATATTTTTTATTTATCGATAAAATTAATGTGTAAAAATATTTTATCAAGTTTATTTGCATTTATTATAATTAATATATTTATTTGCAGATTATTAACTAAAATATTTTTATTATGAAAACAAAATCAATTAAAAACAAAAATGTTCAAGTATCTGAGAGATTGATTAAATCTTTAAAAAGATATAAAGAACTTGTGGTTACAGATCGAAAACTATTTCAGAGTTTTGGTGTCGAAGTCGATAAAATTAATTTTTATGAATCCAGGGTAAGAAAATTTGATGCTTTACTTAAGGATGATGGACTAAATGAATTATTGAAAGAAAAAAGAATTCTACTTCGAAATCAGCGAAAAGATTTACTTCAACGAATTCAATTGCTTTCATCTATGATTACTGCTGTTTGTAATAAGGAGCAAAGCCTGATTAAATTAAATTACTTAAGCAAGGGAAATCTTGTTTCAAACACTGAATTGGCAAATATTGGAAGAATAGTTTTACTATTTGCTCATAATCATAAGAATGAACTTCGTGCTTTCGGATTAAGCGACGAGAATTTGTTTGATTTATCGCAAGCTATAATGAATATTACCGTTTTGAATGCCGAAATCGAAGTTTACAAAATTGAATTAGTATTGCGAAAGGCTAAAATAAAAGGTCTGGCAATAGAATTAGTTGAACAAACAAAATTTTTTGCAAGAATTGGACGCTCTATTTGGGCAAGAAAAGATATTGAAAGGTGGAATAGTTACAGAATTCCAAATTTTATATACCGTGCAGCTGATGTTGATATTGGATAAAAAAAAGGGAGAACAAAGATTTGTTCTCCCTTTTTTTATAAGATTTTTTTTATTCTTTATCATCAGATTTTACTAGTTCATTGAACTCATCAATGCTCACCGTTTTTTCGATACAAGTAACATTATTTTTTAAGAATTCGGAAAGCACGTTATGCTCAGCAAATCTCTGTGCCCTTTCTCTATCTTCTTTCTTGTCGAGCATGCTATGCACAAACTGATGTGCTAAGTCGTGGCTAATAGATTCAGCCGGAATGCCATAACGCTTTAAGTCGCTAATAACCAATTCTTCTGCAGCGTCGTGAATATCCTTTTCTGTAACATGCAAATTATTTTTTTTGAAAATATTAGCGGATATCAATTGCCATTTTAGGTCTTCGGCAAATGTTGTGTATTCTTTTTCAAAAGTATCATCATCAAATTTCTGATTTTCTTTGGAAGATGCTATCAACCATTTTTTTAAGAAAGTATCAGGCAGTGCTAAATTTAATTTATTAGAAATTATTTCTTTAGCATCTATAGAGAATCTATAATAAGTTTCATTTTCGAATTCTTCGGCAATGCGTTTTTTAATTTCAGTTTTTAAGTCTTCTTCTGAATTAACCGTTGTCTCAGATCCAAAAAGTTTTTTGTAGAACTCAATGTCTAATTCAGATGGTAAATATCTGAAAATTTGATTAATAGTAGTTTTATAGCTGGCATTTAATCCTTCAATATTATCTTTTTCAATTTTTAAAATGGCAGCAACCTCTGTTTCGTTTTGGAAAGCTTGCATAGGATTAAAAATCAAAGATTCGTTAGTTTTAAGACCATTGAATATTGATTTAAGTTCTTCGTTTTTAATCATGTTAATTGCAATCAGTACATCTTCGGCAATAATTCCGTCGGCTATTACTTGTTCGCTGTTGTCAACTTGCTCAAGCTTAACTCTTATCATATCATCGTTTTCTTCGACCGCATCAACATCAGTTTCCCTAGAAAATCTTTTTTGGTTATTCTCGATGGTCGAAAGTACGTATTTTTCTTCGGGCTCTACCTTGTATAAATAAACTTCTAATTCTTTGTTTACTTCAAAATTAATTTCAGGAATGCGACCAATTTCAAAGGCAAATTCAAATTCTTTATCGTTTTCAAAGTCAACAATATTGTCGTTTTCCATATCATAAGGCATTGGTTCTCCGAGATATTTTAACTCATTTTCTTTTAAATACTGGAAAAGTGAATCGTTAAGGAGTTTATTAATTTCATCAGCTTTGGCAGCTCTACCATAGGCTTTAACGATGTATCCCATGGGAACATGACCGGGACGAAAACCTGGAATATTTGCTTTTTTGCGATATTCTTTTAGCGCCATCTCAATTTTTTGAGCATAATCGCTTTCTTCTAACTTAATTTTGATAAGGTCGTTTAGTTCGCCAATACTTTCTCTGGAAATATTCATTAATATAAAAATTTTAGATTTTACAAATTTAAAAACCGCCTACTTTATCCAAATTTGGAAAGAGAGGCGGTATCTTTTGTGCGGATGAAGGGACTCGAACCCCCACGCCGTGAGGCACTAGATCCTAAGTCTAGCGCGGCTACCAATTACGCCACATCCGCTTTTATTTTGCGATGCAAATATAGATATAATTTTTTTAATCTGTTTCATCTTTTGTAAAAAAAATTATTCTTTTGCAAGGAATTTTACTTTTACTTAAATGAATGAAATATTCTATTGTTTTTTTTGCTTTGATTTTTGTTGTTTCGTGTTCCGATTACAACACAAATGACTATATTATAGGGATTGATGTTTCTCATTATCAGGATGATGTTGATTGGCGAGGGATTAGGGATACCCGTATTAGTTTTGCCATAGTTAAGGCCACTGAGGGAACAAATTGGCACGACCGCTATTTTGAGTATAATTGGAAATTGATAGAACAGGCCGGAATTGTTCGTGGAGCTTATCATTTTTTTAATTTTTACAGTTCTCCAGAGCAGCAATTCGAGAATTTTGCTAAACATGTACATTTGAAAAAAGGTGATTTGCCTCCGGTTTTGGATGTGGAGCATGCAAAAAAAATGCCTTCGAAAGAAAAAATAAGAGAGAATGTGCGTATTTGGCTGCGTTTAGCTGAGAAGAAATATAAAGTAAAGCCAATTATTTACACCGGTAGAAGTTTTTACGATGATTATTTGTCGGGATATTTTCCGGGTTATCCGCTTTGGATTGCTTCTTATGGCAAAAAACCACCTGAGTTAGCGGACGGTTTGGCTTGGACAATTTGGCAGTATACAGATAAAGGTAAGGTGAAGGGAATTGATCATTCTGTTGATTTAAATTATTTTGATGGGGATAAAAATGCTTTGAAAAATTTATGCATTAAGTAAATAAAAATGTTTTTTTTATATCGATAATTATTATTTTTGATTGCTGAAAGTATGCGTTGTATCTAAAAATATAAAAATTATGAAAAAGAATCTGATATTATTTTTATTAGTGTCGTTTTCCTTAGGTTTATTTTTGGTCTCTTGTGGTGGAGCCGAAGAAAAATCTGACGAAAACGGTAATCAAAAGAAGATTGTTGAGATAAATGAATCTAATGATTATACCAATACGCTCAACCAAGCAGAAGATATTGCCGAAGATATTGAAAATAAAGAAGAAACTAATAAAAATGTGGCCGTTTTTGTTGGTACTTTCGTGGATGCTTCAGTGTTGGATATGAGTTATTTCTATTTTTTTAAAGATAAAAATGGTAAAGAGTTAGGTTTTTATCATCATCCTGGTGAAGGAAGCTTTACAACAAGTATTCAGTTTATGGGTGCCGATTTAATGGTTAATAAGCAGCTTATAGGGAAGAAATTCAGGATAAAATATACTACTATAGAGAAAATTGATGAGAATACCGGAGAGTTAGCCAAATATAATATTCCGATATCCATTGAAACTGAATAGATTTTGTGGCCCAAGAACAAAACATAATCAGTGTGTATAATTAATTTAAAGCTTTAAATTTTTAATTCCATTTGATTTGAACTAAGTTTGCAGACTGAAAAAATTGATTTAGTAGCAGCCATATTTGTCTATTTACGAAATAGCATTTTAGCGCATCAAATTTTAAGTCAAAAAAATCAAAATTGATAATAAGAAACGGAATGAGGAAAATCATATTTGTGCTTTTTGCTATAATTGCTTATCATTTAAGAGTTTTTGGGCAAGATACTATAGTTCCTGCAAAATTAGATGTTTATAAGCTGAATTTCGAAAATCTTGGTTTCAATGTTTTTCCTGACGATACTTCCCTTACAAATTTTCAATATTATTATCCTTTTTTAGAAAAGGATTATTCATCCGTTTTTTTAGGAAATTTGGGACTGCCTTACTCAACTGCTATTTTTAGGCCTGATTTGTTCAAGGATTTTTTGTTTTATAGGTCTGTTGAGAATTATTGGATTGCTGACAGTACTGTGCAATATTTGAATACGACAAAGCCCTATACCCACATGTATTTGTTTACAGGCCCCCGCAGGGAGAAGGAGAATTTAATACGCCTGATGCACAGTCGTAATATTAATCAGTTTTGGAATGTAACTTTATATGGAAGTTTCAATATAGCCGAAGGTGCCTTTAATTATCAGAATGCACGAAGTAGTTCTGTTTATGCATCAACAAATTATCAGAAAGAAAACCTTAGGATATTCTCTCATTTTCTTTTTAACAAAATTACCGCCTTTGAAAACGGTGGAATAAATGATTCTGTAGAAATTATCGGAAATCAGATTCCTGTGAAAATGGATGATGCAAGTAATTTGCTAGGGCAAAAGCAATTCAATCAAAATTTAGTATATACTTTTCCAATCAATTTTCGTAGAAACATAATTGAAAGCATTGATGGTAAAGATACAATAGTGGAGCGAATTGTGAAAAAGGAATTATTTAGTATTTGGCAACATTTCTCTTCAAATCAGCAATATAAGGTTTATCGGGATAATCTCACAGATTCGTTGATGTATGGAGGTATTTCTTATTATGATGCAAAAGAGTCTTTTGATTCAATTTTTCAGCAAGACATTAGCATAAGAGTTAAATTTAGAACCGGCGATGAAATTTTGCCAATAATAAAAATTGGAGCCTTTGGAGAGTATTTGTGGCAAAGAAGTGAATATTATAACTTTAAGGAGTATGTTCGTTTGGAGAATGGGACTACCGAGGTGTATAAGCGCTCGCGTTATGGATTATATAGCGCGCGAGGAAAAATGCTAAATTGGCAAGCCTATTACGAAACATATAAAGGGGGCTATAAAGATGGCGATTATGCTATAAAATCTGAAGGAGAACTTTTTGTTTTTCAGCAAAAATTTCCACTTAGACTTAGGTGGGAATTTAATTATGAAGTTAAAATGCCATCGTACTGGATGCAAAACTATTATGGCAATCGTGTGATATGGGAGAACGAAACAAAGGACGAAACCCAAATAAATGGGATACTTAAGCTTACTTTACCTAAAATAAATTTATTGGTTTCTCTGGAAAAAGGTATGATATTGAATCCTGTCTATTTTAATGAAAATGCACTTGCCGCACAATTGAATGATACATTGAATTATAGTAGAGTTCAGATGGAGAACTTGCTAAAAATATGGATGTTCAGAATTAAAACTAAATTTACTTATCAGCAATTAAGCGATACAACTCATTTTTCGTATCCCGAAATGATAGCCTATGCCAGTATATATTACGAAGGAAAAACCATTTCAAAATCAATGGTAAATCAAATAGGGGTTGAATCCTATTGGATGAATCAATACGCTGCTCCTTACTATTATCCAGCCACCGCTATGTTTTATGCAAAGAAGGGGGATTTAATTGGGGGTGAACCTTTGGTTAATTTTTTTATAAACGCCCAATTAAGACGTTCACGTATATTCTTTAAAGTGATAAACCTTAATTATTTGGTTACTAGTCAATTTTATTATCAAGTGCCCGACTATCCGCTTCCGGATACCTATTTCCGATTTGGCGTATCCTGGCGTTTTTACGATTAATTTAATTTTTAGTTAGATTTTTTGTTTGTGATGCATTTAGGTCGTATCTTTGAGAAAAGTTGTATCAATGCACCGAATAACACTCATAATTATACTTCTTTTTTACCTTAATATTTCTTATTCTCAGCTAATTAATATTGAGAATTTAAGAAAAGAAAGTAAGCAAGGCTGGCAGGGAAGCATTTCAGGTAATTTTCAGTTTACCCAAAATACAAAAACAATAAGTTCTTTATCCGGAGATTGGGCGTTGCAAAGAACACAAAAACGTCATACATTTTTATTCTTTGGCGGATTTTCTATGCTCAAGATTGATACCCTTAGTAAGCTAATTAATGGTGGATTTGAGCATTTTCGGTATAATTATACTTTCACTGAAAAAGGAACAGTAACTTTTGAAATATTTATTCAGCATCAATTTAATTATATAAAATATCTTCGTAAGCGAATTATTAATGGATATGGCCCCAGAATAAGATTAATAGATAAACCGGGATTTAAATTATATCTTGCCCCCTTAATTATGTACGAGCACGAAATATATGCAGATGATCAAAATACAAAAACAGATCAACTAAAGGGCGATTTTATTCTTTCTTTTCATACCTTGTTAAATCCCAAAGTTACACTAACGCATGTAACTTATTATCAGCCAAAAATAGATTATTGGAAGGATTATCGCATATCTACTCAAACAGGAATACAATACGAATTAGTAAAAAATTTGAAATTGGGTTTGTCAATAGATTTGAGCTACGATGCAATGCCTCCAATCAAGAACGATATACTTATCAATAAATTATTTTATTCAACTCAAAATTTTCTCAGTTTCACTTTCTAAACATTCGTAAAAAAACAGAATATTTTTACTTTTGTAAGCTAATTAAAAATTCATTCACGACAATATGGAAATTCAGGCAAAGTATAATCCTCAATCTCTTGAGAATAAATGGTACAGCTATTGGTTGGAAAATAAGATTTTTCACAGTGAGCCCGATGAAAGAACACCTTATACTGTGGTAATACCTCCACCAAATGTTACAGGCGTTTTGCACATGGGGCACATGCTAAATAATACCATTCAGGACGTTTTGGTTAGAAGAGCCAGAATGAAAGGATTTAATGCCTGTTGGGTTCCGGGCACAGATCATGCATCTATTGCCACAGAGGCAAAAGTAGTAGCCAAATTAAAGAGTGAAGGAATTAACAAATGGGATTTAACTCGAAATGAGTTTCTGGAGCATGCATGGCAATGGAAAGAGAAGCATGGCGGCATTATTTTGGAACAGTTAAAAAAACTAGGTGCCTCGTGCGATTGGGACAGAACAAAATTTACAATGGACAACGACCTTAGCCAGAGTGTTATCAAAGTTTTTATTGATTTATACCAAAAGGGCTTTATTTACCGGGGAGTAAAAATGGTAAATTGGGATCCCTCTGCAAAAACTGCTATTTCTGACGAAGAGGTTGTTTATAGAGAAGAAAATTCAAAACTATACTATTTGAAGTATTTTTTGGATGGTTCTGCTTCAGAATTTGTTGTGATTGCAACAACAAGGCCTGAAACTATTCTGGGTGATACCGCTGTTTGTGTAAATCCGAATGATGAACGATATAAACATCTGAAAGGAAAAAAAGTTATTGTTCCGCTCATTAATAGAGTTATTCCGATTATCGAAGACGAATACGTTGATATAGAATTTGGAACAGGATGTTTAAAGATAACGCCGGCACACGATATCAACGATTATCATATAGGCCAAAAGCACCAGCTAGAGAGTATTGATATACTAAATAACGACGGTACATTAAACGAAAATGCCCAGTTATATATTGGAAAAGACAGGTTTGATGTTCGCCATGAAATTGTTGAAGACTTAAGTAATAGCGGGAATTTAGAAAAAATTGAAAATTATTTAAATAAGGTTGGTTTTAGCGAGCGAACCCATGTGGCAATTGAGCCCAAATTATCGGTACAGTGGTTTGTGAATATGAAAGAATTGGCCAAACCTGCTTTGGATGCTGTATTGAATGACGAGATTTTGTTTCATCCTGCAAAATTTAAGAATATTTACAGGCACTGGATGGAAAATATACAAGATTGGAATATTTCTCGTCAGTTATGGTGGGGGCATCGCATTCCAGCCTATTACATTCAGCATAGCAACGATTTTGTTGTTGCCGAATCATTAGAAGATGCGCTAAAATTAGCAAAGGAGAAAACAGGCAATTATTCGTTAAAATCGGACGATCTGCATCAGGACGAAGATGTATTGGATACATGGTTTTCATCTTGGCTATGGCCAATTTCGGTATTTGATGGAATTAATAATCCGGCAAACAAAGAGTATACTTATTATTACCCAACAAACGATTTGGTTACTGCTCCTGAGATAATTTTCTTTTGGGTTGCCCGAATGATAATTGCTGGATATGAGTATGCAGGAAAAATGCCATTTAAAAATGTATATTTTACTGGAATAGTTAGAGATGGAGCGGGGCGTAAGATGTCGAAATCTTTGGGTAATTCGCCCGACCCCCTTATGCTTATAGAAAGGTATGGTGCTGATGCTGTAAGAGTAGGCATGCTTTTGTGTTCTCCAGCAGGAAACGATTTATTGTTTGATATTCAGGTAAATTCAAAAACCGGAGAAGAAGGCTATCCACTTCCGGAACAGGGGCGAAATTTTGCCAACAAAATATGGAATGCTTTTCGTTTAACAAAAAGCTGGAATATTGATTCTCTTCTCGATCAGCCTGAGCATGCAAAAAAAGCAATTGAATGGTTCGAGTCTAAGCTAAACGAAACGATAATTCAAACAAATCAACTTTACGATTCGTTCAAATTATCGGAAGTATTAATGAATTTGTATAAAATATTTTGGGATGATTTTTCCGGTTGGTATCTCGAGTGGATAAAGCCTGCTTTTGGAGAATCAATAGATGCAAAAACCTACAGCGCAACTATTAACTTCTTTGAACGCCTGGTGCAGTTGTTGCATCCATTTATGCCATACATAAGCGAGGAGATTTGGTGGCAATTGGATTCATCTGATAATAGAAAGAGTATCAGTATAAGCAATTATCCGGAAATAGGAAAAATAGATAAATTGATACTTGACGATTTTGAAATTGCATCTCAGATTGTTTCAGAATTAAGGCGAATCAGGAAAGAAAAAAGTATTGCAGCAAAAGAAGCACTAAAATTATTTGTGAAAGCGAAGCAAAGCTATCAAAATCAGTTGATTAGTTCAATAAAGAAGATGTCGAATCTGGAGACAATTGAAATGGTTTCAGAATCGGTTGAAAATGCCTTATCATTTCGTGTAATGGCAGACGAATATTTTGTGCCATTGAATGAATTGATAAACGTAGAAGATGAGATTGTTAAACTGAAAGAAGAATTGCTCTATTATCAGGGATTTATGGTTTCGGTAGATAAGAAACTGAATAACGAACGTTTTGTTTCAAATGCACCAGAAAGCGTTGTGGCCATTGAGAAGAAGAAAAAGGAAGATGCACAATCAAAAATATCGACAATAGAGTATCAACTAGCATTTTTGCAACGATCTGCTAATAAATAAGATAAATGAAAAGCATACAGATAAATAATTATTTCTATTTAGAAAGACCTTCCGAGCCCGAGAAAAAAGGATTGTATTACATTGCTATCATCATGTTTGGGATTAGTTTTTTATTACTTATCGGTATGCTTATCGGCTTTTTATCATTTCCATTAATTCCGTTTGGCATTGTTGCCATATTAGCCGGTATATATTTTTTAAAAGAATGGAATAAGCCTTACTTAGCGCAATTGGCTCGTTATGAAAGCCGACCGACTGATCAGGAGATGGATAATTGGCTGCTAGAAGATTTGCAAAGTATTGTAAAAGCAAGAGCATTCGAACGATTTGATATAGATAAAAAACGCCTGGATGATGAGCGTTACCTCATATTACCAACTCCATTATACTGGAAAGTTCCGGGATATTTTGGACGAATTTACAGAAAACGGGGAAACGACGGAGCATATAGATATACTTCATGGTCGGTGGATGTGCTGATTCTTACAAAGAATTATGTAAGTGTATTTGGTTGTGTTTTTGATTGGTTATCGGGCAGTGTAACTTACGAAGAGACCAACGAATTTTTTTACAACGATATTTCATCAATCAAAACAGGTTACGAAGAATTCGAAAAATCGATGTTTGATAATGAAGAAAGCAAGATAGGCGAAATATTTAAATTGAAAATTGTAAATGCTTCGGGCGACGTAATGGCATTATTCTCAGATATACCAAAGCTTGCAGCTCCGGGGGCAACAAGAATGAAAATTGAAAGTGTTGTTTCTAAGCTGCGATTAATGCTCAGGAACCGAAGAAATGAAGAAGATACAGAATTTGATTTGAAGCCCGAGAAAAATATAGATAAAGGGTCTGATAATGAAGTTAATGAATAGAAAATATGCTTAGAAATTTAATCATACATTTGGCGCTCCTGTTGGTCTTTATTTTTTTACAGGCATTTATGTTCGACAACATGAAATTGAGTAGTCTCCAGATTTATCCATTTGTTTATGTCGCAATAATTTTAATGCTTCCCTTTGAAACACCCAAATGGTTATTGTTACTAACCGGATTTTTCAGCGGACTCTTATTGGATATTTTTAATGATACCCTTGGAGTAAATACAGCTGCTGCTACTTTGCTTGCCTACGTGCGTCCGTTTACCTTAAGTGTATTATCACCTTATGATGGCTATGAAAACGGTACCTTACCACGGGTTGGATATTATGGTACTCCTTGGTATTTAAAATACATTAGTATGAATGTGTTTGTTTTTGCTGCAGCATTTTACTTATTGGTTTCATTTTCATTCAACTATTTTGCAAGCGATTTGCTAAAAATATTTTTTGGAAGTATCTATACTATAGTAATTATTCTGTTGATACAGTTTGCTTTTTTCCGGAAATAATGAATGAATACGCAAATCGATATTATGTCGTAATTTCGGCAATAGTTTTTGTCGCTATAATCTTTATTATTAGGTTGTTCTCTATACAGGCGCTAGATCCATCATATAAAGCAACTGCCGAGAGTAATTCAACAAGGGTTGTGATAGAATTTCCTACCAGAGGATTAATATTCACAAGAGATAGCGCACTCATGGTAGAGAATAAATCATCGTTTGATTTAATGGTGATTCCAGAGAACGTTACTGCTTTTGATACATCATATTTTATTGAAATACTGCAACTTGACTCTATTCAATTTATCAAAGAATTTATCAAAGCCAAAAAACGTTCCTATATTCCGGCTATGGTATACAAAGAAATTCCGGACAGCATAATTACCAAATTTCAAGAATTGCAATGGATGTTTCCCGGATTCTATCTTCAAACACGTGCATTGCGGCACTATCCGCTTTCTAGTGCTGCCCATATATTGGGGTATATAGGCGAGGTAGATAAGAATATGATTGAAAAGGATGCATATTATAAGCAAGGCGATTATATTGGTATTACCGGAATTGAAAAAACCTACGAAGTACTTTTACGGGGAAAAAAAGGACGAAAATTATATCTTGTAGATGCAAAAAACAGGATACGTGGTAGCTATAAAGATGGGGAAATGGACGAAACAGCCATTAGCGGGAAAAATATTGTATTAAGTATAGACTCCCGATTGCAAACTTTTGGCGAACAGCTTATGGCAAATAAAAGAGGCAGCATTGTAGCAATCGAGCCTTCTACAGGAGAAATTCTCTGTCTGATTTCATCCCCGGCTTATGACCCAAATTTGCTAGTTGGAAAAAATATAGCATCAAATTATACTCAACTGAGAAATGATGAGGCAAATTTACTTTTTAATCGGGCAGTAATGGCTCAATATCCGCCTGGTTCAACATTTAAACTTGTAAATGCGCTAATCGGATTACAAGAAAACGTAATCACAACCCACTCTCATTTTACTTGTGCCGGAGGATATAATGTCGGAAGTTTTCATTTGGGATGCCACCATAACGGTTCCATTGAATTCTACTACTCCATACAAGGCTCATGTAACGCATATTATTGCCATGTTTTTGACAGAATATTGAGAAACAAGGAATTTCAGACAATCGGTGAATCGTATACCGAATGGCGAAATTATGTGATGCAGTTTGGCTTAGGGAAACGTTTGGGTACCGATTTAGCTCAGGAGCTACGAGGATATATTCCTGAAGCATCTCATTTTGATAAATATTACGGTAAAGATAAATGGACCCCACTGAGACTGATTTCTATGTCCATAGGGCAAGGGGAATTAGGTTTTAGTCCATTACAGATGGTAAACATGACGGCGGCCATTGCAAACCGAGGGTATTATTATACCCCTCATCTAATAAAAAATATAGAAGACCTTGATACGATTCCTTCAAAATTTAAACAAAAGCATACGATAGACATTGATTCTGCTTATTTCGAGGAAATAATAAAAGGAATGGAAATGGTTATGAAAGCAGGAACGGCGGCAAATGCATACGTTCAAGGGCTGGATATTTGCGGGAAAACAGGAACGGCAGAAAACCCCCATGGAAAAGATCATTCCATTTTTGTTGCTTTTGCTCCAAAAGATAACCCAAAAATTGCTATTTCTGTGTATATCGAGAATGCAGGATTTGGCTCTACTTTTGCGGCTCCATTGGCATCTTTATTGATTGAAAAATACCTAAGAGATTCAATTTCAGTTCCTCAATGGGAAACTATGTTATTAAATACCAGTATAAACTATAAAACAAAATAAAATTGGCAAAAAGCAGAAACTGGATTGCAAATTTAGACTGGATTACAATACTAATCTATGTTTTGATGATATTTTTAGGTTGGATAAATATTTATGCAGCTGTATATACTGAAGATCAGCCCGGATTAATTGATTTTAGCCTAAGGCATGGTAAACAGTTAATTTGGATTATGGCAGCCATTCTTATTGCCTTTATTATTTTATTAATCGAAACAAAATTCTACTATTATTTTGCTTATGTTTTTTATAGCATATTTATTATTATTCTATTTGTAGTAATTTTTATAGCCAGAGATATAAATGGAGCAAATGCATGGCTCGAAATAGGTTCTTTTCGCATACAGCCGGGCGAATTCGCCAAATTTGCCACTGCCTTGGCAATGGCAAGATTAATGAGTACCTATAATTTTGATATTTCGGATAGAAAAGATTTGCTAAAGGTGATGGTAATTATGTTTTTGCCAGTTGTTTTGATAATAATGCAAAATGATTTAGGTTCGGCATTGGTTTATTTTTCCTTATTGATAGTATTATACCGATATGGATTTCCGGGTTGGATATTGTTGTTAGGTATCTTTTTTGTTGGATTATTTGTGGCAAGCTTTAAAATTAGTACGCTTACCCTAACATTTTTTGTAATATTTTTGGCATCAGTATTAAGTGCCATAAATTTTCGAAGAGTTACCGAAGTTTCAATTGCTCTAGGGGTATTTACCCTTGTATTAATACTAAGCTGGGTGATGATAAAACTTGTAGATATCAAGATAGAACTTTATTACCTTGTGGCATTGTCTTTTGTATTTTCATCCATCATCTATGGTTATTGGATTTATAGCAAAAAACTAGGCTTTGTATTATTGATGCTCGGTTTTGTTTTTATGTCGCTAATATTCTTGTTCTCTGTAGAGTATATATTTAATAATATCATGGGAGAGCATCAGCAAAACAGAATTCTGGTTTTGCTAGGCGAAAAAGATGATCCGAAGGGGATTGAGTACAACGTGAATCAGTCGAAAATTGCCATTGGTTCTGGAGGTCTAACAGGTAAAGGATTTTTACAAGGTACTCAAACCAAATATAAATTCGTACCCGAGCAAAGTACCGATTTTATTTTTTGTACAGTTGGCGAAGAATGGGGATTTTTGGGCACAACTTCAGTAATTTTACTTTTTATAGCTCTCTTTTGGCGACTATTAGTGATGGCAGAAAGGCAAAAGACACCATTTAGTATGCTTTATGGCTATGGTGTAACAGGAATTATATTTTTTCATTTTGCAATCAATATAGGAATGACAATAGATTTGGCTCCGGTTGTGGGAATTCCACTTCCTTTTTTTAGCTACGGAGGCTCTTCTTTATGGTCTTTTACCATATTATTATTTATTTTTATCAAATTAGATTCATCCCGACAGAATATTTTATAAGTTATCGTTAAAATTTTTTTACCACATACTTTTGCTTTAACTTTATAAGTTCTTTGAGAAGAGAAGACCAAAACAATTAAATCAAAATTAAAATAAGATGTTGGATTTATATTCTTCATCAGCCGGTGTTGATGAATTATTTCAACTTAAATTAATTAAAGAAGAAATACTTGCCCAAAATACTTGGCTGCAATATTTGTTATCGGAATCTGAAAATCCGCAGCAGTTTGTAGTGCTTATGCGCAACAAATTTCTTGTTGACTTAAGTTTGAATCAAAAATTAGAGGCTTTTTTTTACGATTTACCTCAAAGTTTCCAATTAGAACAGTTCAGTTCGTGCGAAATTGCAATAATAAGGTTTTTAGATTATGCAGAAAACAATTATTTAGAGCTAATTGACCTTAATAATAAAGAGCAAAAAATTATTAGCAAACCCTTAATCGAACTATTTCAGTACTTAAAAAATAGTCAAACAGTAAGTCTTGATTTTGCGATAGATTTCTATTATTTATTTAAACAACTTCAAAATCAAAGTAAATTAATACGTCCCACATCTGAGCATGTAAAAATCTGGATGGATAATCATTATTCTGGTTTAGATGAAAGTATTATTGAGCAAAGAAAAAATAATAAAAGCAGGATTATCGGAATATTGATAAACAAAATTGACGAAGGTATTTTTTTACACACAAAATATCGTTTTCCTACAAATGCCAGTTTGGATGTAAAAAGAGAATTGATGGAAAATTGGTGGAATGAAAAGACATTTCATTTACAATTTGCAGTCAGGAATCCAGAATTATTAAACGAATTGCTTGCAAATTCAATAGATTCCGAAACCATGGCGAATCTCCGAAAAGCGGCTGAAAAAGGAATACCATTTTTTGTAAATCCCTATTACCTAAGTTTATTAGATACCAAAATCAATGGATGGGATGCCACCTTGCGCCAGTATGTAATATACAGTAAAGAGTTGGTCAACGAATTTGGGCAAATAAAGGCCTGGGAGAAGGAAGATATTGTGGAGCAGGGTAAACCAAATGCCGCAGGTTGGCTATTGCCATCCCACGACAGCGTGCACCGACGCTATCCGGAAGTGGCCATTTTAATTCCGGCAACAATGGGCAGAGCCTGTGCCGGATTATGTGCTTCATGCCAGAGAATGTACGATTTTCAACGAGGACATTTAAATTTTAATCTGGATAAGCTCTCTCCCGACGATACATGGCCCAAAAGATTAAGAAGGTACCTTGACTATTTTGAAAATGATTCCCAATTGCGCGATATTCTTATTACCGGAGGCGATGCATTTATGAGCAGCGACAGCTCCTTATCCTATATTCTCGATGAAGTATATAATATGGCCAACAGGAAAAAGATAGCCAACAAAACACGATTGGATGGCGAAAAATATGCCGAGATGCAAAGAGTTAGATTAGGAACACGTATTTTCGCCTATCTGCCACAAAGAATAACTCCCGCATTGATAAAAATACTCAAAGATTTTAAAACCAAAGCCACAAAGATAGGTATAAAGCAATTTGTAGTGCAGGCACATTTCGAATCTGCATTAGAAATTACACCCGAAACAGCAAATGCAATTTCGGGTATTATCTCGTCCGGCTGGATGGTAACAAATCAATTGGTATTAACATCAGCAGCATCGCGACGCGGACACATGGCAAAATTACGAAAAGTATTAAACGATGTTGGAGTTGTGCCATATTATAGTTTTATGGTGAAAGGTTTCTCGGAGAACAAAGCAAGTTTTGCTCCTTCGGCAAGAGCAGTACAGGAATTGTTCGAAGAAAAATATCAAGGTATTCCCGCGCTTGGAACAGAACCGAAATTAGATATTTTGCACGAAGAGTCCGAAAATATTGTTGAAAAACTCAAGCAAATAAGAGTCGAAATGAAATCTGCTTTTGTGGCAACAGATAAAACCGTATTGAATTTGCCAGGAGTAGGCAAAAGCCTAAGATATAGAGTAGTAGGGCTAACCAGCGATGGACGAAGAATTTTGCGATTTGATCACGATTATACCCGAAATCATAGTCCAATAATCATAAAAATGAAAAAAGTAGATATCATTGAGTCAAAATCAGTGTTTGAATATTTAAAGCAAATAAAGAATTTGGGCGAAGATTTATTGGAATACCAATCAATCTGGAACTATTCCATCAGTTTTACGGAAAAGCGGGCATCAGTTTTTGAATATCCAGCTTATGATTACCAATTAACCCAAAATGCAACAAATCTTTTGATAGAATAACAATCATTGCATATTTAGAAAGAAAATAACCCTAAAGCACTAATTAATAAAACATAAATAAAATATTTTTTTTATCTTTGCCAACTAATCAAAAATTCACTAAAATGAACATGATACCAAAGGATGAATTTAGAAAATACGCAGTTAAACACCTTGGAATAAATAGTTTAACCCTGCATCAGTTTAACTCAGTATTTAATGCTCAGTATTATAATTCAATAACTCCAAGAATTATAGAAGAAAGGCAATTAAATGTGGCAGAAATGGACGTATTTTCTCGTTTGATGATGGATAGAATCATATTTCTTGGCATGCCAATTTACGACGAAGTAGCCAATATCGTTCAGGCGCAGCTTTTATTTCTGGAATCCACAGATCCGTCAAAAGATATTCAGATTTATTTTAATACCCCCGGAGGTTCTGTATACGCTGGCCTGGGTATTTACGATACCATGCAATACATAAACGCAGATGTAGCCACTACTTGCACAGGAATGGCCGCATCTATGGGAGCAGTTCTTTTAACTGCCGGAACTGCAGGCAAACGTTCTGCATTAAAGCATTCCAGAGTGATGATACACCAACCCATGGGAGGTGCCCAAGGCCAAGCTTCAGATATCGAAATAACGGCTCGGGAAATAAATAAGCTAAAAAAAGAGCTTTACACAATTATAGGAAAGCATTCCGGACAAACACTAGAAAAAGTTGAGATGGACAGCGATAGAGATTATTGGATGACATCTGACGAGGCTAAGGCTTATGGAATGATTGACGAGGTATTAGTGAAAGGATAAGATAAGGATGGATAAATGTTCGTTTTGCGGAAGAAGCAGGGGTGAAGTTAATTTACTTATTGCCGGTGTTTCGGGGCATATTTGTGATAGCTGCACAAAGCAGGCTTTTGATATTGTGAATGAGGAGATAAAAAGGGATGATAAATTCAAATTAAGCGAAATAAAGCTATTAAAACCTCAGGAAATAAAAAAATTTCTGGATCAGTATGTAATTGGTCAGAATGATGCAAAGAAAATACTTTCTGTTGCCGTTTATAATCACTATAAGCGATTAGCTCAGAACACATTAAATAATGATGTTGAAATAGAAAAGTCAAATATTTTGCTTGTTGGCCCAACAGGGACAGGAAAAACACTGCTGGCCAAAAGTATTGCCCGTTTATTGCACGTACCTTTCACTATCGTTGATGCCACAGTTCTCACCGAGGCAGGTTATGTTGGCGAAGACATAGAAAGTATTCTAACCCGACTTTTGCAGGCTGCCGATTACGACTTAGCTGCCGCCGAAAGAGGAATTGTATTTATAGACGAAATGGATAAAATAGCCAGAAAAGGCGATAATCCAAGCATAACCCGCGATGTTTCGGGCGAAGGAGTTCAGCAAGGTTTACTAAAACTACTCGAAGGCTCAATTGTGAATGTTCCACCGCAAGGCGGAAGAAAACATCCGGAGCAAAAAATGATTCCGGTAGATACAAAAAACATATTGTTTATTGCCGGTGGAGCTTTTGAAGGAATTGAACGAAAAATAGCTCAAAGGCTTAATACACAGATGGTTGGATATGCGGCGGCGAAAGAAGTAGAACAAATTGATAAAGAGAATTTGTTGCAATATATTGCTCCACAGGATTTGCGTTCGTTCGGTTTGATACCAGAAATTATAGGACGATTGCCTGTGCTTACGCATCTTGATCCCTTAGATAAAAAAGCATTACGCGATATCTTAACCGAACCAAAGAATTCTATAATTAAGCAATACCAAAAACTATTCGAAATGGATGGGATACAACTTAGTTTCGATAAAAAAGTATTTGATTACATTGTAGAAAAAGCAATCGAATTTAAACTTGGGGCACGTGGATTAAGATCTATTTGTGAAGCAATAATGGTAGACGCAATGTTTGACTTACCCTCTCAAAAAAACAAGGAATTTATGGTAACCATAAATTTTGCTAAGCAAAAAATGGAACAAGCGAATGTGCAGCGCCTAAAAATTGCCTGATAAATAAAAATATAACTATAATCAAAAGCCTGTATCATAATGATGCAGGCTTTTTTATTTAGTGGAATAGATAAATTTAGTTTTACTGTTTTTTTCTGCCGATTTGAGTTAGCGGTTTCACTTAATAATTTGATATCAAATATGTGTAATTGATTGTTTTATATATATTAGCGTTATATACCTTAAGCTTACTTGAAAATATGCCAGAAAATAATAAAAATACAAAGTTTGAAATATTATCAGAATTTTGTTAATTTGGTTTCCTGAAAAGAAAAGTATACCCAATATGGCAAAAGTACTAGTAATCGACGATGAAAGAGCAATTAGAAATGCATTAAAGGATATTCTTGAATATGAGGAATATACTATAGATTTAGCAGAGGATGGCATTCAAGGGTTGGAAAAAATAAAAGAAGAAAAATATGATGCAATTCTGCTGGATATAAAAATGCCGCAGATGGATGGATTAGAAGTGCTAGATGCACTATTAGAAATCGGATACGATGCTCCCGTGATTATGATTAGCGGACATGCCACCATTGATACTGCTGTAGAGGCAATAAAAAAGGGTGCATTTGATTTTATTGAGAAGCCTTTGGATCTAAATCGATTACTTATAACAATGCGTAATGCGCTGGATAAGAGTCAGCTAGTTGCTGAAACAAAAAAACTTCGCAAAAAAGTAAGTAAAAACTATGAAATGATAGGCGAATCGCCGGCTATTATGCATATAAAGAATATGATAGACAAGATAGCCGCCACCGAAGCCCGCGTTTTGATAACCGGAGCAAATGGAACCGGTAAAGAAATTGTGGCCAGATGGATTCACGAAAAAAGCGAAAGAGCACAATCTCTTTTTGTAGAAGTAAATTGCGCTGCCATACCATCGGAACTTATTGAAAGTGAGCTTTTTGGACATGAAAAAGGTGCCTTTACATCGGCGCACAAACAGCGGAAAGGCAAGTTTGAGCAAGCTCATTTGGGCACACTATTTTTAGACGAGATTGGAGATATGAGCCTTTCGGCACAAGCCAAAGTATTACGAGCCTTGCAAGAAAATAGAATTGCGCGCGTAGGGGGTGAAAAAGATATTAGGGTGGATGTACGTGTGATTGCCGCAACCAATAAAAATCTGGAAGAAGAAATAAAAAGGGGCAATTTCCGCGAAGATTTGTATCACCGTTTGAGCGTGATATTAATCCAGGTACCTTCATTAAATCAACGATTAGACGATATTCCGTTGCTTGCAGATTATTTTTTGGACCAAATTGGAGATGAAAGAGGGGCTCCTGTGCCAAAGCTTCAATCAGACGCCATCTCTGAACTACAAAAGATAAACTGGACCGGAAATATCCGCGAATTTAGGAATGTAATCGAAAGATTAACCATTTTGTGTGGAAACACCATTACCGCCGAAGATGTAAAACTATATGCCAGTCCGCTGGGAATGCAATCAAAATTTAATCAATAAATGCAAAAAATATGGACAGATAAGTTTACAGTAAGAACTTACGAAGTAAACTTATTTCAGGAGCTCGACCTGGTTCATTTGCTGAATCGCCTACAGGATGCAGCTTCTCGACATGCAGAAACACTCGGCTTTGGTTGGCAAAATATGCAGCAGAAAAAGCAGTTTTGGGTTTTATTGCGTTTTTTGGTGCAAATAAACCAAATTCCGGTGTGGAAACAGCAGTTGCAATTGGAAACCTGGCCAAAAACTGCCGATGCCTTGGCCGCTTATCGCGATTTTCTTGTGACCGATGCCGATTCAAACATGATGGTAAAGGCTACCAGTATGTGGTTGGTTTTAGATGCCGAAACCCACAGACCAGTAAGAATGTCGAATGTTTTATCTTCGCTGGAGCACACAAGCAATAGAGTGGCTATTGAAGAAAAGCCTGCAAAGGTAATTTTACCACAAGAATCAGATTTAATGCATCATTCCGAGATTTTGTATTCAGATTTAGATATGAATTTGCATGCCAATAATGTAAGTTATATTAGAAAGGTATTAGATAGTTATCCTATTGATTTTCTGAAAGTGAATAAACCTGCATCTATAGAAATAAATTTTTTGAAAGAAGCACACTTTGGTCAAAAACTTTCCACATTTTTGCATTCTCCCTTAAATTCAAAAGAGCATATTTTGAGTTTGCAGAATAATGATCAAGTTTTTCTTACCGTAAAACTGATTTGGAAAAACGGAAATAAATAATCTATGAGCGATTCCTTAACTATAGTCATCACTGGCAGTTCAAAAGGTATTGGATTTGCATTGGCAAAAATATTTTTGGAAAATGGGCATCAGGTAATCATAAACGCATCGATGCAAAGTTCCATGGATGTGGCTATTTCAAAATTTTCAGCATTTCAAAAGCACTGTTTGTTTATTGTAAAAGACGTTCGGGATGAAGATTTTGGAGATTATGTTTTCGATAAAGCAATAAGTAGTTTTAAGAAAGTTGATATATGGATTAATAATGCTGGAATTCCGCAAGATTATAAATCCATTGCGGATATTGAATTTTCTGAAATTAAGCAAATTATGTTTGTAAATTTGATGGCTACCATGCAAATAAGTAAGCAGGTTTTTAAGAAAATGAATCAACAAGGTTTTGGAAGTATTTATTCAATGGAAGGTTTTGGCAGCGATGGACGAAAAGGCGATAAGATGGGTATTTATGGCACAAGTAAAATTGCCTTGAGCTATTTTACAGAATCTTATGCCATGGAAAACCAATTTTCTCCGGTAAAAATCGGACGATTAAGTCCGGGTATGGTTGCTACAGATTTTTTAAAACTTCCCTATCAAACTGCCAACGCTAAAGAAAAGCAAACGATTAGGAAAATATATAATCTTTTGGGGAGCGATGCAGATACAGTAGCTCTGTTTTTTTATAAACAATTGCTAAAACCCACAAAGCAAAATTGTCATATTCGCTATCTTACAACTTTACGTATTTTAGAAAAGCTAGCCAGAGCTGTATTTTCTCCCGCAGATTATTTTTCATCAACAGAAAATAAGCAACCCGGCCTGTAAATGGTCTATTTGTTTATATTTAGTGTTTTAAGCTCACCTTGTGGAGTAATAAGCATATATATTCTTTCCAGATCTTTTGATTTTAAATCAATGCTAATTTTTAATTCGTAAAGTACTTGAATAACAGGCTCTAAGATTACCGGATTAATCACAAAATCAAATTCTTTCTCCTGAATAGCTTGATAATACGGTGTTGTTTCTTTATTCGCTTGTTTATAGTTCGATTGTTTTTTCTGCATAATTTCAGAACTGCTGTATGCCTCGTAAGATTGGTACATTTCCAAAGGCAAAAATACTTTATACATATCAGTGGCTCTTTTTTCCGAATTTGCAAAAGAGCTTCCACTTAATTTTTCGAACATGGCCATTTTTTCAAGCCCTAAAGCAAGTGCTTTTTCGTTCATTTGTTTTTTTATTTTCTCCAAATCAGTAGAAAAATAATCTACCTTAACCAAATCGTAGATTTCGTTTTCGGCCAGAATAGTAATTATCTGATTTAGTTGATCCGGATTTTTGAATTTGATATGCAGGTTTTTTTTCAATTGAAATCCCGAAGGAATTTCGTTATAAGTTTTTTTGCTGAAGACTTTTTTTTCGAGATCAAATTCATACACAGGCACAAAAGTTATCATATCAACGTAAACATCTATTTCGTTCATTTTTTTTAAACTATCCATAGAAACAGAAATTCTTTTGTTGATAATTTCGTTTACTTCACGGGCAGTTTTGCCGCCTTGAGTAACGCTAAAAATAGCTACATATTCGTCTGCTTTAATGTTGGCTAAGCCTTTAATGCTGAATAAAAAGCCAGAATTACTTGAAAATAATGCATTGATATCATTTTCCGGCAGGTGAGAATATTGCTGATAGTTAATATTTCCGGAAACCTGTGCAAAACTGCTTAGTGCAAAAAAGTACAGAAACAAGAATAAGCCTATTGTTTTCATAATTTGTTAGTTTTAATGTTTAATAGCTTTAAGTGCATAAACCAAAGGTAGTTTGTTTTCAAGACCCTTTGGGGCAAATTTATTTTCATCAATTTTTGCGTTTTCGATAAAAATGGGGTATGGCGAAAAATTAAATTCCTGAAAGTTTTCTATACCTAAACCTTCATTTATAAGTGCCTGAATAACATCGCTTAGCGTATGATTCCATCCCACAGAAATATTTTTTAATGGAGCATTTGCATCTGCATAAGTACCCGATTCTTCTTCTACAATGGCTCCGCCATGAAAATATCCGTACTGTACTGAAGCAAAATCATCGCTGAACATCCATCTCACCGGATGAAACTCAACAAAAATAAACTTGCCTCCGGGTTTTAAAAAATGCGCCACAATTTTGGCCCATCTATTTATATCGGGCAACCAGCCAATTGTTCCATAAGAACTAAAGACCAAATCGAAAGTATGATTTAGTTTTTCGGGTAATTCGTAAATATTGCTCAGCACAAATTCGGCATTTAAATTTGTGAGATATTTTAGTTCGTTGGCTTTTTCAATGGCTTTTTCTGAAAAATCTACTCCTGTAATTTGGGCGCCCAGTCGAGCCAGCGAAAGGCTGTCTAAACCAAAGTGACATTGCAAGTGCAGTAGTGATTTTTGCTTAATTTCGCCGAGTAAATTAAGTTCAATTTCGTTTAGCGTAGATTCTCCTTTAAGAAACTGCTCCACTCCGTAAAACTGCGATTTGAAATGATAATCAACCTTATCGTTCCAGAGTTTTTTGTTTAGCTCAAAATATTCTCGTTCGTTCATGTAAGTATATTATTTACAGGTAATTAATGTGGTCTGTTTTAGCCTGAAAAATTTCCACTGCACGTTTGAAAACGCCCTGAAGATATGCGATGGTCATTCCATAATTACTTACCGGAACGCCAGCCTCAATAGCGGGTAATAGTCTATTTTTTAATTGTTTACCAGTAATCATGCATCCACCGCATTGTATCACCAAAGAATATTCGGTAATCGGTTTGGTAAGCGAATCGAGGCCCGAAACTACTTCGTAATCAATATTTTTTCCAGTAAATTGACTCATCCATCTGGGAATTTTTACCCTGCCAATATCATCGCAACTTACATGATGGGTGCACGACTCAAGAAGCAAAACTTTATCCCCGTTTTTCAGGTTTTCGATGGCAGGTGTACCATTTAAATAGTGTTGAAACTCACCTTTTAACCTTGCCAATAAAATGCTAAAACTTGTGAGCGGGATGTCTTTAGGAACAGAAGCGCTTGCTTTAAGAAATATTTGGCTATCAGTAACTGCTAATTTTGGTTTTATTGCGGTTTTGCGCAAAAAAGCGTCTACTTCGCGTTCTTTTAGCACAATTGCCACTGCATCATTATCGAGTGTATCTCTAATGGCCTGAATTTGAGGAAGGATTAGTCTTCCGGCAGGAGCTTCCACATCTATAGGTGTGATAAATAAAACCACATCGCCATACGAGATTAAATCTCCCAGCATACTGGGTTGTTTGTAGGAATCTTCTGGTAGAAATGTCGCTATAGTATTAAGTAGTAATGTATTATCTGTTTGTGTTATTGCACTTGCAGTAATTACTTTTGTTTGATATTTTAAACTGATATTTTGGATAAATTCAGCATTTGGCGAAACCAAATCTGATTTGTTGTGGACAATGAAAAATGGCGTTTTATAACGATTAAATTCGTTTACCAGATTTTCTTCGAAATCATCAAAACGATTATCAGTAATCACAACTATTGCTAAATCAACTAGTTTAATTACCTCAATGGTTTTTTGAATACGCATAATGCCCAGTTCGCCAATATCGTCTATTCCGGCGGTATCGATAATAACCACAGGTCCGAATCCGGTTATTTCGGTCGATTTTTTTACAGGATCGGTTGTGGTTCCGGCTATGGTAGAAACAATGGCAAGTTGCTGCCCTACCAAAAAATTTATGAGGGAACTTTTGCCGGCATTTCGTTTGCCAAAAATGCCAATATGTGGTTTAAGTTCTTTGCCTTTTTTTGTGCTCATTTTAAGTATTATTGTTCGAAGTTACGAGATTTTTTTCTTTTTTCTAAATGACACTAATCAGTATTAAACATATTTTAACTTGCGCAATCTTATACTTTTCTGCCTTTCCATTTTGGCTTAAAAAATATGCCGAAAGAAGAGATAAGGATATATATTGGATAAAACAACTGAATGAGCAAAAAGTGCTTAATAGGAATACTGATATAAAATTGTTTGGCTATTTTTCGCAAGAAATGAATATCGGCGTAAGATTTTATAGAAAATGCCGCAAGCCAAACGATGATAAATTTTGTGGAAAACAATGCACTTATTGCTGCGAAAAGTAACATAAAATTGGTACTAAAAATTAATAGAGCGGTATAAATAACGTCGAAATCGCGGTAAAATTGGCTTTTAGATGTCCAACGCATTCTTTGAAAAAGGAAATCTGAAATACTTTCAATGGCAGGCGTATAAATAATTGCTTCTGCGTTGGTACAAAAAACAATTTTTTCTTGCCTTTTTTTTGCATCAAGTAAAAGCATCATATCATCGCCTGATAAAAATTTTTGATCTTGGATATCACTTTGTTGAAGGTATAGCTCTTTTTTGAAAGCCATGTTTGCGGCATTCGCCATAATCGGTTTATCTAAAAATGCTGCTGCTGCGGTAGATGCCATCAGGCTAAAAAATTCAATCAGTTGCAATTGTTGAAAGAAATTTTTTGCTGTCAAAAAAACTGGCGATAATACCATATCTGCTTGTTGTTGCAGAAAAGCATGGTGATAAGCTGAAATCCAATTGTCTGACATAAGGCAATCGGCATCGGTTGTAATAATATAATGATAATTTGATTGTTGAACTCCATAAGCAATGGCTTTTTTCTTCCCATGGCTTTTGGCAGGTAGATTCAGACAAGTAAAACGAGCATCATTTTTTATTTCATCGAGACATATTTGAGCACTACTATCGTTTGAATGGTCGTTAATGAGAATTACCTCAAAATGATTGTATTTTTGTTTTTTTAATGCTGATATTAAGCTTGGTAGATTATTTTGTTCGTCGCGAAAAGCAATTATTACGCTAAAGCAGAGCGTTTTATGCTGCTCAGAGACTTTCGGTTCTTTCATTTTATTTGTCCAGGCATTTTCGAACGAGAAAATTTTATACAAGTAAGTTGAAAGAATTAGTAAAGAAACAAATATTGCTATGATTTCCATAATGGAATGAATTTATAAAAATATTGTGCGGCTTTAATCATTCGGCTACCATACCATGAAAACATTTCTCCATCCACAAAAAAGAATCGGGCATTGGGAAAAATCTCTTTTAACTCATGGATGTGTTCTTCTTGAAAATGATATGGTTCAGATGGTAGAAAAATTATTTCGGGATGCTGACTTTGAAGAACATTTTTTTGGAGTACAGGATAATTCCCCGGAAAATTGGCGACACAGTTTTCAAACCCAATTTGTTGCAACATGGAGTGAATAAAGGTGTTTTGGGTAACAGACATAAAAGGATTTCTCCAGATAAGGTATAATACTTTTTTTACCGGCAATTGATGTATTTGTTTAAATCCAAGATGTATGTTTTGAACAATATTGCTTGCCAATTGTTGTTGCTGAAATAGTTGGCCGCAAAATTGAATAAAATGTATTGCATGAGAGAAACTTGGTATATCGCTGAGCACTGTATTTACTAATTTACTGAGCGATAAAATTTGATTTTTGGTATTTTCCTCTTTGTTGGCAATGATCAAATCCGGTTTTAGTTCCAGAATTTTTTCAATATCAATGTTTTTGGTTCCTCCAATAATAGGCAGCGAATCTATTTTCTTTGCCGGATGTACGCAGTATTTTGTCCGGGCAATTAGGTTTGGGCCAAGTCCTAAATCGAATAATAATTCGGTGATAGAAGGTACTAATGAAATTATTCTTGCCTTTGGATGCCAAACAAATGCTTTAAAAGAATTATCTTGGTCTGAAAATTGCATTTTTAAAAATAAATTTATGAGAAATCAGCAAAAAAAATATTGCTTTTATACAAATATAGGTTAAATAATACGTTTCTTCTAGTAAAAAAATAAATTTTGATGAACAATATATGCTCGATTAGTATCCGAAAAATGTGCTTTTTGATATCGATTATCAGCTTTTTAACTTTGGATTTAGAAGCTGATACTACCACTGTTTATGGCACAATACCAAGCTATGCAAATAGGGTTTTGTCTATTAAATATGTATACGATCCAGTATGCGAGCTTAGCGAAGAATTAGGTTCTGCAAAGGCCGATTCGAGTGGTTTTTTCAAAATTAAATTTTCATCAGATAAAGTATATTATGGCACAATAGAAATAGGCAAATTGAAAGCTTATATATTTTTGGAGCCGGGAGGAAAATATGAAATAACTTTGCCACAATATGCACCTAAAGCACCCGAGGATTTAATAAATCCATATTTTGAGTATTACGAGTTTTACGTAAAAATTTTAAATGCCGAAACTAATGAGCTCAATAATGCAGTGCATTTATTTGATTTTGAGTTTTCTGATTTTCTGGATGCAAAATTTCCGCTTATAAATATGCAAGGCCCCAAAGCACGTTTGGATACAGTGGAAATTTATTATCAGAATAAATTTATTCTTACAAAATCATTTTTTTTTCGACAATACATACATTACAATATTGCCGGCATTCAGTCGGCAGCCTATTCGAAAACACCTGAAACAATATTTAAAATATTGTTTCAAAAGAATTACGATGATTTTCAGAATCCGGCATTTTATGATTTTTTTCAACAAAATTATAAGAATTTTTTTGAGTATTTCACTGAAATAAGTGGATTTTCGGATGCAATTACCAGCGGAAATGTTCAAAGAGTATTCGAAATAATTAGGAGCAAAGGGTGGATTGAAAATGAAAAAATGTTGCAATTGGGCTTTCTTAAAGGCTCTTACGACGCATTTTACGAGAAATTATATGCTAGCGATGCAATTTTTTTACTACTAACAAATTACATAAATGAGCAGCAAGACGAAGGTTTAAGGAGAATTGCTGAAAATGTGTTGGCAAAAATTACCAAATTGCGGGTAGGCAGTCCGGCACCCGATTTTAAGCTCTACGGACCCGATAGTTTATCTTATAGTCTATATGATTTTCGTGGGTATTATGTTTACTTAAATTTTTGTACAACAAGTAGTTTTGGATGTTTGCAACAATATGGCTTGCTTCAGGCTGTAGACGAGAATTATCTCGATTCTTTAAAAATAATTACCATTGCGGCGGATGAAGATTTTGCGAAAACCTACGAGCATTTTGTGAAAAACAAATATCGGTGGGAATTATTATCTTTTCAACGCCAACCCGATGTAATAGAAAAATACGAAATTAAAGCCTATCCCAGCTATTTTTTAATAGACCCGGATGGCAATTTGATGTGGGCACCTGCTCCGTCGCCCAACGAAGGATTTGCTTCAAAATATTACGATTTTATCAGAGATTTAAAGATTAAAAAGCAGAAAGAAGAGGGAACTTACGATCCGGCTTTCTGGAAATAGGCTATTCTCCACCAAAATGATTAACTTTGCAGCCTTAAATTTTTAGAAATAATGACATTTTTATTTGATAAAATAATTTTTGGCCCGGTAAGTAGCCGTAGACTTGGAGTTTCTTTGGGTATAAATCTATTGCCCGAAAACTCAAAATACTGCAATTTTAATTGTATATATTGCGAATGTGGCTGGACTCCCAATAAATCTGCCGGGAAAGTTAGTTTTCATTCCCGCGAAAAAATCTACGAGGCACTTGATGCTAAATTGCTGGAAATGAGTGAAATGCTAACTCCGCCCGATGTTCTTACCTTTGCCGGAAACGGTGAACCTACTTTACATCCACATTTTGCTGCAATAATTGATGATACCATAGAACTGAGAGATAAATATTTTCCGAATACCAAAATTGCGGTACTATCTAATGCATCGAGGCTTCACATAGTTTCAGTTTTTGAAGCATTGTTAAAAGTGGATTATAATATTCAGAAAATTGATGCTGCCTACGAATACACCATTCATAGAATAAATCAACCTAAGGCGGATTTTTCCTTGTCCGGATTAGTCGAAAATTTGAAGAGATTTCGTGGAAATGTAATTCTTCAGACCATGTTTTTAGAAGGCGAATATCTTGGTGAAAGTATTGATAATACTAGCGATGAGCATATTCTTGCCTGGTTGAAAATTGTACAAGATGTGGCACCTTCGGAGGTAATGATATATACGATTGCCCGCGATACACCAGTGGAAACACTCAGAAAAGTTAGTATCGAGAAATTGAATCAAATTGCCGCAAGTGTTCAAGAATTGGGAATAAAAACACAGGTATCATCATAAAAAAAATGGACAAAAAAGTGCTTTTCGGGGTGCTCGATTGGGGTATCGGACATGCTACCCGAAGTATTGCTTTGGTGAATAAGCAAATAGCTGATGGTAATTCAGTTACTATTGCATCTTCGGGTAAAGCTTTAGAATTTTTAAAAAACTATTATCCTAATATTCTTTTTATCGAATTAGGAGGCTTAAATCTTACTTATGCTAAGCATTTTCATTATTTTAACTGGTGGAGAATCAGCTATAAAGTATGGGGCCAATATTATAGCGATCGAAGATTTGTTAAAAGCCATGAAAATGAATATGATATTATTATTTCGGACAGCCGATATGGCTTCTTCTCTAAAGTAACAGAAAGTCATTTTATTACGCATCAACTAAATATTATTCCGCCCGGCGGATTCGGTCTTTTTTCACCGGTTTTGAATTTGGTAAGCCGAAAAATTCTGCAATCCTATAAGCGTATTATTGTTCCCGATAAATTTGGTGAAAAAAGTCTGGCCGGAAAACTTTCGCAGACCAATAAATCACTAAAGATCCATTATGTTGAATATTTAAGTAGGTTTTATAATATAAATGCCTGTGAAGATATTAAATACAAGCATTATGATGTACTTATTATACTATCAGGCCCTGAGCCTTCGAGAAGTTATTTAGAGCAAAAACTGGTGAATTTGATGACAAAGTTGCGTATGAAGAGTCTTATTTTGGGTGGATTTACTCAAAAGAGCCTTTTTACAAAAAATCCTTATGCAGATTACCAGGCACATTTGCCCGATATTGAGTTTGCATCGGCAGTAGTTTCTATTCCCTATATTATTGCTCGTGCCGGATACAGTACCATTTTGGATTTGGCCGTATTAAACCGCATGGCATTGCTTATTCCAACCCCACACCAAAGCGAACAACAATATTTGGCAGATTATCTTGATAAGAAGCATTTTTTTAGGACACTAAGCGAAGATGAATTGTTAAAATGTGAAAGCTTGCCATTACTTTCAAGGCATATTTTTATTTAAGCGCTATATTCCAAATTGCAATATCGTCGCGTTGAGAGCTGTTTTTTAGCCAAGAGCTAATAAAATCATTCGTATATTGGCACGCAATTTCACGGTTCAAATTAGCCGATTGATTCAGTATTTCCATAAATTGAAAAGTACCAAGTCTTTTTCTGTTTTCATCGGCGATATCTATAATTCCGTCAGATGCCAAAACCAATTGATCTCCCGATTGAAGCTTAAGTGTATGTGATTCAAAACTTAATACTTTGTTTTTTTCAACATTGATAGATTCGTTTGTTCCTTTTATTCTTTCAAAACTATTTTTGTAGATATGTTTATAATACAGAGGAATTTTTGCTCCGCTGTAGGTAATCAGGTAATTCAAAGTGTCTATACGGTCGATTCTGCAGATAGCAATTTCAAAACCTTCGGAACCATCGTTATTCGGAAAAACCAATTTTATCATCTCTTTAAGGGTTTTCAAAATAGTTTCAGGCTGGTAAATCTGACGGTATTTAACCACATCCTGTAACATGGCATTTGCAATAAGCGACATAAATGCTCCTGGCACACCATGTCCGGTGCAATCTACAATGGCAGCCAATGATGACCAGTTTTCGTGAGGTGCCGACATGCTATAGAACCAGTAAAAATCGCCAGAAACAGTCTCTTTTGGTTTATAAATGATGTAAAAATCGAAGAATTGGCTTAGAAAAGCTTTTTCGGGCAAAATTGTTTGCTGAATATTTTTGGCGTAATGAATACTTTCGTTGATATAAATGTTTTGTTTTAGAATTTCGCCTTCTGCTTTTTTTACATTGCTTATATCTGATTCAACAATGATAAATTTTTCGAGTTCGTCTAATTCATTGAATAAGGGTGTAATATTTGATTGTATCCAGATTGCATTTTTGTTTCTATCTCTGCGTAAGTTGGCAAAAATGATGGATGTTTTTGAAGATTTTGCCTGATGAATAAAATCGTGAATGTTTGGAATTTCGAAACGCTTTATGATTTGAAACAAATTTTGAGTTCCTTCAAAATTTTTGAGAGAGAATCCATAGGTTTTTTCAAATGCTTCGTTTGCATAGATCAGGTTTAAATCGGGCGAAAAAATCATTATTACATTGTCGGTATGCTTTATGGCCGTGCTTAGTTCTTCTAAATATTTGTTTTGCACTTCCAGTATATTTTTTTGAACTAGAATTTCTTCTCTTTGTTGCTTTATTTCTTCGTTTTTTTGGTTAAGCTCATGGTTAATAATCTGCTCTATTTTCTGTTTATGGTAAAACAGCCATAAGAAGAAAGTGCCGAGAAAAAGTAAAATACTGATTCCTAAGATTATTAATTCTTGCTTTTGAAGATTGGATTCATTCAGTTGTTTCGAGATTTTGAGCATCTCAATCTCTTTGTCTTTTTTTTCAGATTCGTAGGATGCGCTCATCACAGAAAGCGAATTTTCTAGCTGTTGTGTTAAAAGGGCATCTTTTATCTGATTATATTTTTTGCTGTAATAGAAAGCTTTTTCGTAATTCTTTAAACTTTCGTAGGCTTGGAAAAAAGTTTCGTATGTTGTTTCCAATTGTCTTTTGCTGCCGCTTAAAATGGCCTTTTCTTCTGATTTTTCGAGCAGATTAATGCTTAATTCAGGTTTTCCATTAACCACATGAAAATAAGCAATATTGTTAAGCAAAACTGCTTCTGTTCTGGTTTTACCATATTTTTGTACAATTTCGAGCGCTTTGGTTAAATCATTTAAGCACTCGGTTTTCTTTCCTTGATTGTAAAAGCAAATAGCTCTGTTGCTCAGGCTAATACCTTTTTTTAGCTCTAATTTATTTTCTATTGATAGCTTTAAAGCTTTTTCGAATAAATAGAATGCCGAATCGTTATTGCCAGTTGATATATGCATAAATCCGACAGCAATGATTGTTTCAATAATCCCATCTATATAGTTTAATTCTAGATAGTTATTATGACTAACATCATAATATTGCATTGCTTTATCGAATATTTTAGTTTGCTGAAAAATCTGGGCCAAATAAAAAAAAGACTCCGCATGAATCCATAATTTTACCTGTTCGTTATTGATTGTAGTTTGAAGAATTGTATAAAAAATATTTTGAGCTTCGTTAAGTTTACCATTAAAGTATAATTCTCGTGCAATAGCTAAATCTAAAATAATTAAGTTTAAAGAATCTATCTGGTTTAAGCTAAACTTTTTTGCTTCCTGAAAAAGATTTAGAGCATCTGCGTTTAGATCATAGCTATTAAAAGTTAAGGCCACTTCGAAAAGTATTTTGCTCTTGCAAAGGCTGTCGCTAATATTTATCAGCAATGGCTTCAAGGAGTCGGTGAGAATTTTTATATTGTAAACCGTTACATTACTCCGGAATTCATTGATAATAATCTCAGCATCCGTATTCGCACAATTCCATTTGGGGTTATAGTTTTGAGCACTAAGGTTTAACGAAAAATAATTAAGAAATAGCAATAATATGATGGTCGTATGTTTCATTTAAATTTTTTTATGTTTCCATCGTTTATGCGACCAAAGCCAACAAGCAGGATTCTTACGAATAATATTTTCTAATTGTTTCATTATTAACTGAGTAATCTCTTCTGTGCTAAAATTTTGACTATTTTCGGTAATTTGCGAAAGGCTAATTTCGTAATATCCTCTCTTAATTCGTTGCACATCGCCATATACAATCGGAAGATTATATTTTCGGGCATAAAATCCCGGTCCATGAAGGCATGCCGTTTGTTGATTCAGAAAATTTACCCAAACTGCACTATTTAAGTTAGAAGGAGATTGGTCCGAAATCATAAAATAAAGTGCTGGTTTTTCGTTTGGGATTTCAAACAAAGTTTTGGTTTCTTTTATCGAATGAAGATGCATATTGTTTTGCGCCCGCGACCTTTTAAAATACTGGTTTATGTATTTGTTTTTGATTGGTTTATATAATCCGTAGCAAATATGCGGAAATTGCAGACTAAATGATAGTACCCCCCATTCCCAATTAGCATAATGACTCCCAATTCCTATTACCGATTTATTTTGCAGAAATAATTCTTCCATTATTTCTGGATTTGTTACTTTATATCTTTTCAGTAAGTTTTTATTATTTAGGCTAATTCCTTTAATGCTTTCCAATGTGATGTCGGCCAGATTTTTATAAAAATTTTTGGCAATTATGCTAATTTCCTGATTGCTTTTTTCGGGGAAGGCATTTTTTAGGTTGGCCAAAACTACCTTTTTTCGGTATGAAACTACGTAGTATAACAAAAAATAAACAATGTCGGAAAATAGGTACAAAATTTTGAAAGGCACAATACTAAAAATGATGCTTGTACTTCTGAAAAGCAAGTAATTTAGGTATTTTATCATGGCATTTGTTCTAATATGTCTTTCTCTTTCTTGGTTAAATTGTTGTATATTAGAGAGTAAGAGTGATTAATCCAAGAGCAGATTTTCTGGTCGCTTATGCTTCCGTCTATAGAAATGGTGTTCCAGTGTTTTTTGTTCATGTGGTATCCTGCAGAAACCGCCGCAAATTTTTCTCTGAGTTCAATGGCATATTCTGGATTGCATTTTAGGTTTAGTTTTAA
Source organism: Acetofilamentum sp. (assembly GCA_020720625.1). Lineage (GTDB taxonomy): Bacteria > Bacteroidota > Bacteroidia > Bacteroidales > DYOH01 > DYOH01. The sequence continues at coordinate 194 of DYOH01000025.1, read as the reverse complement.
ATCGCCATCCAGATTAGCCAAGGCAAATATTTTACCCATAAGTTTCATTACCAGGGTATCGTCGCCAAAAGGAAAAGATTCTTCGACTCCTTTTTTTGATAAGCAAAAATCTCTGAAAAATTCGATATCCATTTTTTTTTGTAAACAGTTTAACAAAAAAGGCTGCTGAAAAGACAACAGCCATTATCAATTTT
>DYOH01000123.1:6475-9728 GCA_020720625.1 Acetofilamentum sp. | reverse complement strand
ATGAATTACAATGAATTACAATGAATTACTATGAATTACTATGAATTACTATGAATTACTATGAATTACAATGAATTACTATGAATTACTATGAATTACTTGTCCGTCTTCAATACATTAATAGTTTTTAGCATCATTTTATTTTGGTTATTCAATCGGTCGAAAGCACTCATGAGTTTATTAGCCATTTCCGCATTTTTTTGTCCAAGTGTGTTTAACTCCTGAATGGCGCTATTGGCCTGCTCTATGCTAATTTTCTGTTGTATGCTGGCCATGGTTATTTCTTGATTTAAACTGGCCGTTTCTTCTACCGAAGGTACTACCAAGCGGAGTTTTTGTGAGCTTTCATCTACTATTTTTAAACTATCGGCTGCTAATTCGTTGATAATTTGCGCACTTTGCTGACTAATCTCTGCCAGTTTTCTTATCTCCTTGGCTACAACGGCAAATCCAAGACCTTCCTGTCCGGCCCTGGCTGCCTCTATCGAAGCATTGATTGCCAAAATATCCGTTTTTCGGGCTATATCGTTTATTATCTTAATCTTACTTACAATTTGTTTGGTTGCAAGTAGGCTTTTCTCGGCTGCTTTCTGACTTTCTTCTATGTTTCGCTTGGCATAAAGTGCAGTTTTTTCCGTAGTTTGTGCTCTACTCGTATTTTGTTCGGTATTGGCCTGCATTTCTTCCATCAGTGAGGCTACTTCTTCCGTAGAAGCTGCATGCATATTCGAACTGTCGCTTATTTCGTTACTTATTTTACTTATATCCTGACTAATCTTATTTACATGTTGAGCCGATTTACTCACTTCGCCAATTATCGAATTGATGTTGGCAATAAACTTGTTAAACCAATAGCTTACTTCGCCAAGCTCATCATGGGTACGAATTTCCATACGTTGGGTTAAATTGGTACTACCCTCGGCTATTCCTTGCATTTGGTCTTTTATTTTATTGATTGAGCCTAGCACTTCGGTCCGGAATAAGCGTAAATTCAAAAATGTTAGTCCCAAGATGATAAGGCCTGAAACCATGAATTTCTCCATGATTTGACCGGATAAATTTTCTCCATGATAATTATGCATAATCCCTAGCGCTGCACTTATAAATATAACCGTTATTCCTATTACACTCAGTAAGAAAACTACCATCATTTTTTGCGCAATATTGATGGCCGGATATTTTTTGCTGATGGGTACCTCGCCGGAATAGTGTTCTAATTTTTGCGACATCATGATAAAAAATGGTATCGAAAATAAAAATACGATGGGCACTCCAATGGCCAATGCCAGAAAAAATTCTGTTTTGTCTATAAATGCATGCGGTGCTAATACCGGAAAATCTCCGGTTGTGGTATAAATAGGCAGCAGAAGCATAAAAAATCGTGGAAGAAAGGCTATGGCTTTTTGTGCCTTTATTTTATTCTCATCTGTCTTGTCTTCAAGGTAACAACTTATGTCTTTTACTTTCTTTTTTACAATAAAATACACGATTCCGGCCACTATGGCTACATATACCGGTATATTCGGAAGAAACATAATCTCCCACATCTCATCGCTTGTCCAGACCTTGTAATACCAAGCGGAGAGTAACCACGATACAGGCGGTATGATAAGTGATCCCACAAACCAGAATAAAATAGATTTTTCTCCTTTATTGAGCGTCTTTTTGGCGGCTGACTGCATTTGTTTTTCGTTTATTCGTTTTAGCAATACAAAATAAGCTAATTATTTTCATCTTTCAATACATTCTTGTACTTTTAATACATGTAATTTATAAATATTCTGACTAATTTTAATGCTCTTTTACATGTTTTCAAATAGCATTTATAGCCTTCCGTACAGATTTTATGCTACATTATCTTCATCTGTTTTGAAACATATACATCGAACCTATTTTCTCAAACATTTTTGACAATGGCTATGGATAAATATCTGCCAAGAAATACTATTTTGCGCTGTTTCTAATGATATAAAACTTAATGCTATTACCAATGAAAGTTCTATTCACATATTCTATACCAAAAGAAGGTTTAAACGCGCTTGATAAGCGTTTTGAATTAATTTATCCCAACGATAAAATTCAGTTTTCTGAAGATGAAATTATTCGTTTTTTGCCTGAAATTGATATTATTGTTACAATCTTTACGATTCCTTTTAATACCGATTGGTTTTATCTGGCTCCTAAACTCAAATTAATTGCAAATTATGGTGTGGGCTACAATAATATTCCGGTAGAAGAGGCCACAAACAGAGGCATCATCGTTACCAACACACCTAATGCGGTTACTGAACCAACGGCAGAAATGACTTTGGCGCTTTTGCTCTCTCTGGTACGCAAGGTAACGCTTACCGACCGTTTAATACGTAATAATCAGGTGGTTTGGGGTTTAATGAATAATTTGGGAACTACACTAAATGGCAAAACTTTGGGTATTATTGGTTTAGGTAGAATAGGTAAATCGGTAGCTAACAAAGCGGCGGCTTTCGGAATGAAAATTGTCTATTTTTCGAGAAATAGGGTAGAAGAAAGTATTGAAAATGAGCTTAAGGCGAAATATCTTCCTTTTCTGTCTATTTTATCAACTGCCGATGTAATTTCCATTCATACGCCTTTGAATAAGTCAACGAAGCATCTTTTCAATGCCGATGCTTTTAATCGAATGAAAAATACTGCCATTATTGTAAATACCGCTCGCGGAGCCATTATCAATGAATCTGATTTATTGTGGGCTTTAGAAAATGCCCAAATTGCAGGTGCAGCTCTTGATGTGTTCGAATTTGAACCCAAAATTACTGAAGGACTACAACTACTTAATAACGTAGTACTTACACCACACATTGGCACCGGTACAATGGAAACCCGAATTGAAACCTCTGCCGAAGTAGCGGCCAACATCTTAGGCTATTTCCTAAATGGAAATCCGCCAAACAGAGTGAATTAGTAAAATTGTTTAGCTGTTTAGACTGTTTATTTGTTTATTTGTTTATTTGTTTATCTGTTTATCTGTTTATCTGTTTATCTGTTTATCTGTTTATCTGTTTATCTGTTTAGACTGTTTATTTGTTTAGCTGTTTAGCTGTTTAGCTGTTTAGCTGTTTAGACTGTTTATTTGTTTAGCTGTTTAGACTGTTTTGTGGCTAAATCAAAAAATTGCATCACAAACCACCGAGCTAAACCAAATTACAAAGAATTACAACTTATTACAACCTATTACAACCTATAGCAACCTATTACAACATATTCCAATGTATTA
>DYOH01000123.1:0-6375 GCA_020720625.1 Acetofilamentum sp. | reverse complement strand
TATTACAACCTATTACAACCTATAGCAACCTATTACAACATATTCCAATGTATTACAACTTATTACCATGTATTACAACCTATTACAAAGCATTACAAAGTATTTCTTTGAATTTCTTTTGCATTTATCAAAAATATTTTGCTTATTTGCAACATCAAATATCCAAACGTGCTTATTTGATTATAAAGAGGAGTGGAGAGATCAGGCTCTACGAAGCTCCGACAACAGCTAAACTTTTAGCGATGTGCCAAAACCTGCCCTTTATGGGAGTGATAATTAAGTAGCAAATTAATCATTATTTTTTTCTGATTTAATTTAATTATTATGCAATACGCTTATATCCATTTTGCGATAATGGGCAGTAATTGAAGGCTTTATAATCTTATACATATTTGGGTAGATTTATTGTAAAATGCTTAAAATCTACTTTATGAATCAAAATGTAAATTGGAATTTCGAAACTTTGCAAGTTCATGCCGGACATAAACCCGACAATCAGACCCACTCCAGGGCAGTACCCTTATATCAGACTGCCGCTTATACTTTTGAGAATGCTCAACACGGTGCCGATTTATTCGCACTCAAAAAAGCCGGAAATATTTATACCCGCATCATGAATCCTACTACGGATGTCTTTGAGCAACGTATGGCGGCGCTCGAAGGGGGAATTGGAGCTTTGGCAACTGCTTCGGGGCATGCTGCTCAGCTTATTGCTTTTATTACTTTACTCTCCGAAGGCGATAATATTGTCTCATCTCCTTATCTATATGGCGGAACTTATAATCAGTTCAAAGTGCTTTTTAAACGCTTTGGTATTGAAGTACGTTTTGCTCAAAGCCTTCATCCTGAGCATTTTGAAGCTCTTATTGACAATAACACTAAGGCCGTTTATTTCGAATCTATCGGAAATCCTGCCTTTGCTGTGCCCGATTTTGACGCTCTTATTGCTCTGGCTAAAAAACACGATATTCTTTCTGTAGTCGATAATACTTTTGCCGGTGGCGGGTATCTCATCAGACCATTACAACTGGGCGCTAATTTGGTGGTAGAATCTGCCACAAAATGGATAGGAGGGCATGGCACCAGCATCGGCGGCATTATTATCGATGGTGGTAATTATGCTTGGGACAATGGCAAATTTCCGGCGCTTACAGAGCCTTCGCCGAGCTATCATGGTTTAAAATTTTTCGAAAACTTTGCTCAATGGGCGTTTCTTACAAAAGCCCGTGCCGAAATTCTTCGCGATTTGGGCGCTACAATCAGTCCTTTTAACTCATTTTTGTTGATACAAGGCATCGAAACGCTTTCCCTGCGCATGGAAAGACATTGCGCAAATACTCTGGCTCTGGCTGAATACTTTCAGGACCATCCATTGGTTAAATCGGTAAAATATCCGGGTTTGCCCTCGCATCCCGACCACAATTTGGCTAAGAAATACCTGAAAAATGGTTTTGGGGCCGTGCTTTCTATCGAACTAAAAGGAAATCAAACCCAAACCGAAAAATTTGTGGATAGTTTGCAACTCGTGAGCCATTTGGCAAACGTGGGTGATACAAAAACACTGATTATTCAACCTGCCGCCACTACGCACCAACAGCTTTCGGAGCAGGAAAAACTAAATGCAGGTGTTACGCCTTCTTTATTGCGCATATCTGTTGGCATTGAGCATATTAGCGATATTATTAGCGATTTTGAAAATGCCTTTCATGTATTTAATGATTGATTGAATTGATGAATATGGTATTACAAAACTTCCATTTCAATGGCGATTTTATACTTGAAAATGGCCAAATTTTACCCGAATTGCACATTGCTTATCATGTGGCCGGTAAGCTGAATAACGACAAATCTAATGTAGTTTGGATTTGCCATGCACTCACTGCAAACAGCAATGTGCAAGAATGGTGGCCGGGCCTTTATGGCGAAGCAAAATTCTTAGACCCTGATAAGTATTTTATCGTATGTGCTAATATTTTAGCTTCGCCTTATGGCTCTACTTCCCCATTAAGCATTCATCCCAAGGGTCAAAAACCATATTTTCTGGATTTTCCGGAAATTACCATTCGCGATATGGTGGCAGCTCACATTTTACTGCGTAAACATTTGGGCTTAGAATCAGTTTTTTGTCTGATGGGCGGTTCTATTGGCGGTTTTCAGGCCTGGGAATGGGCAATAATGGAGCCTGAGGTGATTAAAAACCTGATTCTCATTGCCACAGGTACAGAAGCCACGCCTTGGCAAATTGCTTTAAACGAATCGCAACGCATGGCCATCGAAGCAGATGCATCTTTTTTCGATAATACTGAAAATGGTGGTCGAAACGGGCTGGCAGCTGCACGAAGCATTGCTTTAATAAGCTACAGAAACGCTCAAACATACAATAAAACCCAGTACGAAGATAATTCTACTAAGTTATCCGATTTCAAGGCGGCTTCTTATCAACAGTACCAAGGAAAAAAGCTTGTCGACAGATTTAATGCTTATTCCTATTACTACATCTCTAAGGCCTTCGATTCGCACCATTTGGCTCGAAACAGATTCAGCATGGAGCATGCACTTGCTCAAATAAAAGCGAAAACTTTGCTGCTGGGAATTTCGTCGGATATTTTGTTTCCTGCGTGCGACATGAAAAGGGCTGCTAGCCTTATACCGCATGCTGCTTACCACGAAATTGATTCCTTTTTCGGGCACGATGGTTTTTTACTCGAATATGAGGCTTTAACACTTATTTTGAAAAGGTTTTTTAATTATTGAAAGGATATTTTTATGGCTGATTTAAAAATTGGATTGATTGGCTACGGTAATGTAGGGCAGGGTTTATATGCCGTTTTACAACAGGCACAAACAGTAAATGCCGAAATAAAAAAAATTGTTGTAAAGAATAAAGAAAAGACCAGGAATGCTTGTAATGAGCTAATTTCTTATGATGTAGACGATATTTTTTCGGATTCCGAAATTTCGCTCGTGGTAGAATTAATTGATAACGAGTCTGATGCGTTCGAATATGTTAAAAAGGCCTTACAAAGTGGCAAAAGTGTGGTTTCCGGGAATAAAGCTATGCTGGCCAAACATTTGCCTGAGCTTATTCAATTGCAGAAATTAACTGGTTCTGCATTGCTTTACGATGCTTCTGCTTGCGGAAGTATTCCCGTTATCCGTAATCTCGAAGAGTACTACGATAATGATTTGCTCAGCTCCCTAACGGGCATTCTAAATGGTTCAAGCAATTACATTCTTACCAAGTTATTTAACTCCGATTGTAATTATCAACAGGCGTTGGCAAAGGCTCAGGAATTAGGGTTTGCTGAATCTAATCCGCTTTTCGATGTTGAAGGCTACGATTCGCTCTACAAGCTCGTAATTCTTACAATGCATGCTTTTGGCGTGTATGTGGCTCCCGAAAAAATCTTTCACTATGGCATCTCAAATATTTCTAAAGCCGATGTACTTTATGCCAAAGAAAAAGGTTTAAAAATAAAACTTATCGCAAGCGTATTTAAAATTTCCAATCTCCAAATGGGTATGTTTGTTATGCCTAAAATGTTGCCCCCTTCCGATTATATTTACAACGTAGAAGACGAGTTCAATGGTGTGGTTATCGAAGGGCAGTTTTACGACAAGCAATTTATGTTTGGTAAGGGGGCAGGGGCTTTTCCTACCGGTTCGGCTGTTTTGTCTGATATTACGGCTCGTAAGCATCAGTACAAATACGAATACAAAAAGCTCAATTATTACGCAAAACCCGAATTTACAAACGATTATACTGTAAAATGCTATATCCGTAACCCGCAGCAAAATATAATTCACTTAATCAAAATGGAAGAATTATTAGAGCAATATTCCTCGGCTCAATATCAATATTCTGTGGTAAAAATTCGCATTTCCGAATTGATTCGGGCAAAGCAGACCCTAATAGATGCCAGGGCTTTTATTTCCTTACTCGACGAATAATTTAGTTCTGCAATATTGGTTTATATTCATATTTTTTTGTAAATTGTAGTAAAATATAATACTATGAGCGATAATATTGTTGTTTTAGCTACTTATCCTTTTTTCAGAGCTGTTGTAATTAAAGAAAGACTCATGGCCGAAGGTATAGAATGTTCTTTGGCCAATGTTAATGCAATTAGTTCTGTTCCGGGAGGGGCCGTACGTATTTTAGTGCTCGAAAAAGATTTTACCGATGCGGCATCGGTTCTTATCGACATGGAAGAAGAATTTGCCGAAGAAAAAGTTGAAGATGCCGAAATTGTTGAAGATATTGACAAGATTCTTTGTCCGGTTAATTTTTCTGAGGCTTCTTTCGAAGCTGCTAAATATGCTTTAGGAATTGCCGATAAGCTCAATGCCGAACTTTATATTGTTCATTCTTATAGTTTTCCAATTATTCAGTCGATCGATTTTATGGATACTAACGCTATTGCATACACCGAAGATAAAACCATTCACGAAATTCAGCACGAAGCTGAAAATGGAATTAAAATATTTGTCGAAAAACTGAGAGTGTATGCCGAAGACAATATTCTTATACAAACTAAAGTAAAAAGCTATTTACTAAACGGTCATCCGGCCGATGAAGTGCTTCGTTTTGCCGAAGATCATGCCATGAAAGCAATTATTCTAAACAGCAGAACCAGTAAATCGGAAAAAAATATAAGTTTTGTGGCCGAATATATTGTGGCGAATGCAAAAATACCCGTTTTGGCAATTCCGCTCGAAGCGCCATTTACCGGAATAGCACGAATTCATGTTTTATATATGGCTTCTAACGAAGATGCCGACTTCTTTGCCATGAAAAAATTGCTCACTCTTTTGTATCCGTTCAATGTGGTTATTCATTGTTTGAGTATAATTCCTAACGAAAATATTGCAAATATGCAAATCCAGAAATGGAAACTACATTTCGAAAAACGATATCCGGCTTTTGAGTTTAATTGCATGAATTGCAAATTGCACGATGATATGCTTAGTTTCATTAAAAATATTGTCCAAGAAAATAAAATCGATATCGTTTCGATGGTTACAGAAAACAAAGGTTTCTTTCGCGAAATTTTACATCCCGGAATCAGTAAAAAGTATTTATTCGAATTAAATTATCCGGTATTGGTTTTCCATAGCTAGTATTACCTTATTCCTTGACGATAACTTTTGTATAAGGATTTTACTCTACTAACTATCTCATAGTCTGTAGAGTTTATTATATAGATAGGGTCTAGTTTACAAAAGTTGATAAAAGACTTGAGCGCCTGGCCATTTAAACCGGTAATTTTTGATACAAGTTCTTCGTTATATTTTGCATCTATCAACTTTTGTAAATTATCTTCTTCTTCCATTTGGTTTACTTTGTTTCTGGAACGCGATTTCCACGAAGGCATATCAAAGGCAAGCAATACGCCAAACGATTGAGATAGCTTTAAATGCTGCAAATCTTCGGCTAATTCTTTATTAAATACCAATTGCTTTATTTTTTCCCCTGTCTCATTCGATACCACGGAGGCATTCATAAACTCAAACTCAAATTCGGCCCATCGCATTCTGTATACATCTATCTCCGATAAATTATAGCTCCTGGTTAACATTTCAATTTTTACATAAAAATCATCTCCTTCTACAACTGAATCTGCCAAACTCAATAAATAGGGTTCAAATCCTATCGACGAAATTCGTAAAGTATCGCCTTTTAGCACTGTAAGCGAAAATATTCCTAAGGTGTCTGATACTGTAACACTTCGGTTGTTTATGTCGATAATATGGGCAAAAGCTACCGCTTTTAATGTTTCTAAAGATTCAATTTTACCTTTTAAGGTTACAATTTTTTTATAATCTTTGTTCTGACTATAGCCTTGCTTGCTGAGCAAAATTAGAATAATAGCGATATGAATATACTTGAGCATTTGTTGCATCTTTTTTTTCTTGTTTTAATACGGCTAAATTAAGCGTTTGCTACTAATTTTTCTTTTTTTGTTTTAAATTTAACTAAAATTAATGTCTGGTTCTTATGAGTAAGATTTTTTATATCATCGAAGACGATGATTTGTTTTTTGCCTTAATGAGTAATATGCTCTCTGATTTTAAGGCTCAATTATTCAGGTTTAAAAGCTTCGACGAATTAAAGGCATCTGCATTGCTGCACAAACCCGATTTAGCAATTGTAGATTACTTTTTGGCCGATAATTTTTCTAAAACTGAAAATGGATTGGTGGCAACCGATTTTTTAAAGAAAAAATTTCCGGATTTAAAAATTATTGTTTTAAGTGGCCAAATTCAGCCGGAAATTACTTATGATTTTATCTTTAAATATCGTGTGGATGCCTACATTAATAAGGATAAAAATGCACTAATTCTATTGATGGAAAAAATTGAAAAACTGTTTTT
>DYOH01000122.1 GCA_020720625.1 Acetofilamentum sp. | reverse complement strand
CCCGACTACCGTGCCGGCACCGAAAGCTATGTGCTTAATCTGGCTAAGGGTTTGTTGCGGAATGGCTGGAAAGTATCTATTATTGTTGCCGCAGTGGGAAAAGAATCCCAAAAATATTTTTTTGACCAAATACAGGTAAATACACTATCTGTTCCAAGCAAGATTAGTGTTGCTGAGCTCAATGGTTTAAAAGAGCCATCAAATTTAAAAGAGTTTAAAGAGCTGCTAGGGCAGGAGCAGCCACAGATAGTACATTTCCATTCCTTTTCCCGCTCATTTACACATCAGCATCTAAAGGTGGCGCACAATATGGGTGCAAAGGTTTTTTTTACGGCCCATCTGGGAGGCATATTTTGTGCACGTGGCGATTTGCAATTGTTTGGAAAAAAACTATGTAATGCCCATATTGGCCGTTTTCGATGCGCAGCATGCTTTGCATCTCAAAAAAGCGGGTTGTTAAAATCATATATCGGTGCTTCGGCATCCTTAATAAAACTTTCTGTAAAAAAGTATCCTGCATTAAATATGCTGACTAACAAATTGCAAAGTATGCACTATCTGGCGAAATTTGTACACCAAAACATAGCCATTGCTCAATGGATTGAAAAAGCTTTTCATGTAAACGGTATTGCAAACACCACATTGCTTACCCAAGCCATTGATACATCAAAATTCGAAGCCAAACCGAAAACTGAAAAGTCTCAAAAAATTCAGTTGGGTTTTGTGGGGCGCATGAATCCATCCAAAGGATTCTATTTATTGCTGGATGCATTAAAAGGACTCGAAAAACAGTATGAATTGCATTGTATTACCATTCGAGATGCTAGTGAACCTGAGTATTATGTGCTGATGAAAAATAAATTTTTGGCCCTCGGCTATATGCATTGGCAAGAGCAAGTTAGCCACGAAGAAATAAGCAAGCTGATGAATGTTTGGGACTTATTTTGTTTACCATCAAAACATGAGGTAGCTCCATTAAGCATTCTCGAATCCTTTTCAAAAGGCATTCCGGTAGTCGGCTCCGATTATCCGGCCATTGCCGAGATGATTGCTGATGGGCTAAACGGTCTACTTTTTAAGAACAAAGATGCAACCGATTTAGCAGATAAACTTCGTACTATTGCCGAAAATCGGGAGATAATAGCGCATTGGCAACAAAACATGGCTAAGGTAAAAGATATTAGCTTGCTGGTAAAGGAGCACGAGGAGATATATCATCGCCAATATTTGTGATTACAGAACTTTTCAAAAGTTCCAAAACTTTTGAAAAGTTGGTGTATAATAGAAACAAATCAACAATTAAACACCACACCAAATAAACAATTCTTCCGCAATCATATTCAACCATGACAGGATTAGGGATTACAAAACTTTTCAAAAGCTCGAAAGCTTTTGAAAAGTTGAAGCTGGCTATCATCAAATCAACAATTCTACCGTTTTCGTCCAAAAAAAAATCCGTCAGAAAAACAAAAAAACTTATCAACACAATCAAAGGCCTTTGAATTAAAGGTTTGTGCGATAATTTATAAAAATTGAATAAAAAGCTATTGTAAATAAATAAAATAGTTATACTTTTGCAGTCCAAATTGAGTGCATAATATATTTGTATTAACAACAAAAACAGGTAAAAAAAGTGAACACATTAAGTTACAAAACCGTATCGGCAAACAAATCTACCGTTCATAAAGAATGGCTGATCGTGGATGCAGAAAACGAAGTGTTGGGACGCTTGGCAGCAAAAGTAGCCTATATGCTACGCGGCAAGCACAAACCTTCGTATACTCCCCACACAGACTGTGGCGACAACGTGATTGTCATCAATGCCGACAAAGTACGTCTGACAGGCCAAAAAATGGCACAAAAAGAGTACATCCATTTCACGGGCTACCCCGGCGGACAGAGAGTACAAAAAGCAGAATCATTATTGGCTGCACACCCCGAACGCTTAATCGAAAAAGCAGTTAGAGGCATGCTCCCTAAAACAAAATTAGGCAGGGCTATTATCAAAAACCTTAGAGTTTATGCAGGAAACGAGCATCATCACGAAGCTCAACAACCGCGAGAAATTAATTTAGACGAATTTAAAGAGTAACCATGGAGATGATTAATGCTGTAGGAAGAAGAAAAGCCGCCGTTGCTCGCGTTTATTTAAGTGTAGGAAAAGGCAATGTAACTGTGAACGGAAAAGACGTTAAAGAGTACATCACAGTGCCACAACACCTTAATTCAGCCCTGGCTCCGCTGGCGCTCACCCAAACTGACGATAAATACGATGTAAAAGTTAATGTTTATGGTGGTGGGGTAAAAGGACAAGCCGGCGCTATTCAGTTGGGTATTGCCAGAGCTTTACTTGAAATTGACCCGGAATTTAGAGCTATTCTTAAACCTGCCAAAATGCTCACTCGTGATGCACGTGAGGTAGAACGCAAGAAGCCTGGGCAACCAAAAGCACGCAAAAGATTTCAATTTAGTAAACGTTAATATACAGATTTACTGGTTGGAATGTTTAGTATCTAAATTGTTCAGACTTTCGAAAGGAAACTACTGAGCAGTTGATGTAAAAGAATGTAAACATTTTTAAAAAATTAGCATGTCAAGAGTAACATTTGAAGAATTATTAGAAGCAGGTGCACATTTTGGTCACCTGAAAAGAAAATGGAATCCGGCAATGGCCCCTTATATTTACATGGAGCGCAACGGAATTCATATCATAGACCTACATAAAACGGTAGCCAAAATAGACGAAGCCGCTTCGGCCATGAAACAAATAGCCAAATCGGGTAGAAAAGTATTATTTGTGGCCACCAAAAAACAAGCAAAAGACATTGTAGCCGAAAAAGTAAATGCCATCGGAATGCCATACATTACAGAAAGATGGTCGGGCGGTATGCTTACAAATTTTGCTACAATCAGAAGAGCCATCAAAAAAATGAACACCATCGATAAAATGGCTGTTGACGGTACTTTTGAGAATATCTCTAAACGAGAAAGACTTCAAATTACCCGTCAGAGAGCAAAACTGGAAAAAAACCTTGGCTCTATTGCCGATTTAACCCGTTTGCCTGCCGCACTATTTATTATTGATGTTCAAAAAGAAAAAATTGCCGTTAGAGAGGCAAAACGTTTGCACATACCTGTATTTGGAATTGTTGATACAAACTCAGACCCTAATATCGATTTCGTTATTCCGGCCAACGATGACGCTACCAAATCTATTTCGCTGATTCTCGATGTAATGTCTAAAGCCATTCAGGAAGGTTTATCAGAAAGAAAAGTGGAGAAAGACAAAGAAGGCGATGATACTAAGAAATCTCCGAAAAAGGAATTCGTAGGCAAGAAAACCGGTGCCCGCAAAGCCCGCAAATCTAAAGAAGAACACGTAGAACCTGAAATTGAGGAAACCGAAGAATTGCACGAAGAAGCTCCAGAAGTGGATGATATCGAAGAAGATGATGACACTCAGGATTAAATAAACCGGTAGCCTCTTCTTTGGAGGCTACTCTTTTATCATAAAAAAACAATAGTAATCAATTGATATATTAAATTTTTTAAAAATGGCAGAAATTAAAGCTGCAGATGTAGCAAAACTTAGAAAAATGACCGGTGCCGGTATGATGGACTGTAAAGCTGCCCTTGCTGAATCTAACGGCGATTTTGATGAGGCTATTGATATCCTGCGTAAAAAAGGACAGAAAGTAGCCGCTAAACGTGCCGACAGAGACGCTACCGAAGGTGCTGTTATTGCAAAAGTTTCGGCCGACGGTAAAAACGGCGTGCTTATAGTACTCAACAGCGAAACCGACTTTGTGGCTAAAAACGATGATTTCGTTAAATTTGCTCACGATATTGCCAATACGGCTTTAGCTGTTAATGCTGACTCTCTCGAATCTTTGAAAGCTGCTGCTTACAAAAACGATACTATCGAAGACGAAGTTACTAACCAAACCGGTGTTATTGGCGAAAAAATTGATTTGTCGGTATTGCTCACCATTAAAGGCGAAAAAGTGATTGCTTATATTCACCCAGGCAACAAACTGGCTGCTTTGGTAGCTTTCAACAAAGCCGATTTCGACGAGCAAGTGGCTAAAGACGTGGTGATGCAAGTGGCTGCCATGAATCCTGTTTCTCTCGACGAAAACGATGTTCCTCAGGAAATTATCGACAAAGAGATTGAAATTGGCACCGAATTGGCTATTAACGAAGGAAAACCAAGAGATATGGCCGAAAAAATTGCCAAAGGCAGATTGCAAAAATTCTTTAAGGAAAGCACGCTGTACAATCAGCAATTTGTTAAGGACAACAAACTTACTATTAAGGAATACATTAAGAGTATTGATAAAAACCTTGAAATTACAGGTTTCCGTCGTTTTACCTTAAATGTATAATAAATAATTTGGAAATGGAAAACCGTTAAGCATAAGTGTTTAACGGTTTTTTTGTGTATTATCTATGCTCTTTAATTATCCGTATTTACATTGATTCTCAGGTTTCTCTTAGTTAAATAAAATTAATGTGCTACCAGCATAAAATAAACTTACTAACTTTGCCGAAACAATACTACTGATACTTGCGTATAATGGAATTACCCCAAACAATGCATGAAATATGAAAAAAACGATACTGATATTAATCATTTTTCTGCCATCGTTGCTGCATGCACAGTTTTTTATCAAAGGTCAGATAATTGATGCCGAAACCAACGAGGCACTAATATATGTAAATATTGCCTTTAAAGGCTCAACCAAAGGTACTATCACAAATCAGGCTGGTTTATTCAGCCTATCGGCTCCTGCAAAGCCCGATACGCTTATGGTAAGTTTTATGGGCTACGAAATGAAGGAAATTCCTGTTAAACCTAATCAAAACCAATACCTGAATATTGCTTTACTAACGGAGGCTATCGAAATATCGGAGGTGGATGTTACGCCGGGCGAAAACCCTGCCTTTGAAATTCTGCGCAATATCAACAAAAATAAAAAAGAAAATAACTATTTTGAGTATCCCGAATTTAAAATGCGGGTATATAATAAAATAAGCTTTTCGTTGAATAATGTAAACGAAGCTATTTTTAAGTCGAAAGCGCTCAAGGCCTTCGATTTTATCTTGGCTTATGCCGATAGCAGCGAGTTTACAGGCGATAAAATTCTACCGGTTTTTCTGAGTGAAACGGTTTCCGATTTTTATCAGCAATCCAGCCCCAGGAAAACCAAAGAAATTATTCTCGCCAATAAAATGTCGGGGGTAGAAAACAAAAGCTATAGCCAGTTTACTGGTCAGATTTACGCCGATTTGGATTATTATGATAATATTATTCCGCTATTTGAGAAAAACTTTATCAACCCTATAGCGGCTTATGCCCGACCATATTATAAGTTTTACCTAATGGACAGCATGTCTGTGGATGGCGATTATTGCTACCATATTATGTTTAAGCCCCGCTTTAAACGCGAGCTTACCTTTAGTGGCGATATGTATGTAGATAAGGCCAGTTATGCGCTAAAAAAGATTAAGGTACGTATTTCGCCCGATGCCAATATTAATTATGTAAAAGATGTTCAGGCAGAAATTTTGTACCAGAAAAGTAGCGATGGAAAGTGGTATCCCAAGACCAGCACTTTAGATGTGTTGCTGGAGCTCTCCGAGAAGCAGATTAGTGTCTTTGGACATAAAACCACGCAATATTCGCAGCAAACATCTACTATTGAGAACAAGGCGCTGGTTTTTGACGAAAGCACTCCCGAAATTTATACCACTTCCGAAATTTTTAAGCTAAACGATTATTGGGAGAGTGAGCGTCCTTTGCAGCTTTCGGGCACAGAAGCCAGTATTTATAAAATGGTAGACACCCTTATGTCTACCAAAAGATTTCAGCGATTACAAAAGCTTTCTACAATGCTCTATCTCGGATATTGGGAAATGGGCGATTTTGAATATGGCCCATATTATTCCACTTATAGTTACAATGCGATAGAAGGCAACCGTTTTAGATTAGGTGGCCGCACTTCTAACAATTTCAGCACAAACATTATGCTTTCGGGTTATGGTGCTTTTGGCGATAAGGATCAGCGTTTTAAATATGGCGTGGGTGCGCTATATCTGCTTAATAAAACTCCGCGAACAAGCATAAGGTTAAATTATAAAGACGATCTTACACAATTGTCGGTTAGCTCAAATGCTTTTTCATCCGATAATATATCAAATAGTATTTTTTCGGTTTCGGCAAATACCGATTTGCTGCGCATTCGCTCTGCCGATATCGATTTTTTTCACCAATGGCCTAAGGGTTTTGGTTCCACACTTAAGCTTAATTACCGCGATATTTTTCCTTCGAGCTATATGTCGTTTACTGAGCCAATCAATAGTTTCAGTTTTCAGCAAATTACTGATGCATCGGCTTCGTTGAATATCCGTTTTGCTTATGGAGAGAAATACCTCGAGGGCGAATTTGAGCGCACGGCCATTCCTTCTGATTTTCCGATTGTGAACTTAAACATTGTTTACGGTAATGCTTTTATGAATAGCAATACATATCCTTATGCAAAGCTCGAAATAAGTTATGATCATAACTTTATTTTTGGGTTTCTGGGCTATTTTGAATATAGTTTAAGTGCCGGAAAAATATTTGGCGAAGTGCCTTATCCTTTGCTTAAACTGCATGCCGGAAACGAAACTTATTATTTGGATACCAAAGCATTTAATTTGATGAATTACTATGAGTTTGCCAGCGATAATTATTTTCAGGCTTCTTTTACCCATCATTTCGATGGATTGATTATGAGCAAAATACCATTGGTAAACAATCTCGATTTGCGTAGTTTGCTTATTGCACGAGGTGTGATTGGATCTTTGAGTCAATTGCACAGCGATGTTGTTGCTTTTCCGGGCAATCTCAGTAGCATGGAGTACATACCATATATAGAAGCCGGTGTGGGAATAGAGAATATTTTTAAGATAATGCGAGTTGATGCCATGTGGCGCATTAGCCATACCAAGGATCCCAATGCTACCAATTTTGGCATTAGAGCCATGTTTCAGATTATTTTGTAGGCTAGGCTTGTTTTACTAATTTGTTGCCTTATTGGGCAAAGTAAAATAAAAAGCCGAACCTTTATCTACTTGCGATTCAAGCCAGATACTTCCACCAAGCAGTTCTACATATTTTTTCGCAATGGATAAGCCTAAGCCTGTACCTCCATAGTTACTTTGTATATTATTTCCTGCTTGTCGAAAGTTTTCGAAAATAATGGCGTGGTGATCGCTTGAGATCCCAATTCCGTTATCTTTTACAAAAAACTGCATTTGCCCTTGAACAATATCAGCGCCAAATGCTATTTCGCCATAGTGTGTAAATTTAATGGCGTTTGATATTAGATTCGACATAACTCTAAAAATGATACTTTTATCTGATATTATGAAATCCAAGTCCAGTTTTTTCGGCAATATCATGTTTAAAGCCAGCTTTTTATAAATTGCCGGATTTTTAAATTTTTGATAAAGCTCGGATAATACATCAGAAACGGCCATTTTTTCGTAATAAACAATTTCTTGTTTGGTTTCGAGCGACGATATGGTAAGTATATCGCTTACAATTTCGAGCAAACGGTCGCTGCTGGCTTTGATAGTTTGGATAAAGTAGCTTCTTTTTTCCGGTTTCAGATTATCACTTTCCAGAAAACTGGCAAATCCGCAAATGGCGTTCAGTGGGGTTCTAATCTCGTGCGACATGTTTTGCAAAAAGGCCATTTTTAGCTGATCGCTTTCTTCAGCTTTATGTTTTGCTATAATCAGATTCTCTTGTATCTCTACTATTTGTGTTATATCGCGACCAATTACGGCAAGGCCTTTTCTTTCTCCATTGGGATGAAAAACCGGCACTTTATATACATCGTAAACTTTTGTTATTCCGTTAGAATTGGTAATTTTTTCGATACCCTTGGAAGTTTGATTTTGTTGCCATGCTATTTCATCCGATTGCATACAATTTTGAAAAGCTTCTTTAAAAATTTCATGGGTATATTCAGCCAGCTCAAAATCGGTTTTACCATAATACGCTACCTTGGTAAGATTAAAGAGTTCCAAATCGGCGTTATTGGCCAGTAGCCAACGTCCTTCACCATCTTTATAGCAAACAATGTCGGGTATGGAATTTATAAAAGTAAGTAAGCGGTTAGAGCTTTCTTCGGCTTCTTCTTTTTGCCTAAACAATTGTTTATTGGCTATGGTTAGATCACGTTCGTTTTGCGTTATTGATTTAAAAATCGGAATCATAAGGTAAGTGCCAATGGATAATAAGAAAGAAATCAGGAGGGCAGTATACTCCGAATCGCTGATGTTTTTGAAATGAAGTGTGCCATTTAATACCGAGAGAAAAATAAAAAACCTGCGCAAGGCCATGAAGAAGAATGCGGCACTAAGCAAAATCCATGCTAAATAGCGCTTGGTTAAGAATATGAGTCTGATAGATAAAGCCGAGGCAATTAACTGGAATAGTATAGATAATATTATTGGAGTAAGCACTATATTCATTTTTTACCCGCCTCGGTTTAAGTTGTTGCTTGTTGATTAAGTAAAAATAAACAAAAAACTTTAGATTTGTTTATTTTTTTATCATTAGTATAAATATTTTAGTGAAAGTATTTGATATTAAGTGAATAAAATTGGACACTGAAAAATTTTATTAATCGGGATATATTCCTTATTTTTAAACAGTCTAAATAATTAAGTGAGATGAGTTCAATCAATCTGCAAACCATTTTTGAGAATAACCGCCAATGGGCAAAGAAGAAGCTTGCCGAGGATAGCGAGTATTTTAAGAAATTATCAGCCGGTCAAAATCCTGATATATTGTATATTGGTTGTTCCGATAGTCGGGTATCTGCCGAAGAGCTAATGGGCTTAAAACCCGGAGAGGTTTTTGTGCACCGGAATATAGCCAATATGGTTCCCAACAACGATTTGAGCGTTATGTCCATTATCAATTATGCGGTAGATGTATTGCAGGTAGATAAGATTGTGGTTGTAGGGCACTATCAATGCGGTGGTGTGCACGAGGCAATGCAATCAAAAGATTTAGGACTTATAAATCCGTGGCTTAGAAATATTCGCGACGTTTTTAGATTGCATAAGGATGAGCTAAACGACATTATTGATGAAGACCTGCAATACCGTAGATTAATAGAGTTAAACGTTCAGGAGCAGTGCGTTAATGTGATAAAAACTGCCGCTGTGCAAAGAGCAAATAAGC
The DNA here is from genome assembly GCA_020720625.1 of Acetofilamentum sp. Classification (GTDB taxonomy): domain Bacteria; phylum Bacteroidota; class Bacteroidia; order Bacteroidales; family DYOH01; genus DYOH01. The sequence continues at coordinate 544 of DYOH01000122.1, read as the reverse complement.
AAAGAGGGCTAACGGTGCATGGTTGGGTTTTTGATCTTCAAACTGGCAGATTGATTGATTTAAACATCAATTTTGCAAAAATACTTGCCGATATTATGGAGATATATCGTATTGTTTAGTTTTGAGCCATTGAATAATCAATGTGGATTTTTTTTTAGATGCTAAACCTTAAGCATGCATCGGAAACCTCTGGTAGCGTAATAAGATTCTGCTCCATTGTGGTAAATAAATACATGTTCAAATCGATAATCGGCGAATAGGGCACCTCCCAGTGCTCTGATAGCTTCCGGAGTTTTTATCCAACTCGATGTTTTGCTATCGAATTTCCCCAATGTTTGAAGGTACTTGTATTGCTCTTCGTTCAAAAGTTCTATTCCCATTTCTGCGGCCACTTTCTTCACACTACTTTGTGGTTTGTTCTCTTTGCGCGAGTTCAATGCCTGCTCGTCGTAGCATAAGCTTCGCCTTCCTGACGGACTTTCAGGGGAGCAATCGAAAAATATATACTCCTTTGTTTCTAAATGATATGAAACAACATCGGGCT
>DYOH01000121.1 GCA_020720625.1 Acetofilamentum sp. | reverse complement strand
GCAAAGCCTTAAGAAATAGAACGTCTAAGGCAAGAGCCTGAGACGAACGTGGGTATGGGTGCCGGCCATTCTCAAGGGAGCGCCATTTTTGTCGAATTGCACCACTTTGGCAGTATCAAGTATCCATTTCCAATCATTTTCTTTGGTGCGCATGCGGTATTCTGCCCGATGCATAGATGTTTCGCCCCTTAAATGGCTGTTAAGCGACTGCAAGGCCAAATTATGATCGTCCGGATGGATTAAGTCTGTCCATTGACTTACCGTTTTTTGCACTTCATCTATAGTGAATCCTAACATCTCTGCCCATTGGGAATTTCTTTCCACCTTGTTTTCCTTGATATTCCAATCCCAAAAACCAAGTTTACTGCCTTCGAGCACAAAGTTTAATCGTTCGCGCTCTATTTCGGTCAATTTTTTTGCATCTTCCAATTGTGTTAATACATCCTTCATCAGTGTTATGTCGTGCACATTTCCAAGAAAATAAAGTGGTTTTCCGTGTATATCTTTAATAATTGTTGCATTTAGCAATCCGATAATTGTCCTTCCGCTTTTGTGAATAAATTTTTTCTCCATTTGCAAGCGTTTCAATTCACCGGCAGCCAATTTTTCCAGCATCTGAATATTATTTTCTACTCCATCCGGATGTGTGTATAAATATAAAGTCTGGCCAACAAGCTCCTGTTCTGCATATCCAAGCATATCGCAAAATGCTTGATTGGCCGAGAATATTTTATAATCCAATGTTGCCGATGCAATTCCAATAGGCGAATTGTCGTACATGAGTTTATATTTTAATTCGGTTTGCTGGGCTTGATATAAGATATGTAAATACTCTTTTTCGAAATCTTTATCCGCCATTTTGCGCCAGATTGCTCTGGAATACAAAATCCGGCCAGTTTCGTCTTTTACAGAATTTACATTGATAAGCATGTTTAAAATATCGCAATTTTTGCTGCAAACCTTTACAAAAGCATTGTTAAACAGGCCTCTCCTTATAAATTCCGGATATAGTACATTTTTGGCATAAAGTGCACTCTCCGCCGTATATAAATCAAAAATAGTTTTTTTCTTTAATTCTTTTTTGGAATAACCAAGTGTGTCTACCATTGTTTGATTGCAGTCTAAAATAAGGGTTGTTTCCGGATGCATGCTTAGGTAGATATCAGGAGCATTTTCGTAATAATCTTTATAGCGAACATTTTCGTTCACCAGAGATTGATTCTTTAATCTTAGCTCTTGATTGTTAATTTGTTCGGTAATATTCGTCAGTTGTACCATTTTTCCGGCGTATTCACTACTTTCTTCAACAACATGCATTTGAAGCCGGAAATAGGAAATTTGCCTGCTTATGGATACAAGTCGGATTGTTGGTTCAATAAGGCTTGGTATTTTATTTTCTTCATGAAACAGTTGTTCTGCTATTTGCCGGTCGTCGGGGTGAACAAAATCCTTTAGTTTAATTTTACCCTGTATATAATCCTGAGCATCTAGGCCGGTAATTTGTTCGAAAGTTTTATTTACTCCGGATATTTTTCCATCTGGCAGGATATAGATAAAACAATCGGTAGAATGCTCAAAAACAATGGAAAATATGTTATTATTCATATTGATGTTCTTAAAAGGCAATTGATTTATGATTGATTTATGAATATGCCCAAAAGATACAAAAATTGTTTGAATTATTGTTTCACCTGCCAAATATTATTTCACATAATGTTTACTATTTTTAAAAGGATGTAGGCAATTCTGCTTGCTGCCTTGATGAAATTAGTCCGCTTGTTTAGTGCAAAACTTCACATAAACGCATCATAAATGCTTTGGTGCATAGCAGGTCTTATATTTAATTGATACAGTTTTGGGTTATCTCTGCTAGGGAAAACTCTGTTTGAGAGAAAGATAAATATCAAATTAAATTCGGGATCGAGCCAAATAAATGTGCCCGTAAAACCACCATGACCGTAGCTGCTTTCGCTGCTTGCCGGAGCGGGGAAAGCATTTGCCAGTGCTAATTTTTGATTATTAAAATAGGATTTATCAAAGCCAATTCCTTTTCTATTGTTTTCGGCAGCAAAAGGCCGGCTATAGTATTTCGTAAAAACCGAATCCGAAAAGTATCGCTGCCCGGCATATTCGCCCCCGTTTAGATATAATTGCATAAGTTTAGCTAAATCGTTGGCCGTAGAAAACAATCCTGCATGTCCGCTTATACCACCAAGCATTGCAGCACCTTCGTCGTGCACATATCCGCGTAGTAATTGCATTCTGAAAAAGCTGTCTATCTCAGTGGGCACAATTTGATTTAATTCTGCTTCTTGGTGCGCATTAAAGAAGGTTCTGTCCATACCCAGTGGCGAATAGAATTTTTCGTTCAGAAATTGATCAAAAGAACGTTTGCTCCATTTTTTTATCAATTCGGGATAGATGTAGAACGATAAATCGGAGTATTTCATTTCTTTTTTTTCTAATTGTGGCGAGTTTTTAATTTGCTCTAAAATAATGGAATGATATTTACGGTGAACATAGATTTCCTTTGCTACAGGGTATGGGTATTTGCGCGAGTAGTGCTCAGAAAAAACCCTTTGACTTAAAATGCCAAAGGGTGAAGTTTCTTTATAGAACGGAATCCAGGGTGTGAGCCGTGCCTGATGTGTTAATGCATCCAAAAAGCTAATTTCTTCTTTATTGCTCTTCTGCCAGGGTTTGTAATAGTCCGAAATTTTGTCGTAGATTGAAAATTTTCCAAGGCTTTCGTAATAAATAAGCGCCGGAAGCGACGCAGTTATCTTGGTAACAGATGCCAAATCGTAAATATGTTCGTTGCTTAATATTTCGGTAGAATCGTAGGTAAGAAATCCATAACTCTTGTGCATAATTACATTGCCGTTGCGGGCCACAAGCACCTGACAACCTGGGAAAGCGCCATTGATGATGCCTAAATTAGCCAATGAATCCATGGCAGCGTACAAAATGGCCGAATTTATGCCTTCCTCTTCCGGAATTCCATAGCGAAGTCGTCCGGTAGAGGCCGTTTGCAATCCCCATCCGGCTTTAAATTGATTATCAATACTAACCGGAAGCTTGCCCTTGGCTTTAATGGCACCGTAAATGAGCTGTGCTGCATGCGATTGCGTAATTTCGTTCTCCTGATATGTTACAATTACCGACTGAAACTGTTTCCAGGCTTCAAATTCTTTGAGCGTATAAGGATTCCCGAACAATACAAATACCACTTTTTTCTTTTTTGCCGCCAGAAAGTTTAATATGCGGATTTCGTTTTTCGAAATGCCATAATTTTCTTTGGCCACCAACCACAGTTTGTGCAATGAAACTACAACTTGCTCGTATTTTAGGAGTTCTTTTTCTAAGGCAAGCACCTGTTGTTCGGTAGCTGCTTTGTCGAGGTAGAGTGTTTTGTGGGTTTTGTATTTGTTGAGTTCGCCATGAAAACTAACCGAATTTCTACCCAAAGCCAAAGCTACGTAATTGTTGGTACTTAAATTTTTTAATGGCAATGTTTGATTTTCATTTTTTATCAGGGTGATAGATTCCCTGAAAAGTTTTTGCTGAAGAACCCGGGCATGCGGCCGGAAGAGCTTTTTCTCCAGGTTTTCGATGCCAACCGCTTTGTATTGATGTAATCCCAACCAGTATTTGGCCTGAAGTATTTTTTTACATTTCTCGTTAATATCGTCCATGCTCAGTGTACCATCCGCAATGGCTTTTTTGATGGCCGCCAGCGAAACGCCGGCATTGTCGGGCATGAGCAAAATATCGGCACCCGCTTGTAAAGCCAATACTTCGACTTCGCCTGGTTTATAAAACTCGGTAACGCCTTTCATGTTCAACGCATCGGTTATTACCAATCCTTTAAAACCCAGGGTATCGCGCAGTAATCCCTTGATAATGGCGGGAGAAATTGTGGCTGAGCGATTACTAACTGAGTCGAGCACCGGAACGTGTAAATGAGCTGTCATGATGGTAGATACACCATTTTTAATCAATACATCAAAAGGGTATAATTCTACTTTTTTTAGTCGGCTGTAGGTATGCGAAATAATGGGCAGCGAGTAGTGCGAATCTATGTCGGTATCTCCGTGCCCCGGAAAATGTTTGGCCGAAGTAAGGATGCCACCGGCCTGCATGCCTAACATTACCTGCAAACCTTTTTGTGCCACCAGTTGCGGGTTTTCGCCAAAAGAGCGGTAATTGATTACTGGATTGGCGGCATTGTTGTTTACATCAATATCTGGTGCCAGATTATAGTTAATGCCCACGGCCAAAGCCTGAAAGGCCATTTCTTTGCCCATTTCGAAGAGCAAACTGTCGTTTTCTATGGCTCCAAGTGCCATGGCTACCGGAAATCCCATGGTATTGCTCAGTCGCATGCTTAGTCCCCATTCTCCATCGATGGCGGTAAGCATGGGTAATTTGCTTGTCGATTGAAGTTTATTCGCTTTTGTGGCTGTGTTTTCGGCCGAATTGGCAAAAAATATTAGTCCGCCGGGCTGGTATTGTTTTACGGTGTTGATGGTTTGTGTAAATTCTTCTTCCTTTCGGGCTACCTCTATAATAAATAATTGGGTAATTTTTTCGTCCAAGCTAAGTTGCTTAAAAACAGAATCTATCCATTGGGCCGATGAGCTCAAAAACGGCGGGTTTTTAGTTGTTTGCGCCGAAATGGCAGAATGTAAAAAAAAACTTAGCAAAATCAGGGCTTTTCTCATGATATTATTTGTCTAAATTGTGTTTCAGACAAATGTAAATACATTCTTTTGCTTTTGAAAATTTAGACAGATTATTTAGCTACTTTTTGAGTTGTGTGGTTTTTTCTTATGCTTTTTCGACGTTTGTTTTTTTAGAATGAATCTAAATTGCGGTTTTTCTATCAATTACTTTTAGATATTTATGGTTTTATTACTGATAATGCCTTAATTTACAGCATAAAAAAAAGCTTATTTTGTCATCTCTAATATAGTCTGTCTTTTTAAATCCACGTAGATTTGAGCGTTATAATTTGCAACTTGTTGAAATAAAAAGCCTCTATCTACCAGATTGATACTTGAAAAAAATACATTTATGTGGGCAGATGTGAAAATTAAATAGTACAAACGATTATTGTAATTATGGCTCAAAAAGATAAAAAAATAAAACTCCCCAAAAGGCTTTCAAAAAGAAAAAGGAAAGAAATAGAAATCAAACGACAAAAAAAATATTTAAAATTCATGCGAAATAATCATGAGTGGGATTATTGGTATATTATTGATTTATTGCGCTATAAAATAAAAAAAGTCCGAAAATACATTAAAAATCACGAATATCTTGAGGAACAAACAAGGGATAAAATTGTTTCGCAAATGCTTGAAGCAGAAAATCTTTTAAAAAGAGTGGTTTCTTATGATTACACAGCAGAATTAGATCAAGAATTTAGTGAAAAATTTGGCGGAACAATAAAATTAAAACTAAATTTTAAAAAAAAGCACGTAGTTAAAGTCAAACGAGATTATTCTGATGTAAATATAGAACTACTGCAAGAGGCAATAATTGAGTTTAATAAAATGAGTGATAATGAATTTGAACGAAGAAAGGCAGATTTGAGAAAGGCATTTGACTTAATTACAGAGAATATTTGGAATTGGTGGGATTAAATATCAGATAAACAAATATTTAATCGGCTTTAACCAAAAAAATAATTTAGGCTAAAGCCTGTATTTTTATTGTGCATTTTTCCGTAGCATAAATGCTACGGCTAATGATAAGAAATAATTACATTTGTATTGAAAATACGGTGTTGTAATTCTGCGGAAATAAAATGATTATCAATGCATTTATGCCGTTGTAAGTGAATGAAAAACATGATGGCTTTTGCCAAAAATATGGCAAAAATAATTTAGGCTAAAGCCTGTATTTTTATTGTGCATTTTTCCGTAGCATAAATGCAACGGCAATTCAACCAAAAATGATTTGGATTACAATAACTAACTGTCATATTATTTTAAATTGCAACAAACTAAACAAATCAATTGCAGCCAAATCAGCCTATTAGCGGTAAGGCGATAAAAAGAACAAATGGAATCCAGCGCTGTAAACTATTTTCTGAAAATAGCTATAATGGGCCACGATAGCACACTTGCCAATAGCGTACTGATAAAATGTATGCGAACATCTGCCCAAAGCCAAAGTACATTCACTATGAAGAATAAAATTGCTGCACTTATAACAAGAAATAGCAAATATAGTGCTATTGCGCGGGAGTATTTAACGCTTTTTGAAGCCCAAAACTGCATGGCAGAAGCCATAAGAACAAACAAAAGAATAAGGAAAATTCCGTAAATTCCTTCGTCTGTTTCAATAAAATTAGTAGAAAGTAAATTTATAAAGGCATTAGCAGTTATCAACACTCCCGACATGTTTTCCATCACAGGAGTGTGGTAACTATCGGGCTGCACATTATATTTATTCAGATAGTTTTCGAATAAACCTACAAAAACCATTTTGCCGTTCACAATTTCGGCAAAGGCCTCGGCAGGAATCTGCGTAACCACATCCGACATAGAATAAACCATCACGGCGCGCTCCTTATTGGGCAAATCCAGATTTCGGAGTAAAAATTTTATCTCTTTCATATCATCCAGCATCAGTTTATCAAAAGAAATGTTCTGAGACGGCCATTCAAGAGATGCCAAAAGATAGGGAACCGATTGGTAAGTTTTTAAGTCGGGAGTAAAAACTCTGTAAAGGTAATATCTATAGGTGTTGGTAAAATTTTCTTTCCATCCGTAGGCATAACCCGAATTATTTTCGGAATTATAAGTTTCTGTATAAGAAATTATTAATGAATCGGAAACAGGATTTGCAATATGTTTAGGCAAATTTTGGGCAAAAAGTAGTCGCGGGGAAATAAGTTGGCCGTCGAATTTTTTTAAAACACTGCTGAACAAAGTATCCTGATTGTTTAAAAAAGATAAATCATAATCCAGAAAAACAAATTTAACCCTGTTTTTGTGCTGTGCTAATGTGTCTAAAAACGAAGCTACCCATTTTTTGTCCACTTTATCGGTAGTTTTATCCATGCAAAGCCCATCAATATTTATAAAAACCATGTTACTTAGTAAAGATGCATATTGCTTAAATCCTTCATCATCTCTGCTATCGATAGTATATCTGCGTTGCAAAAAATCAAAATATAAACTTTCCGAAGCATTGAAAAAACTATTTTGATTCATTGGAATCACAAAAAATGAAACTGCCAGTGTATAAAGTAGTATAATAAGAATTTGCCAGTATTTTTTCATTTGATTTTTTTTTGATAAAGAAATAAATTTAAATCAACAAACATTTTTGGTTTTCTAATTTATAGAAATCACTTTTCAATATTGGTTTACAAATTATAAGCCAATACTTAAATGTAAAATTACAAAAAATATGCGCGAAAAAAGTCAGTATGAAAAAAATTATTTGTCGATAAATCAAATCAGTAAAAAATAATCCAAGCTTTTAACAATTTTTTAAAATCGAAGACAAAGTAAAAGTTGTAAATTAGCTATGAAACAAAATACCCTAAAATTATGATGTTCGATTTTACAAGTTGGTGGAATAATTTAAGCACAATTCAACAGATATATTGGTTGGTAACCATTCCGGCCACTTTGTTGTTTATAATACAATTGGTGCTTACATTTATTGGAGGCGATTTAGACGGCGATGGAGCAGATATTGACCATGAAATATCTGCAGATCATGGAATGGGCTTTCATTTTATGACGGTGAAAAACATGATTGCATTTTTTGCCTTATTCGGGTGGACAGGTCTTGCAGCCATAGATTCAGGTTTGGCAACTTTTTTAATCTTGCTAATTTCAACCTTTTCGGGCTTAATTATGATGATTATTATGGCCAGTATCTATTATTTTATGAGCAAACTAAATGATAGCGGAACACTGGTTATGCAAAATGCCATTGGTGCGGTGGGAGACGTGTACATAAGCATTCCGGCACAGAAAAAAGGTTTGGGAAAGGTGCAGGTTAAAGTTCAAGGCGCTTTGCGTACCCTGGAAGCCATGACAGAAGAAACCGATGACATTAAAACAGGCTCCTTGATTGAGGTAATGGATGTGATTAACGACCAGATTTTGCTGGTTAAAAAATCAAAATAACAAAGAGTGATAAGGCTTAAGTGCTAGTAAATAAGTATTTAAGCCTATTTTTTATTAAACATTTATCTAATTAATTTAAACTATGGGACAATTTTTTGTATCGGCTGTTGTAATAGCCATTCTTTTTGTTTTCATTTTGATATATTCGCTATTTAGGCGGTATAAACGCTGTCCATCGGACAGGATTTTGGTTGTTTACGGTAAAGTGGGCGGCGGCGACGGTCGCACAGCAAAATGCATCCATGGTGGTGCCGCATTTATCTGGCCAATTATTCAGGATTACGAATTTTTGGATTTGACCCCCATTCCTATTGAAGTAGATTTGGAAAACGCCCTTAGTAAGCAAAATATTCGCGTAAACGTGCCATCGCGTTTTATGGTTGGTATTTCTACCGAGCCAGGTATCATGCAAAATGCCGCCGAGCGTCTCTTAGGTCTTACAATGCAACAAATTCAGCATTTGGCCGCCGATATTATTTTTGGTCAGCTACGCGTGGTTATTGCCACCATGAATATTGAAGAAATTAACGCCGACCGCGAAAAATTCTTAATCAATGTTTCGGACAGTGTTGAGCACGAACTGAAAAAGATTGGTTTAAAACTTATTAACGTAAATGTTACCGACATTACTGATGCCGCCGGATATATCGAAGCACTCGGAAAAGAAGCCACAGCGCATGCCATCAATGATGCAAAAAAATTAGTTGCAGAAAAAGACCGCGATGGAGCTATTGGAGAAGCCGAAGCCCGTCAAGACCAACGTATTAAAGTAGCCGCTGCAAACGCCAAAGCCAATATCGGAGAAGCAGAAGCACAAAAAAATGAACGTGTAGAGGTTTCATCAAAAGAGGCTGATGCCAAAATTGGGGAAGCTAAAGCCCAACAAAATGAACGTATTCAAACTGCTGCAGCAAACGCAGAAGCCATTAAAGGCGAAAACGATGCCAAAATTACTATCGCTAATTCTGATGCTGAGAGAAGGGTAAAAGAGGCTGAAGCAACCAAAATTGCCGCTACTGCTGAAAAAATTTATGAAGCAAATGCTCTCGAAGAATCTTACAATGCTCAAAAATTAGCTGAGCAACAACGTGCCGAACGTGATAAAGCTACACAATACGCAAATATTGTGGTTCCTGCAGAAATTGAAAAGCAAAAGGTTGAAATTCAGGCAGAAGCAGAAGCTGAGCGTATCAGAAGAATTGCCAAAGGAGATGCAGACGCCTTGTTCTTTAAAATGGAAGCTGAAGCTAAAGGTAACCTGCAATTGCTTAGCAAGCAAGCAGAAGGTTTCAATGAAATTGTGAAAGCAGCCGGATTGGATCCCAAAAACGCTGTATTGCTTATGGTGGCCGATAAATTACCCGAACTGGTTAAATTACAAGTGGAAGCTATCAAAAATATTAAAATTGATAAAATTACTGTTTGGGAAAATGGTGGAAATTCTGCCAATGGAAAAACCAATACGGCTAATTTTGTTTCAGGAATGCTCGGTTCTTTGCCTCCTTTCGAAGAACTGTTTAAAATGGCAGGTATGGAATTGCCCGATTACCTTAAAGGAAAAGAAGTTAAAGATATCACCGATTTTCAAAAGAAATCGGACGATAAACCCAAAGCCTAGTGGAAACCCATTTTTTTGATATTGAAAATCCTGCATTCTTGCGGGATTTTTTTTCTTTTACAAACCAATGATTTTTAACGGAAGTTCACGAAGGAATGAAGCAGAAAATGCCATTAGACGCATTGTTAATCAGGATTTTAGGCGTTTAATTGTGTTAAAAAATTCTTACCTACACTAATTTAGTTTTA
>DYOH01000024.1 GCA_020720625.1 Acetofilamentum sp. | reverse complement strand
ACTTATGTTTGGGGTACACCTTAGTAGAAAAAAAACTGTAGCTTTAATTTCTACCCTATTACCTTATCCTATATAAGAATAAGGTTTTCGCGAGTTCTGCTTTAAAAAGCTTGCACTCGAAATTATTATCTATAGAAGTAATATCCTAAGGAACTAATTATTAGCGTTATTTCAGCAGCCACTATGTAACCACCTGATTCGAATCTAACTGTATTTTCTCATAAAGTTTTTCTTTCACAATTAATTCCAATTCTTCAACGGCATAGTAAATATCCTGAAACGATGTGTATAAAGGAGTTAAACCAATGCGAATATTATCCGGACTTCTAAAATCGGGAATCACCACATGGTTTCCAATATCCGGTTGAATAAGGGCTTCGCAAATTCGGCGCGCTTCGGGGTGTTTCAAAGAAATATGCGAGCCACGGTTTTCATCCACTTCGGGGCTACCCAATTCAAAATTAAGCTTACGAAGTTTTTGATGAAACAAATGCAAAAGAAATTGCGACAATAACAAACTTTTAGCCCTGATATTTTGCTTTCCGGCATTTAAATGCATATCAATACCCACCTCTAAGGCATTAAGCGCCAAAATAGAAGGCGTTCCACTCAAAAATTTAGAGATATCGCTCGCTGCTTCATATTCTAAAGAAAAATTAAAGGGCTTTGCCGCACCAAACCAACCGCTTACCGGATTTATCAAATCTTCGTGCAAATCTTTTCGCACATACAAAAAAGCGGGCGAACCCGGTCCGCCATTCAGATATTTATAGGTGCATCCTATAGCCAGCGAAACATTCCAACGATTTAATTCCAAAGGAACAGCGCCAACAGAATGACTTAAATCCCACAAGTCAAGTGCACCTGCATGATGAATAAGTTTATTAACCTCGTCAATGGAATACATAAAACCACTTTTAAAAGCCACATGGCTAAGCTGAACCAGAGCTGTATGATGCGTAATTGCCGAAGCCAAATCATCTAATTGAATGCTCATTGCGTCGGCAGAGGCAACTATGTTTAGTTGGTGATTTTTAAACTGATGCGCTATTAAACCTTGCAAAACATATAAATCTGTAGAAAAATTGAGCTCATCGCTCACTATGGCCGTTCTTCCTTGTCGATATTGCAGCGCTGCAAAGGCAAGCTTATAGATGTTTATAGAGGTACTATCGGCCACAATTATTTCTTCGGGCTTTGCCCCGATAAGCCCGGCAATTTTGGCGCCGATTGCCCTATTTTTAGTATACCAGCTTTTATTCCAACTTCGGATAAGATTTTCGCCCCACTCCTTCTCTAGTGTGTTTTTTAAAACATCAATGGTGGATAAAGGCATTTTGCCCAATGAATTTCCATCGAGATAAATTAAATTTTCGTCGGTTTTGAAAAATTCCGCTCTAAACTTTCTCAACTCATCTTTGGCATCTTGTGCAATAGCAAAATGAAGATACGAATTACTCATTTTTTAGTATATTTTTTGCAAAAACAAACATTTTATCTACCCACATCTGATACATCAACGCTGATGGATGCAAACCATCATCGGCAATTAAATCAGGCTGGAATTTAGCAAATCTCGAAATTTCGGTAATATCCACATAAAAAACGCCATTATTCACAGCAATTTCTTTATTAATACGATTAAATGCATCAATTTGCGATGCAATTAAAGCAGTATCCCTATTGGCAGCAAAAGGAGTAACACCCCAATCGGGAATAGACAAAACAAGCACCCTCTCGGCTTTATTTCCTGCAAATTTAATGGCAGTTTTCAGTAAATCGGCAAATTCGCGTCGATAATCTGCTGTATCTCCCCCACGATATTGATTATTTACACCGATGAGCAAACTAACCATCGAAAAAACGGAATCGCCGATATTTCTTGCAGAAATTGCACCAGCCAATTCGCTGGTAGTCCAACCGGTTTTGGCAATAATTGTTGGCTCCACCCAATTAAAACCATCATTTTTTAGTTTCTGATAAAGCAACACCGGAAAACGCTCCACTGGCAACACACGCTCTCCAATAGTATACGAATCGCCAAGAGCAAGGTACGACAAAGTTTTCATATCCGAATTTGAATTTTCGTTACACTGATAAAATAAAAAAAACAGCAGCAAAAAAAAGTTTTTATACATCATTGTATTAATTTGGAAATAATTTAGAAACATAGTAAAACCAAAATTAATACATTTCGCAAAAAAAAAATGAAGAAAAATAAAGTAAAACATGAAAATAGCGCTTTATCCTTTCTTTTTAAACGAAAAAAAGTTAATTTAGACAAAAAATAAAATTAATTATGCCTTCCAGACAACATGAGTCGGTAAAAAACATATTGAACAAAGCCGTTCAGCCGCTAAAAGACAAAGGACGAATTCCGGAAATACACCACATGAGGCATTTACTGGAGCTGGGAACCTTCTTTTACCTACTACCTTGGGGTGTACATCATAAACAAATAAAAATTAAGATAAAAGGCAGCATGTTTACGCAGATCAATGCCGATTTGCTTGTACCTTCTGATGCCGACAAAGAAAAAGTGCTACTCTATTTCCATGGAGGCGGCTATACCATAGGTTCAGTAAATTCGCACCGCTCACTGGTAGGAAAAATTGCAAAAAAAGCAGGAATTATAGCCCTTTTGCCCGATTACCGAAAAGCGCCGGAAAATCCCTTCCCCGCAGCCCTCGAAGATGCCTATTCTTGCTACTGCTCTTTGCTCGACAGAGGAAAGGCGCCAGAAAATATAATCTTTGCCGGAGATTCGGCAGGTGGTGGACTAGCTTTTTCACTAGCACTAAAGCTAAAAGATTTGGGCGAACCACTTCCGGGAGCCATCATAGGTTTATCACCTTGGGTAGATTTAACAGGTAGTGGCGAATCCGTAATAAAAAATGCAGACAAAGACCCACTGATAGATTTACAAAAAATGCGGTACTGGGCCTCGATGTATGCCAGCCACGAGAACCTAGAATCGCCCTATGTATCAGCGCTCTATGGTAATTTCGAAAATTTTCCGCCTTCCCTTATTCAAGTAAGTAAAGACGAAATGCTCTATGACGACGGACTAAGGCTGTACGAAAAAATAAACAGGCAATCGCACAACGCCCATATACAAACCTGGGATGGATTAATACATTGGTGGCATTTATTCCAGAAATTAATACCCGAAGCCAACGAAGCCGTAGAATTGATTGTGGATTTTATCAAAGAGATATATCAAAAAAAATCAATGTTGTAAAGCATTGATTTTTTTGCACTATCGACAAATAAAGCGTTTAACCCATTTTATTATACAATTAAGAAAATGCAAAAAACGTTATATTAATAATAATCAATTAATTAACGACAAAACCAACAAAAGTTAAAATTTTCGACTAATTTGTATTTATTTTCAAAAAACACGTAATTTGCAATAAATTATTAAATTAAATATAATCGCCAAAAACAATCGTTTCTTGATAAAATTATTGTTTAGGAAGAAAAAAAATTGTAAATTTTGTGAAACCAATTAAAATTAAAAAAATGGAAAATCTGTTCAAAAAATTTGTGTATACAGGCGTAGGCCTTGTTTCGTTGACTAAAGACAAAGTTCAAAAATTAGTAGATGAATTAGTAGACGAAAATAAACTATCATCTCACGAGGGAAAAAAATTAGTGGACGAATTTTTAGAGAGCACAGAATCAAAGAGAAAAGAGCTAGAAACACAATTAAAAGAGGCTGTAGAGAATATGGTAAAAAAATTCAACTTTGCCAGCAGAAAAGAAATGGAAGAGCTAGAAGCCCGCATTAAAGAATTGGAAGCTGCTTTATCAGAAAAATAATTATTACAAAACTAATTTTTAAGCGCATGGAAAATTTTTTTAAGCAATTTGTATACACAGGAGTTGGCTTGGTGGCTCTATCCGCAGAAAAAGCTAAAAAACTTGTAGACAGATTAATAGAAGAAGGCAAATTAAGTGCCGAAGAAGGTAAAAAAATTGTGGATGAGTTTACAGCCAATACCGACACAAAAAAAGAAGAATTGGAAACACAATTCAATAGTGTAGTCGAAAAAATCGTAAAATCGTTTAAATTTGCGACCAATCAGGATTTAGCCGAACTAACAAACAGAGTTACAGTGCTCGAAGCAGTTCTTGCCAACAAAAAAGATGCCGAAGATGCTGCCGACAAAGGAGATAAAAAAGCTCCTAAAACAAAAAAAGTAACTAAAACTGAAAATCCAAAAGAAACGGAAGAATAAAAAGTAAATCTATTGAACATTTTAGAAAGAGATTGTTTTTTATGCGAATTAATTTTAAATATCTACCTTCGCAAAAATCAAAAAGCAATCTCTTTATTTTACCTTTTAAGCCACAAAACAGATGATATTTAACAAAACTGTAAGAAATATCAGCCGAATTAGCGAAGTAATAAATATTTTGCTGAAATACAGCTTTGAAGATATTGTAACTACCACAGCATTAAAACGATTTATACCTGCCAAACAACAATTAAGCTGGACCCATGCTGATAAATCGGTATTTGAATATACCCGTTTCGAAAGAATCAGGATGGTAATTGAAGAATTAGGGCCAACATATATCAAATTGGCGCAAATGCTTAGCAACCGACCCGATATAATTCCGGCAAAATTAATAGACCAATTTGAGAAACTACAAAACGATGTACCTCCAATAAGCTACAAAATAGCAAAAGAAATAATTGAAAATGAGCTAAATAAAAACATTGGGGATGTATTTTCGTTTTTCGACACAATGCCTTTAGGTTCAGCATCTATTGGTCAGGTATACAGAGCACGTTTAATCGACGGCACAGACGTAGCCGTAAAAATTCAACGCCCCGGTGTTGTAGAAAAAGTAAAAACCGACTTAGCCCTGCTTCGCGAAATAATTAGTCTTACAGAAAACTATTTTATAAACCAAGGCATTCTCAATCCGCTCGATGTTGTAGATACATTTGAGCTTTCATTACTCCAGGAACTCGACTATAACTCTGAGCTAGAGAATATTATACACTTTCAGAAAGTATATAAATACCACCAGGGCTTTAAAATTCCGAAAGTTTATAAAGAACTCTCGGGAAAAAAAATACTGGTAATGGAGTTTATCAGCGGCTGCAAAGTCGACGATTTAAATACCATAAAATCCTGGGGATTAAACCCACAAAAGATAGCCAAAAAAACCATTAGCATCTATCTGACCCAAATTTTTGAATATGGATTTTTTCATGGCGATCCCCACCCCGGCAATGTGCTAGTTCAGCCCGATGGCACAATAGCACTCATAGATTTTGGGATGGTAGGAAAGCTAACTAAAAAGCAAAAATTTGCTTTTGCCGGACTAATGCTCGGGTTTGCACAAGAAGATTACCGCGCCCTGGCATCAAACATCAGACGATTGGCCACCAACAGCGAAATAAAAGACATGCGAAAATTCGAAAATCAATTGGAAGAATTGATTGAGGAATTTCGATTTATGGAAATAAAAGAAATTGATTTGTCGGAGCTTACGGCTAAATTGCAAAACATCATATACGAATACAAACTCCATGTTCCGGGCATTATATTTATTATGTTTAGATCCTTTGCCATTCTGGAAGGAATTGGAAATAAACTCGACCCAAAATTCAATTTCATCAAAATTATGCGCCCCTTTGGTGCCAATATTATTGCCCAACAGTATAATCCGGCAAATATTCAGGCCGATATAAAATATAACCTCTCCCATTTAGCAAGCTTATTCTATAGTTCCCCGATAGATATTAAATATATTCTAAAAAAACTTAGAGCCGGCGATTTACAAACGAATGTAAACATTGGCGGTCTTGAACCTGCCATTCTAAAAGCAGAATCCATAGCCAACAGATTTATGCTTACTATGATAATTGTGGCATTGCTTATTGGTTCTGCCATAATATACACATCCACAACTATTCACAGCAAACAGGTTTTCTTGGGAATTCCGCTTATACCCTTTATCGGATTTTCCATGGCTGCTGTTCTCGTTTTTCTGCTTCTTCTTAGCGTTCTGCGAAATAGAAAAAAAATTTAGATTCAAATACAAAAAGTAAAAAAATACTGCCGAATATCCACCACAAAAAGCATTTCGGCGATAAACTTGTTCTTTTTTCAATAATATCAGTTACATTAGTCAATTAATTTAATAAACCTATAGACATGAAAAAATTACACTTTTTAATCAGTCTTTTATTCTTACATTTTTCCAACATGCAAGCACAGGAAAATCTGACTTATCAAAAGCCACCAGAGCATTTGGCAAAACTATTCGAAGCTCCACAAACTCCATCAATCACAATGAACACCCAACGCACTTATATGTTGCTTATGGAGCGCCCCGGATTTCCATCTATAGAAGAAGTAGCGCAACCCGAAATGCGATTGGCCGGATTGAGAATTAATCCTAAAAATAATGGCCCAAGCAGAAGCTACTCCTACAATAAAATTACCATTAAAGATTTAAAAACCAGTATAGAATACCCAATAGATGGATTGCCCCAAAACCCGAGAATAAGCAATCTAAGCTGGTCGCCTGATGGAAGCAAATTTGCCTTTAGTAATTCCACTCCCAATGGTATTGAACTATGGATTAACGATTTAGTCAGCAAAAAAGCCAAAAAAATATCCATCGACATGCTAAACGATGTGTTCCGAAACACTATAAGCTGGACACCTGCAAGCGATGCCCTGATTGTGAGAGTAGTTGACACAGAAAGAGGAAACGAACCTACAGCTCCCTTAGCTCCAAGTGGCCCTGTAATCCAGTCGAATACTGGCGGTGAAGCGCCGGTAAGAACCTATCAGGATTTACTGAAGAATAAGTTCGACGAGCAACTTTTTAATTTTTACTCCTCGGGCAAAATTATTCGGGTAGATTTAGCCGGAAAACAAACACCCATCACCAACAAAGGCATCTTTCCATCTGTGGATATATCGCCCGATGGAAAATATATACTCCTTACACGCATTCTTGAACCCTTTTCGTATATTGTTCCTTACAACCGATTTACCCAAAAATATGAGATTTGGACTATTGACGGAAAACTGCTGAAAGTGCTGGCCGAGATACCTGCTGTAGAAGAAATGCCCAAAGGATTTGATGCCGAAAGAGAAGGCCCACGTTACTTTTCCTGGCGAAGTGATGCACCTTCTACACTTTATTTTGTGAAAGCACTCGACGGTGGAGACCCAAAAAACGAAGTAGAATTTCGCGACGAAGTATTTTCGTGGAATGCTCCTTTCCATGATGAGCCTGTTTCTGTAACTAAACTAAAACTAAGATTTGCTGGAATAGAATGGGGAAACAACACTTTTGCCATTATTTCGGAATATTTTTACAAAACAAGAAAAGAAGTAAGCTATGCTTTCAATCCATCGGAACCCAAAGAGTTAAAATTAATTTTCGACCTAAACTCCGAAGATGCATACAGCAATCCAGGCAGTTTCGAGATGGAACGAAACGCAAACGGAAAACTTGTGTTACTGATGAACAAGGCGCAAAACAAACTCTACCTAAACGGCATGGGTGCATCGCCAAAAGGCAACGAACCATTCATCGACGAGTTTGATATGAGCACTTTTAAAAGCACACGCTTATGGCAATCAAAAGCACCTTTTTTCGAAGAAGCCATGTTAATGGTAAATTTAGAAAAATCTCAGATATTGGTAAGCAGAGAATCGCAAACTCAAAATCCAAATTATTTTTTAGTTGATTATAAAAAAAGAAAAGATTTAGCACAAATCACCAATTTCGGACACCCTTATCCATCTCTGGCAAACGTAAAATCTGAATATATTCAATATGAGCGAAAAGACGGTGTTAAACTCAGCGGAAAATTGTATCTGCCTGCCGGATATGATAAGGCAAAAGATGGCCCTCTTCCTGTATTGATGTGGGCATATCCGCAGGAGTTTAAAAGTGCGAGCGCTGCCGGTCAGATAACAGATTCGCCCTATCGCTTTATTCGCATGAGCGCACACTCGCCACTTTATTGGGTTGCCGACGGCTATGCGGTATTAGACGACCCATCTTTTCCAATTATCGGCGAAGGCGAAGAAGAACCTAACGATAAGTTTATTGAACAACTTGTTGGTAGTGCGGAAGCGGCCATAAACAAACTAGTAGAAATGGGAGTAGGCGATAAAAACAGGGTAGCCGTTGGAGGGCATTCTTATGGTGCCTTTATGACAGCCAATTTGCTTAGCCATTCTAATTTGTTTGCTGCCGGAATTGCCCGAAGCGGAGCTTACAACCGCACCCTCACACCATTTGGATTTCAATCGGAGGAGCGCACATTATGGGAAGCCAAAAATGTTTATGCAGAAATGTCGCCTTTTATGCATGCCGAAAAGTTAAATGCTCCTATTCTACTTATACACGGCGAGGCCGACAATAATTCGGGCACATTTCCGATGCAAAGCGAAAGATATTTTGCAGCACTTAAAGGCAACGGTAAAACTGTTCGTTTGGTAATGCTTCCACACGAGAGCCACGGATATTCATCTTACGAATCAATTATGCACATGGCTTGGGAGATGACAGAATGGCTTAACAAATACGTGAAAAATAAAAAGTAGTAGGTTTGGAAAATTACTACGAAAGAGTGAAAACTGCGAATAATTTTTCGCAGTTTTCCATTTTTATAGTCCTACACTTTTCTTATTGAATAACCAAAAACAATTAGCCAATAAACTCCTGTAAGTAAGGCACATAGATGCAAAAAATTAAACTGATAAGCTAATTTATAAAATCCGTTGCGCATAAATCGTATTCATACATAACCACTTTAATGTCAATAAAAAAGACTTATACTACTAACTAATTATGGTCTGCTGAAAAACTTAAATAGAACGATTTTAAATGAGAATTTCAAAAAAAGGTTTTCATCTCAGTGGCTATATAATAAGGTAATAAGGTTTAACAGCGTTTTTAAAATACTAACTACTAAGGTGTAAATAGCAGATAAGGTTTTTGGTGCTCTTACGTGGGTGGTACACCTTAGTAGAAATAAACAACTGCTTTTCTTTCTACCTTATTACCTTATCCTAATTAAGCATAAGGTTTTCGCAAGTTCTGCTTAAAAAAGCTTGCACCCGAAATTATAATTTATAGAAATAATAATATAAAGAACTTATTTTTAGCGGCATTCAGCAAACCCTAATTATAAGCATAGCTAGTCCGAAATAAGTAGGTGGCTAACTAAGATAAACATTTGGGATAAGATTTATTTACCGGTTAAAAGTAATTTTTTGCTTGCATACGGATAGAAAATTAGTTCTAAAGGCTATTCCTAATCAAATGGATTAAACAATTTAACCGTAGAATCAATATTCTTAAAATCATCAATATTTCTGGTTATTAAATCCAACTCATTAATAGATGCAGTAGCAGAAACAATCGCATCAGGAAGTTTAATTTTTTTATGCTTTCTGATCTCAATTACTTTTTTTACAATATCCTGATTTAAGTTAATAATTTCGATGTTTTCAAATAAGGCATCAACAATCGCTTTCTCATCTTCATTACTAAATATGTATCCAAATACTTCCATATATGAAATAACTGAAGTACAAAAAACATCATAATTATTAAGCAATTTTTCAAATTCTAATTTCTTTTGCGATATATACACAAAAATATTACTGTCAATCTAAGCTTCTTTCCCATTCATCACGTATATTTTTATGCCATTCTAAAGGATCTGTAATATCCCGAAATGGATTAACTTGTTGCAACTTCAAAAATGCCTTTCGCAAACGTTCTTTTTTCTCTAAAACTATCCCATCGCTAATTTCTTCTTCAATAAGAATTATAATTCGACTGCGTTTCAAATTTACATTTCGATACTTTATCGGCAACACGATTAATCCGTTTACTATATCGGCATTAAATTCTAAAGCTCTCATGTTATGTATTGTTTTTTACAAATATACAATTTATTTTCAAAATACCTTAAAACAAAAAACGCACCATTGCATGGAGTGCCAATTTCCATGCTTACGTATTGATTAACCAAAGCCAATTAGCCAATAAACTACTAACAATAAGGCATATAAACGCAAAATATTCAAAAAAAGCCACAAAAAAAGGAGTTTCAATTTAGAAAACTCCATTTGTAGTATTATCTTCTGGGCTGATAATCCAGATATTTATTAATAGGATTTGTTTTGCTGGTATTCTTCATCTTTATCCAGTGAATAACCGGATCGCGGTAATGAACAGATGTATTATAAGGAGTAGAATCGTAACGGGCAAAATGATTTTCGGGAACAGTATATAAATAATCGGTTGTAAGCACAATATAAATACTGTCGGCATGGATAGGTGTTCCATCGGCCAGTTTATTGCCATAACGCGTACTCATGCCACCAAGCTCGAAGGTATAAATACAATCGAGTAATTCGCTGCCTTTTAATTCAAGTTGCACAATAGAATTATTAAAAGGTAAAACGCCAACTATAGTTTCCAGCGTAATATCACCCATTTCAATGTCCTGTCTAATTCCACCCGAATTAGTAATGCTAACATCTGCATTAGGAAAAGTGTTCAGCCAGGCATCTGTAATCATGTTGGCCATTTCAACCGAAGATTTTCCAATTTCCTTTTCGGAGTATCCTATAGTAACATCAAGAATAGAATCAATTCTGCTAACCCAATAATCAATAATAGGAGAAATCTCATTTTCAACCACTCCAGGGGAATTTTCCTTGATAGTAGCAGAGATAATTTCGGTAGATTTACTGGCCGGTTTGTATTTAAATTCAACCACACCGTAAGATTTAAAGTAAGAACGCGCCTGAATACGCACCAACTTTCCATCGTTGCGCAACACAGCCTGATGGCAGTGCCCCCCGCCAATAAATAAAACATCAAGCTCAGCAGCAAGGTCGCTAATTTCATCCATTTCGTCTTCGCAAATATGACCAAGAATAATCAGCACTTCTGCCCCACTCTTCCTGGCCTCTTCGGCATATTTCTGAATGGCAGGCTTATAACTAGTAAAGTTGTAATTTTCAACATATTCCGGAAAAGTAGTAGATGGAGTAGACATGGTTCCTAAACCAATAATACCAAATTTAACCTCTTGTTTTTCAATAATTACAAAAGGTTTAGCAAAAGAAGGAATTTCACCGGAAACTTTTTCTGTAATATTGGCAGCTAAAAACGGAAATTTAGCCATTTTAACCAATTCCTGCAAGTTTTCCACGCGAGCATCAAACTCATGATTACCAATGGCAGATGCGTCATAGCCCATTGCACTCATTATCTCGATCATCGGTTTTCCCTTAAACCAATTAGAAATAGCAGGACCGCTCCAAGTATCGCCGCCACTAAGTACTAAAAATTTTTCGGAACGATCGTAATTTTCGTTCTTCATCCAATGATTCAGCATACCGTCGGCTCCGCCAAATTCATCATTTCCTTCTAACCAACCATGCTCATCGTTTGTATAAATAAGCGTAAAAACCTTCTCCGTTTCGTCGCCAACATTTTGGATGCCTTGCTTGCAAGCACAAAATCCAAAAAATATGCTAAGAAACAGAATAATACTCCATTTTTTCATATTGTAAAGTCTTAAAGGGTCAAAAGTAATGTTTTTTAAGTATTTATTCGGAATCAAACAAAAAAAATAGAAAGGGAAAAATATTTTTCAACAGAACAGCTATTAAAGTCATTTTAAATCTAGCCAAATTATACTTATTTTGTGGCCAAAGAAAAAAACAGAAACAATTAACTAACAAAAAACTTATGAAACTAGGTGTACTGCGCGAAACAAAAACGCCACCCGATCGCAGAGTGGCTCTGCCGCCGGAGCAAGTAAAAAAATTAATAGAAAAATATCCGGCATTAGATGTAGTGGTGCAGCCAAGCGATTTTAGAGCCTATACCAACAGCGAATACGAGAAGCTGGGAATTCAGATTCAAGAAGACTTATCGGATTGCGATATCCTGATTGGAGTAAAAGAAGTAGAAATATCGCAACTCATTGCAGGTAAAAAATATATCTTCTTTTCACATACGGCCAAAAAACAAGAGCACAACAAAAAACTTCTCAAAGCCATTTTAGAAAAAAAAATTCAACTTATAGATTACGAATATCTTGCCGACCAACATGGACAACGCCTGGTAGCCTTTGGCAGATGGGCAGGTATTGTAGGCGCTTATAATGCGCTCTATGCTTATGGGAAGAGAAATGCGCTCTTCAATCTAAAAAGGGCGCACGAATGTCATGATATGGATGAGTTTTTCGCCGAACTAATGAAAATAAAACTTCCGCCCATGAAAATACTAATTTCGGGTGGCGGCAGAGTAGCGCATGGAGCCATGGAAACATTGGCACCTATGGCTATACGAAAAATAAGCCCCCAGAAATTTTTACAGCAGAATTTCGATTATCCTGTTTATACCCAAATAGACCCATGGCATTACACCAAAAGAAAAGACGGTGGACTCTGGGATTTAGAGAATTTTTTTAAATACCCCGAAGATTACGAAACGGCATTTGAACCATTCACCAGAGTAACCGACCTGTATATAGCATGCCATTTTTGGGATCCCAAAGCCCCCATGTTTTTTAGTCGCCAAGACATGTCAAAACCCGAATTTAAAATGAAAGTAATTGCCGATGTTAGCTGCGATGTAAACGGGCCTATTCCATCTACCATAAGAGCGGCATCAATTGCCGAACCAATTTTTGGATTTAATCCGCAAACCGGTGAAGAAGACCAACCTTATACCCAGGATAATATTACCGTTATGGCCGTTGATAATTTACCCGGAGAAGCACCAAGAAACTCATCTATTGATTTTGGCAACGATTTAATTGAAAAAGTTTTCCCTCATATTTTAGGAAACGATGCTCAAAAAATTATCGAAAAAGCCAGTATTACAAAAAATGGAGAACTCGGAAATTATTTTGCTTATTTGTCGGACTGGATTCTTGAATAAAAAAACTAAGCAAAACCTGTAATTCGAAAAATATCTTTTCTACAGGTTTTGCTTATGCTAAAGAGATATTTAAAAAAAAATATTTCTCTTCTCTGGCGATAAGCCTATTCTCTATGGCCTAAAAACACTACTATAAATCAGTACATTAAAATCACATCCGTAATTTTAACTATATTTTTAACTGCATATTTTGTGATTTACAGAGTATTTTCTAATTTTCACCAAAATAACGAATTAAATTTTAGCTTATGAAAAAACAAGTTTTATTAGTGATTGCAATTGCATTTCTTTTGCTTCCACTTTCTATGACCGCCCAAAAAGATATTGTAGGCACATGGAAAACAATCGACGATGATGGTGTAACCGAAAAATCTTATGTACAGATTTACAAAGAAGGAAATGTTTATAAGGGAAAAATTATAGACATTATTAAAACTGAAGACAAAAATAACAAATGCACCAAATGTGCTACTGATGACCCGCGTTACAACAAACCTATTGTTGGAATGATAATTATTGACAAACTAAAAAAAGTAGACGACAATGAATGGGATGACGGCGAGATATTAGACCCAAGCTCAGGTAGTGTTTACGATTGTAAAATGTATATTGATGCCAAAGGCGACCTAATAGTAAGAGGTTATATGGGATGGAGCCTTATTGGCCGCTCACAAACCTGGAAAAAACAAAAATAAAAGTTTATCAAAATACTTTTCTGTTTTTTTTATCACCATGCTAATAATAGCTTTTTAAAAAAAACTTAATTAATCATCGCTTAAATTTTAGTAACTCTCGTTTATAAGAAATAAAACGAAAAGTTGAGCTAAATTCAGGCGATGATTTTTTTTTGATTAATCTGTTGCACAAAAATAAAAATAGCTTAAAATTTGTAACTCACACCCATGAGTAACTGAAATTCTAACTTAGGTTGATTTATAGCCAAATCGGCATCTTTATAAGTATAATCATTTCTAGGATTAATATTTTCGCCATCGGGACTATAGCCAGTATCATGCCCTTTGAGCATATCTGGTAAATAGTAAGATGTGCCTGAGCTTAAAGATAAGTTAAGCTTAGATGTCATAGCAAAAAACAAATCCAATCCAATACCAAATCCAAAAGTATTTTGCACTACATCAAAATCTTCGTTTCCACCAATAAAATTGAAATTTCCAACAAAATTAGAATATCTCAAACCACCATAAAAATAAGCATTCTCAAGATTAAACAGTTTAGCATTATATAAAAAGTCGAGTTTAAATTCGCCCATTCGCCCTTTTTTCTCAGGTGTTCCATTGGTGGCATCGTTAATAAAAATACGTCTGGCATCGAGAGAGTTACCCGGATTCATAGCACTTAATCCATAACCCATTTTAAGAGCAAAAGGAAAATCTTGGGCAAAATCGCTTAAAATAAAATTGAATTGCCCCCCCAAACCATTGGTATAACCGGCCAAAAACTGTAACTGATATTTTAAATGTAATTCGCCCGATTTAGGAATCGGATGAGCATTTATTCCATTTATCAGCAGCAACAAAAATACAACAGACAACAATTTTTTCATTTTTTCTTTCATTAGAATTTGATATTAATACGAAAGAAGCAAAAATATATTATAAAACATGTAAAACTTTGGCGTTTTAAAATATTTATCACTAATTTGGGGGTTTAAAGCAAAAAGTAAAGCCCGGCAAAAAATGAACCTGCTCAAAAATTTCAGATTAAAAGTTAAAATAAATATAGTAATTCTGAGCGTTTCTTTTTCAACAGTAGTGCTCGGATTTAGTATATTCTCATATAATACCATCAATACCTACAAAACAAATCTCATAGATAATGGAATACTAACCGCTCGTTTGGTAGGAGAATTTGCACTCATTCCGCTAACCTATCAAGAAGAAGACAGAGCTTTTCAAACACTACTAAAGCTCAAACAAATGCCCGATATTCAGAATTGCATGATTTACGACGAATACGGAAAATTATTCGTAAGTTATAATCAAAAAAAAGATAATTTGGTGCATAACCAAAGCCTATTTACCGACAGTACCTATTTCGAAGGAAAATATCTCCACATTTACCAGCCCATAAATTTTCAGGCAGTAAGGTACGGTATAATTTACCTACGGATATCCACCAAATCGTTAAATTACACCATTGGCCAGCATGGGCAAATGGTAGGATTAGTTATGGCATTACTTTTAATCTTTTCACTTTTCATTTCTAATTATGTGCAAGGGGTAATTAGTTCGCCAATAATCAATCTGGCTAGGTTTACAGCCAAGATATCGGAAAAAGGAACCGAAGGAGAACGAATTTTGCACGATACTCCCGACGAAATAGGCGAACTATACCAAAATTTTAACTACATGCTCGGCCAAATAGAAAAAAGGCAGGCAGAAAACAACGAAGCCCGAATAAAACTAAAAGAAAACCACCGACAACTAATCGAAATTATAGATGCCATTCCACAGCTAATCTACATAAAAGACATCAACAACAGATATTTACTGGCCAATAAACGACTTTGCGATTTGTTCAATGTTCTGCCATCGGAGCTTATCGGTAAAACCCAAAAGGAAATAGCTCCTTGGTTTAGTTTTGAATTAGACAAGACAAGAGAGTTAGACAAAGTGATAAACAAACACGATTCCATATTTATCCCCGAAGCAGAATTTTCTGATTATATGGGAAATACTGCCTTTTTGCAACTTACGAAGCTTCCATTTATGTACAACGGTCAAAATTCGCTTTTGGGAGTAGGAGTAGATATCACAGGGGTATTGAGAGCCGAAAATGCATTACGCGAATCGCAGGAACTATTTGCAGTTTTTATGGATATGTTGCCTGCCGCAACCTTTATAAAAAACTCCGACAGTAAGTATCTTTATGTAAACGAATACCTAAAAAGAAATTTCGAAGCACAATTATGGATTGATAATCTGGTAGTTATAAATACCGACAAAGATTTATCCCGAGTCATATCCGAAGATAAAAAAGCCATAGAAGCTGCCACCTCTTTCGAAGAAATTCTATTAGACAAACACGGAAATTTACGACATTACGCAACCTGGAAATTTCCTGTAAAACGAAAAGATAAAGAACCACTCATCGGCGGAATAGCCGTTGAAATAACGCACAGGAAAAGAGCCGAAAAAAAAATAAACTTTTTTATTGATGAATTAAAAAGGAATAATCAGGAATTGGCCGAATTTAATTATGTAGCAAGCCACGATTTAAGAGAACCATTGCGCACACTTACAAGTTATTGCGAATTACTAAAAGAAGATGCCGGCGACAATTTGAACAATGATGCCAAAGAAGATCTCGAATTTATTGTTAATGCCGCAAGAAGAATGAATGCCCTGATACAAGACTTACTGGAATTATCGAGAGCAGGAAGGGTAGACATGAATAGGAGAAAAACAGATTTAAACAAATGTGCCACCAATGCAGTTAAAGACCTCGACTCCTTTATAAAAGAAAAAAATGCACAAGTTACGATTGAAAAATTACCCGAAGTAATTGGCGACGAAATGCATCTTACAAGGGTTTTTCAAAATTTAATTCATAATGCAATCAAATTTAATAATTCAAAAAAACCAATAGTAAAAATTATCGTTTTAGATCAAACAGAATATCAAGTAAAAATCTCTGTCGAAGATAATGGAATTGGCATCGACGAAGAATTTCAACTCCAAGTGTTTGCCCCTTTCAAGAGATTGCATCCTTCCGGTAAATACGAAGGCACAGGAATTGGTCTGGCCATTTGCAAAAAAATTATAGAAAGACACGGCGGAAAAATTGAGCTATATTCCAAACCCAACAATGGAAGCAAATTCACATTCAGCATAAAAATAGCAGAAGAAAAGACACAATAACACAAATAATCACACAAAACAATAGACTATAAACTTAGTATATTGTTTTTCAAACACCTATAATCAGCATAAATTTATTTAAGTGAAAAATACGATATACCTACTTTTGTTTCACTTATTTTATATCTTTGTTTGCTTTAGATAAGATTTTTAGCCAAGATGACAAATAACCGAAATTCCATTACCATTTTGCTTGTTGAAGACAATATTGCCGATCAAAAACTTACGGAAAGAGCCTTCAAAAAAAGCAAAAAAACAATTGACCTCAAGATAGTTGACAGTGGCAATGAGGCCATAAACTATCTGCATCAATTACCGCCGTACGACAATAAACAATTATCGCCAATCCCCGACATAATACTAATGGATATTAATATGCCCGGGCTCGATGGCAAACAAACATTGCGCCGTATTAGAAACTCGCAGGCTATAAAATATATTCCAATTATAATGCTCACTACAAGCAACGAAGAACGAGATATCCTCGATTCTTACAAACTTGGGGCAAATGCCTATATTACAAAGCCTCACAACATAGATGAATTCCAAAATCTGATAGGTAAACTCGAAGATTTCTGGCTTAACTACAACCAATTTCCTCCTAAATACTGATAATTATGCTTATTAGGGTTGCTATTATTGACGATAATGCTGCTGACTCAAATTTGCTTCGCCGATTTATCAGTAAATTGAATTTTTGGCAATTTGAGATATTTGTTTTTCATGCAGATTCCGATTTTTTTGAGTTTATACAAAAAAATCAACTGGATATCGTATTTGTAGATTATCTGCTGGGCAAACAAAACGGCATTGACCTGATTGCCAAATCAAAAGATTTAAAATTAAATGTTCCGTTTGTATTACTTACCGGGTTTGGCAACGAAGACCTTGTGCGAAAAGCACTTAGAGCAGGCGCATCTGATTACCTCAACAAAAACGAATTATCTCTTGATTTAATAGAAAAAACAATCAGGCATTTACTTGAAAAAAGAGAGGGTGACGAAAAACTACAGTTTACCCAAAACATGCTCCAAACACTTATCGAAAAAACCGAAACTTCGCTTATAGTATTAGATAAAAAAGGCTTTGTGCAAGATGTAAACAACGTATTCCTAGCTCTTATTCAGCAGCCTAACGAAAAACTTGTAAAAGAAAGGCATATCAGCGACTGGATTTCGCCGGAATCACAGCATAAAATAATTCATGCCATTGACGAATGCCTTCAAACAGGAAGCATAAGCAATCTGGAGCTACCAATGCAGAATAATTTCGATAGCGAAATATTTATGCTCATCAACGGAGTATTGATGAAAAAACAAGGAAAAAATCACATATACCTTATGATGAGAGACATAAGCGCCAGAAAAAAATATGAGCAAGAACTAAAATTAGCCAAAATAAAAGCAGAAGAAGCCGATAGATTAAAATCGGCCTTTTTAGCCAATTTATCGCACGAAATTAGAACCCCACTCAATGCAATCATTGGATTCAGCGAATTAATCACCGACGAGAACTTAAGCTCCAAACAAAAAAAAGAATGCGCCGTACACCTGAAAGACGGATCGGAAACCTTACTCAACCTTATCAACGATATTATTGAAGTATCTAAAATTGTAGCCCGACAAATAGAAGTAAATAAATCGGCATTCAATGTAAATAGCATTTTAGACGATTTATTTTTAAATATCACACGCAAAAAAGAATATACAAAAAAAAATCAAATAGAAATAAGCATAAAAAAATCGATTCCCGACCCCGGATTCATAATTTTATCAGATGCTTTCCGATTAAAACAAATATTAGGAAATTTACTTGATAATGCCCTAAAATTTACGGAAAAAGGAACAATAGAATTTGGATACTCCGTAAAAGAGAACAAATTCCTGGAATTTTTTGTGCAAGATACCGGAATTGGCATTTCGCCGGAGAAACTAAATGTAATTTTCGATTGGTTTAGAAAAGCCGGCGACTCGGAAAACAAACTCTACCGTGGTTCAGGCATTGGGCTTACAATATCTTATAGCCTTGTGGGGCTTTTAGGTGGCGAACTATCGGTAAAATCTGTTGTTGGAAAAGGTTCCCTGTTTAAATTTCATATCCCATTGCAAATTCCGGAATTCGACAACCAAAAGAAAAATTCGACCCAAAACCCGACAGAAATACGTCCGGATTTTGGAGGAAAAACCATTTTAATAGCCGAAGACGAAGATACCAATTTCCATTTTCTGAAAGTAGCACTAGGAAAGCATAATTTCAAAATTATCAGAGCCAAAACAGGCCAAGAAGCTTTAGATATTGTGCAAAAAAATGCCATAGACATTGTGCTAATGGATATAAAAATGCCCGTAATGGATGGATATGCAGCAACAAATGCAATCAAACATATTTATCCCAAGCTGCCCATTATAGCACAAACAGCATACGCCATGCATAACGAAAAAGAAAAAATTCTGGAGGCCGGATGCGACGATTATATTTCAAAACCCATAAGCGTTTCGGCATTAATCGATATTATTTATAAAAATATTGCATCATAATTCAATTATTTATACTATATTTATCTGGCATTTGAATATCTAAAATTTAAAAGTTGAAAGTTATTATGTCAAATCAATGGGAAGGTAAAACAGTTTTAATTGCCGAAGACGAAGAAGTAAATTTTTTCCTGCTCGAAGAAACATTCTATGGATCCGGAGTAAATATTTTGTGGGCTAAAACCGGACAACAAGCCATCGATATGGCACTTGAAAATAATATCGATTTAATTCTGATGGATATAAAAATGCCGGGAATTAATGGACGAGAAGCCATAGTAGAAATAAAAAGTCGCAAACCTCATGTTCCGATTATTGCCCAAACAGCTTTTGTAATGAAAAATGAAGTAAAAGCCATAAAAGAATCCGGTTGCGACGACTATATCTCCAAACCTATTAATTTAGAATTATTTAGAAGCAAGGTGGGAAAATATTTATCAGCGGAAGTTTAATTCGGATTTTTTTGATTTAAGACCTGTGTAATCAATCAACTGACAATTGATTTTGCTAAGGGGTAAATCTATGCGAATAAGTATGGGAATAAAATTCAAATCGTTGGTAAACCAAACTTCCATTTGATTTTTTTCAGTAAAAAGCTTTCCATCTATCACAGGCGAAAATTTTAGCACATTAATTTTACCGAATTTTGTTCTGATAAGCTCTTTTTTTTCGAGCGCAATATTAATATCGTAGAGTTTATCGTCGAAATAAGTAAGCAAGTGTATGGTATCGCCAATGTTCACAACCTCTTTGAACAAATATCGGCGGGCAAAATAAAACGCCGAAAGCACATCTAAAGTTTCGGCGGGTATTTTTTTTTGTCCGGAAAGTAAGCTAAAAAGTGTGCTATCAGACCTTCGAAACAGAATTTCGTTATATTTCAGGTATTTTTCCTCCCGGATATTACGTGTAGCCCTTATAGGCAAACCATCGTCTATACTAAAAAAACTGTCGTAAACATCGTAAATTGTAAACAATTTTGCGGCCACCCCGGCAGTTTGTGCCACTGCGCGGCTATAATAAAACCAATCTCCGCCTTGGTTTACCACATCGAGATTTAATTCGGCAACACCACCTTTAATAATGCCATAGCTAACTTCGTATTTCAATACTTCTCCCGATTGAAAAGCCGAGTTTTCTAAAAAATTTTTTACCGAATTGAAGTTCACCTGAGCTATCAGTGGAAAAAACGAAAGCAGAGATACGAAAAAAAACAATAACAATTTCACCATAAAAATCACAAAAGATTTTCGAGAATAATAATTAACTCATCCAAAAGCTTTACTCTGTCGGAAGCAATTTGCCCTCGAACTTTTCTCAATTTCAAAACCTGGTCCATAATTACATTTCGCTCCGCAAATCCTGTCATATCCTCTATTACAGTAAAAGCATCAAAAGAAATCTCAAAAATATCATCGATAAAAAGCGCAACAAAAACATCTAAATAGGCCGAATAATCGAGCCCATTATTCCAGCATGCCGAAACCAAAAACTGTTTGATAGCAGCGTCGGATTCCAATTTTATGTTTTCCACGATAAACTTTGCTGCGGCATTGTTCTTCAAATCAAAAAACACCGACTTTGCCTTACGCTCAATTTTCTGATTCTTTGTATGTTTAATTAATTGCAATAGCGGATACAAAAATTCTACCTCGTTCAAATCTCGAATCTGTTCAATTGCTTCGAGCGATTTTTCTGTATCCTGATGAAAAAGAGCCTCTACTAGCTGCTTATTTCTTAATTCTCTTTCCTGATTTGTCATGAGATTGTGTTTTCATTTTTGTTTGAAGATATTTACCGGTATACGATTCATTACAATCCAAAATTTCTTCTGGAGTTCCTGTAAAAACAACATTTCCGCCAGTTTCGCCTCCTTCGGCACCTATATCGATAATCCAATCGGCATATTTAATAATCTCGAGGTTGTGCTCTATTACTACCAAAGAATGACCATTATCAATAAGTGCATTAAAAGCGCTCAAAAGCTTATTGATATCATGAAAATGCAAACCGGTAGTGGGCTCATCGAAGATAAACAATATTCTGCCGGCACTTGTTCCCTGGCCTATATAACTGGCCAATTTTATTCTTTGACTCTCTCCACCACTTAGCGTGCTCGACGATTGCCCTAGTTTTAGATACCCCAGTCCAACATACTGCAAAGGCTCCAGTTTTTTCACCACTTTTTCGGACAAGGCATTCTGATGCTCTTTAAAAAAAATAATAGCATCGTCGATGGTCATTTCCAAAATATCGAAAATATTTTTTCCATGAACTTCCACATCAAGCACACCCTCTTTAAATCGCTTGCCGCCGCATGCTTCGCAGGTAATACTTACATCGGCCATAAACTGCATATCTACTTTTAAAAAACCTTCGCCCTCACATTCCGGACAACGCCCCCCTTCTACATTGAAAGAAAAAGTGCCGGGAGTGTAGCCTTCGGCCTTGCTTTTTGGCTGATTGGCAAACAATTGTCGAATTTCGTCGTAAGCCTTAACATAAGTAGCCGGATTAGAACGCGACGATTTGCCAATAGGGTTCTGGTCTATAAACTCCACAGCCTGAATACGTGATAAATCGCCGCTAATTCCGGCAAAATGAATTTTATTTTGTGGGTATTGATTTAGATGATTCTTTACAGCTTCGTAAAATACTTTTCGCACCAACGAAGTTTTGCCCGATCCGCTCACACCGGTTACTACGGTAAAAGTATTAAGTGGAAATTTTACATCTATATTTTTCAGATTATTTTCGTATGCACCTTCTATCAAAATATAAGAATTTGTTTTTCTTCTGATATCCGGTACAACAATTTCCATTTCGCCGGTTAAATATTTAAGCGTAAGACAACTATCTGGTTTACAGTCGGATTTGAGATAATCGCTAAATTTTCCCTGAAAAACAATTTCGCCTCCATAAGAGCCTGCAGCCGGACCAATATCGATTATTTCGTCGGCGGCTTTAATAATATCTTCGTCGTGCTCAACAACCAATACAGAATTGCCAATTTGCTGCAACTGCCTTAATACCGTAATTAGTCGCTCGGTATCGCGCGGATGCAAGCCAATGCTTGGCTCGTCCAAAATATACATAGAGCCAACCAAACTACTGCCCAGCGAAGTGGCCAAATTAATACGTTGCGACTCTCCACCCGAAAGACTGGCCGATTGCCTGTTGAGTGTGAGATATCCCAGACCCACGTTGCAAAGAAAATCAAGTCGGTTGTTAATTTCTATTAACAATCTTTTAGCAATTTGAGCACTTCTTTCGTCCAGCTCCAATTGCTCAAAAAACTTTTTTAGTTCAGATAAAGGTAAATCAACCAACTCGCTAATGCTCCTAGCCCCTACCTGTATGTAAGAAGCCTCCTTTTTCAGCTTAGTGCCATTGCAATCGGGGCACACAGTTTTTCCGCGGTATCTCGAAAGCATAACACGGTATTGAATTTTATGTCTCTGACTTTCAATAATATCAAAAAAAGGAAAAATACCGGTAAAATGTTTGCTTTCGTTCCAAAGCAAATACTTTTGCTCCTTAGTAAGTTTATAATAAGGAGTATGAATAGGAAAACTAAGTTTATCGGCCACCTGAATAAGCTCCTTTTTGTAGTCCGACATTTGAGCCCCCTTCCAGCAAGCCACCGCTTCTTCGTATACCGTTAAATGCTTATTCGGAATAACCAAATCGGGGTCTATGCCAATCACCGTACCAAAACCTTCGCATCTTGGACATGCCCCCAAAGGATTGTTAAAGCTAAAAGTATCTACCGAAGGCTCTTCGAAGTTAATTCCATCGGCTTCAAAACGATTGGTAAACTTTTCGCTCAAGTCTTTCGACTGATTATACACCAAACACTCGCCATGTCCTTCGTAAAAGGCCGTCTGCACAGAATCGTCGATTCTTGCCTGTAAATCATCATCATCATGCTTCACCAGGATGCGGTCAATCATTAAAAAAACATCATTTTTATTGAGCTTTACTTTGTTTTGCAATAAATCATCAATCCGATGTATCTCCTTCTTAATAAACACTCTGGAGAATCCCTGTTGAGCAAGTACACTCAAATGGACAGCAGGCTCCCTATCGGCAGGAAAAAAAATAGGCGAAAGAATAAAAAAAACATCATCGTCATTACTATTTAGAATATAACTAGTTACACTAGAAACAGTATGTTTTTCAACTTCCTTACCACTTACCGGAGAAAAAGTTTTGCCAATTCTGGCAAACAAAATTTTAAGATAGTCGTATAACTCCGTTGAAGTGCCCACAGTAGACCTAGGATTACGGGTATTCACTTTCTGCTCAATGGCAACGGCCGGCGGTATACCTTTAATATAATCAACTTCGGGTTTATTCATTCTGCCCAAAAATTGTCGGGCATACGAACTCAAACTTTCAACATACCGTCTTTGCCCTTCGGCATAAAGGGTGTCGAAAGCCAAGGTAGATTTACCCGAACCGGATAATCCGGTAATAACAATAAATTTGCCAATTGGAATTTGCAAATCAATGTTCTTAAGGTTGTGAACACGAGCACCTTTAATTTGAATGTATTTTTGCTGAATATTAGGATTCTCTGGCATGAAAATTGATATTGTATTAATAAAATATTAAATTGATTTTAGTTGTTGGCAAATTTGAGAAAAAAAACTATAATTGCACATTAAAATTTACTAAATAAAAATTGTTGAACTTTAAAACTAAAAAGCCTATAGAATGTACCTCTACTTTACAAACCAAAAATAGTTGCTATGAATTACGCACAGTTAAAAGATCATGAATTGATCGAATTATTTGAAAACGGAAGAGAAGAGGCTATAGAAGTTTTAATCAGCAGGTACAAAAACAAGGTTTACACCTACATTGTTTTAATTGTTAAAGACCAACAACTGGCCGAAGACATTTTTCAGGACACATTTATTAAAGTTATTAGTTCCCTACAGAGCGGAAAATATAGCGAAAAAGGCATATTTTCATCATGGGTTATGCGTATTGCTCACAATCTGATTATAGACCATTTCCGTAGAGAAAAAAATCTTAAAACATACTCAAACGACCAATATGATGGCGATTTGTTTAACTCGGCTCGTTTTGCCGACGAAACCATTGAGGAATCCATAATCAAAGAACAGATTAATATGGATGTTCAAAAACTTGTAGATTTGTTACCCGACGACCAACGTGAGGTTATTGTATTACGTCATTATGCAGGACTAAGCTTTAAAGAAATTGCCGACCAAACAGGTGTAAGCATAAATACGGCTCTCGGAAGAATGAGGTATGCACTGATTAACCTTCGCAAAATTATTGAAAAACACAACATTATACTTACAACAAACTAATAATATACCTAGAAAAAACCCAAACTTAGAGCCGCCGTTGCGGCTTTTTTTTATTATATATACCTAAGAATCTAACTTTGAGCTAAATAAAACAGGCCTTAATTTTATTCTAATTTAGACTAAATAAACACAAACGCTCTTCTCTTTTTGCATACCTTTACCAAGCAATCAAAAAAAATATAATCCTTTTTAAAAAAATGTTTATGAAAAAATTATTTCTTATTTTATTTTCAAACTTAATACTATTTGGTATGGTAGCACAAAATAATAGTTTTCACGATTTTTCGGCCAAAACAATTGATGGCGAAAATATTAGTTTTTCGCAATTTGCCGGAAAAAAAATTTTGGTTGTAAATACGGCATCAAAATGCGGCTTTACACCACAATACGAGCAACTTGAAAAACTCTACAACAGCTATAAAGACAAGAACTTTTTGATTATTGGTTTCCCTGCAAACAACTTTATGAGCCAGGAACCGGGTTCAAATGCAGACATTAAAGAATTCTGCAAAGAGAATTATGGAGTTAGCTTTTTAATGATGGAAAAAATTTCGGTAAAAGGAAACGACATAAATCCAATTTATCAATGGCTTACAGAAAAATCGAAAAATGGAGTTATGGATGCTGATGTATCTTGGAATTTTCAGAAATTTATGATTGACGAAAATGGAAAATGGGTAGATTTTGCTGCGCCAAGAGTTAGTCCGACAGACGAAAAAATCAAAAACTGGATTGAAGGAAAATAGTTGTTTGGTATTAGTCTACAAAACTAAGCCAAAGCACTAAAAAAGTGCTTTAAATAAAAGGTAGAAAAACCGGTTTTTCTACCTTTTGGTTTTAAAAAAAATTCATTTTTCAAAAAAATCGTCCGAAAAATTAACGAAATAAATTTTTTGCGTTGCACGCGTAATACCAGTATAAAGCCATCGCAAATAAGCCAAATCGAGCATCTCGGCCTTAAAATATCCCTGATCCAGAAAAACCACCGACCATTGCCCACCCTGTGCCTTGTGTGTGGTTATTGCATAAGCAAACTTTACCTGTAGCGCATTAAAATAAGGATTCTCACGAATAAGCTTGTATCGATCTTTTTTGCTCTTTATATGATTGTATTCTTCATCGAGTTGCAAATACAAGCGATTCATTGCATCAAAAGGCATCGCAGCAGACTCAATAGACAAAGCATCGAGAAAAATCTTGGCATCTATCTCCTCATTATCATAATCTGGTAGTTCCAAAACAATATCGGCAAATCGAAAACCATAAGCATCCTGAAACTTTTTAATACGTTTGATTCGAACAATATCTCCATTAGCAATAAAATCAATACTTTCGAGCTCCTTTGCCCAAAAATAATTATTCTTTACCACCATGAGAATATCCGAAGAAGAAATTTCCTCTTCGCGATACAAAATACGATTCCGAATACCCTGATTGTAAATATTAGCCCTTTTGTTTGAATAACAAAGCACAATACTTTCGCTAAGCCCAAATTGAGCATAAGCATTGGCCAACTCTTCAATTAACTCCGCCCCTGTAATTCTTACGCAATCGTTAAACGATTGGGTGAGCATTTTGGGATAATCAATTTCAATACTATCCACGAGTTGCCTTATCATTGTAGCGTTAAATAAAATACCAGAATCTAATTCCTGTCGAACCACCTCGGTTAAAACCACTGTATCAACATCAAAGCCATAAGATCTTAACACATCCGCCTGTAATGCAGGGCTATCTGCAATCTCCACCGGCGGTAATTGCGCAGAATCACCGACTAAGATTAAACTGCACGAACTGCACGAATAAACAAATTCTATTAAATCATTTAGCAATCTGCCAGAACCGAAAATATGCTCATTTGCACCAGCATTCGAAATCATAGAGGCCTCATCAACAATAAATATCGTATCCTTTTGCAAATTTACATTCAGGTCAAATTTACCAAAAGCATCTTTTGAAGATTTTTGCCTGTAAATTTTTTTATGAATTGTATAAGCCTTGAATCCAGAATAATTGGAGAGCACCTTTGCAGCTCTTCCGGTAGGAGCAAGCAATTGTGTTTTAATTTTAAACTCGTTTAAAGCCTTAATATATGCCGAAACCAAGGTGGTTTTTCCTGTTCCGGCATAACCCTTTAGTAAAATTATTTTGTCTCTTCTGCCCGATGCAGTAAAATTTGACAACAACTGAATAACTTTTTTTTGGTTCTCAGTAGGGTTAAAATCAAAATATTCAATAATTTTGTTTCGAATAACGTTATCTAACATGCTGTAATTTTTGCACTATAAATTTATTAATTAATTTCTTTTTTTAATTTTGCAAAAGAATAAAATATTATAAAAATGGGACTTTATTTAATCTTAGCAATCGTTGTACTAATAGGCTTATCGGTATTTACGTATTTTATAGCCAGTAAATCGCCGATAATGAGGCATTCGCTCAATGTAGTGTATACATTAGCAATACTAGTTTTGGCCTATTTTTTGTTTTCTAGTATCCAGAAACCTATTCAATTTGAAAAAGGTAAAAAAGAGCGTTATGAAGAAACAATCAAACGCCTAAAAAAAATCAAAGATACACAATTTGCCTACAAAAGTGTTTACGGCAAGTACACAGGCAGTTTAGATACCTTGTATCAATTTGCCAAGTACGATTCTTTGGTTATTATCAAGGCAATTGGCATGGTTCCGGATAGCATCGCATTAATGCACTCTGCCGAAGAGGCCGAAAAAATTGCAATCAACATGGGCATAATTAGTCGCGACACAGTAAAACTAGCCGTAAGCGACTCTTTATTTAAAGAGATGAAACCGGAAGACATGATTTTGGTTCCTTTCTCGAATGAAAGATTTGAAATGGCTGCCACCATTTTAGAAACCCTGTCGAAAACCAAAGAACCTGCTTTCGAAGCGAAAGCACATAACGATATCATTTTAAAAGGATTAAACAGGCAACTGATTGTAAATCTAAATGATGACAGAACAAAAAACGAAAAATACCCGGGATTAAAAGTGGGCTCGCTTACAGAAGTACTTACCACCGGAAACTGGGAGTAAACCCTAAAATTGTATGAAAGATATCTCTTTATTCAACAACAGCTTTAACGTACAAAAATCGTCTACATATCACTTATCCGTTCAATTAGGTTTGGACGGATATGCTTTTTCAGTATCGGATGCCATCAGAAAAAGATATAATGGATTAAAAATTGTTCGTTTTCAGGAAAAATACAACCAAACAAGTGGCGTTTTTCTTGATTTCGTTAGACAACAAATTAATGGCGACGCATTTTTGAATAAAAACTACAAGGCCGTAAGTTTTGTTTATGCGTTTCCGTCTGTAATTGTAATACCAAAGAATTCTTTCAACAGACAGGATATAAAATTTGCATTTGAACTTCATTATTCCTTGCACGATGAAGACGAACTGCAATTTAACCATGTTAAGGGCTGGGATTTATACACGGTTTTCTCTGTTCCTTCGGATCTTACCAATTATCTGGTAAACAAATTTCCGCAAGTGGAGTTTTACCATCAAACATCTATTTGGCTTCAGTCGCTTTACAATAAGCAAAAAGAAATTGCTTCGTTTACTGCGGTATTTTTCAACTCGGTTTCTTTCTATCTGGCTGTAGTGGAAAACGGACAAATGATGTTTTTTAATAGTTACAGAGCAGAAACCGACCTTGATGCAGTATATTATATTTTAGATGTTCTGAAAAATCTAAAAAAAGACCCCCTAAAAGTAGAGATTATTTTAGCCGGTGATGTGGAAGAAAATAGCGAGCGACACAAAACGCTGCTAGGTTTCTTTTCAACATTCAGTTTTTTAAAACTCGACAATAATACTACTTATGTGTACTCCTTTGATGAGTTACCCGAACATTTATTATTTCCTCTATTAGCTCTTGAGTAATGAGAATTATTGGAGGCGATTTAGCTGGTAGACCTATTCCCGAAAGCAAATTCTTTAGTTCGAGACCAACCACTGATTTGGCAAAAGAAAGTTTGTTTAATATGCTAAACAACGATTATTATTTCGATGAACTTAGCGTATTAGACATGTTTGCAGGAACCGGAAGTATTAGCTACGAATTTGCATCAAGGGGAACCACAAAGGTTATTGCACTAGATATTAGCACAAAACATATTGATTTTATTCGGAAAACAGCCGAATACTTTGGCCTTAGCTCTGTAATTCCTTTGCATGCAGATGCGTTTAAATTCATTGAAGAATCGAACCAACAGTTTGACATCATATTTGCCGACCCGCCCTACGACATGCCCGGAATTGATAAAATTCCTGATTTTATTTTCAACAAAAATGCAATTAAACCCGAAGGAATGCTTATCCTTGAGCATTCGGCTAAGAATAATTTTAAAAATCATCCGCGTTTCAAAAAAGAGAAAAAATACGGAAAAGTTCATATAAGTTTTTTTTCGATTTAATTTTTTCGAAATTATTTTGCAAAATAAAAAATTGAAACTATCTTTGCATCGCCTTTAAAGAAAGGGTAAAACTTATAGTTGAGGGTACTTTGAACGAAATATCCCAAATAAATGGGAGAGCCGCACAAACATTTAAAACTATATAAATATACTTGCTTAGTAATCTTAGGTTAGAATATCCCGAATACTCGGGAGAATCGCATCAAAGACTAGCATATAAAATGAAATATTGGTTTGGTAGTTCAGTTGGTTAGAATACATGCCTGTCACGCATGGGGTCGCGGGTTCGAGTCCCGTCCAGACCGCAAAATCTGTAAAGTCAGATTTTTAATAATAAAAATTTGGTTTGGTGTTCTATGATTAGAATATCCCGATTCATCGGGATAATACAACCACATTTCAAACAAAATATAAAAATAAATATAATGGTTTGGTAGTTCAGTTGGTTAGAATACATGCCTGTCACGCATGGGGTCGCGGGTTCGAGTCCCGTCCAGACCGCAAAAAGCAGCACATTTGTGCTGCTTTTTGTGTTTATTATTAATTAGTTCAGAAAGATTACTTGAGTTCAGTCTAAAAAGATTGAAAAAATGATTATACCCCCTGCCAGCGTTTTCTTAATTGACTTATAAACTGTTTAGTACAGTTACAGCATTTTATAAAAATCAACGCTGGCAGGGTTTTTAGACTAGACTCTTACTTTATTACTAATATCATTTTAATGCAATAATTCTACGGACTTTTTGATAAACAAAATTTTAGCATGTTTTTCGGATAATTTAATTAGCGCATTAGTATCGCCATAAAATCCGGAATTGTAGCTGTTTAGTACCGGCTGCAGAATAATATTTTTTTCATCCTTGAATTCTTCAAAAAAAGCTTCTAAATAATCAGGTTTCTCCATTCTGGCAATCCAGAGTTTATATTCTGCAATCGAAAGCATCAAAAAGTCGTTTGGACTATCACCTGCCACGAGTAAAGGTTTTATTTTACCGATTTTTTCGTAAATAAGCGCAAGCTTTCCACCATAAGCAGTAACAGGCAAAATAGGCAAATTTGTTATCACGTAATTCTCAAGCTCTACATAATCCATTTGAGCATATAGTACATTAGTTTTTAACAAATATTCATCCTTGTAGAGTTTATTATCCCGCTTATCGCGCAGCCAAAAATGAATACCAAACACATTCTCAGGCTTTACAATAGAATCCATCCCATTTTTAGCAGATATTTTGGGATTCAGATATTTTAGCACGGTATAACGCACACTCCAAATGTTAGAAGCCGACACAACAAAGGGTTCAATTCCATTTCGAATTAAAACAGCATATAATTCAACCATCTCCGGATAAATATATGGTACAGGAAAATCTCCTACGATGAATGCCTGGGTTTTATTTAGCTCAAAACTTGCTTCACCCTTATCCATCACCCTTTTTGTAGCCTCAATGATTTGCCTTAGATTAAGCCCCGACAAACTCTGCGCCGCCCATAAATAGGCATTTGTATGACTATTAGGCTCTAAATGCAACAAAGCATCGTAATAACCCGAAACACTTTTCACATCAGGATTACCAAGCTGCGGACTAATAGCCGCAAGCGATTCCGAAAAAAAGAGGAGGCTATCCATTTCGAGTTGGGCCATGGTAGCTTCGCCAATATCACGGCAGAGCGTGGTATTATCAAAATCGAAAATAGCTACTTTCCCATTATGCGCATTATGAGCAATTATTTCACTCAATTTGAGCTGATTACTGCTAGTCCAGTTCTCAGAAAACATCGGTTCAAACTCCATTTTTTTTTGACAAGATAAAACGAAAAACCACAGACTAAAAAAAATACCCCAATTTTTCATAATTTCACATTATTGTTCCACTAAAACATTTTCCATTATAAGTTCAGATGTCTCATTTACAAATATTTGATTTTCAATATCAGGGTTTTTGATTTTCACCAACCTTCGCGCCACCGCCTTTTTCCCAAGTTTTAAAGTGGTGTATTTCAAATTTTCGGTATCCAAAACCAAAGCCTGAAACCGACCCAAAGAACAAGAACCAGTATTTACATATATCTTCTTCTGATTCAAATAATAAGTTTTATGCTCTTCGAGCTTGTGTGTATGACTTAAAACCACAAAATCGTAGTTTCGTAGCAATTTGAGTGCATAATTTAAATATTTATATGTATCATACTTTCTAGGAATTCTATCAATCTGATCATTTAATTGCACAATCTTCATAAAAATATTTTGAACAATCTCCATGTGCATAAAATTTTTAAGCAATCTATATCCCCATTGCCCTAATTTTCGGCCAAAATGAGTACCGTTCATAAAATCGGCCAAATGCCCGTGTTCGAAATAAATTTTCTTTCCCTGCTTATTGGTTATCAAAAAATTATCAAAAATATCAGGAATACCGGCATCATGATTTCCTCTCAAAAAAATAAATTTTTCCTGAGCAAAATATTGAAAAAGTTGTTTATTATGCTCAAGAATCTCGCTAAAATTATGCTGATATAAATCAAAGATATCACCATTAAGAAC
Organism: Acetofilamentum sp.; assembly: GCA_020720625.1. Lineage (GTDB taxonomy): Bacteria > Bacteroidota > Bacteroidia > Bacteroidales > DYOH01 > DYOH01. Next base: position 12,168 of record DYOH01000024.1, on the reverse strand, counting down.
AATTTTCCTGATATCGAATTTTTTTTCTACATATTCTAGCATCAATAAGAAATCATCGATATTCCAATTAAAAGTATCAAATTCTTTTCCGGCTCCGATATGCAAGTCTGAAATAACACAAATACGCATAATCAATTAATTTTCAAACCACAATAATAATACATTAGTATTGCCTAAACATTAATTTAGTATTAAATTGAATCCAAAAAATAAGTCAGATTGACAACAAAAAGGCCAAAAAGCATTCAATTTTTATGTCCAATATTTCAAAAAAAATTTAAATTTGATTTCTTTTCAATTACTTTTGCATAAAATAAATAGCGACCAAATGGTTTCCTAATTAGGCAAAGAAAAAAAGAAAACGCTATGAAAAAATGCATATTTAAAATAACAAGATAATTATATGTACAGAACGCACAATTGTGGTGAATTAAGAATTGAAAACCTTGGGCAGCAGGTGCAGCTTAGCGGTTGGGTACAAAGAATCCGAAATCTGGGAGGACTTACATTCGTAGATTTACGAGACAGATACGGAATTACGCAATTATTTTTCGACCAGGAAAAAATGCCCGAACTATCAGCCCGGGCAAACAAAGAGCTGGGAAGAGAATTTGTAATTACAGCCCATGGAAAAGTGCAAGAGCGAAGCAGCAAAAATGTTAAAATTCCCACAGGAGAGATAGAAATTCTGGTTGAAAGCTTTAGCATTCTGAATGCTTCGGAAACGCCACCATTTACGATAGAAGAAAAAACCGACGGAGGAGAAGAACTGCGATACCAATACCGATTCTTAGATTTGCGTCGAGGTCCGATGCAAAAAAACCTGATATTAAGACATAAATTTACCCGCGAAGTAAGAAAATACCTCGACAGCCTCGACTTTTTAGACATAGAAACCCCTTATCTCATAAAATCGACCCCCGAAGGTGCACGCGATTTTGTAGTACCATCGCGAATGAATTCAGGCGAATTTTATGCTTTGCCGCAATCTCCCCAAATGTTTAAACAATTGCTTATGGTAGGAGGCTACGATAAATACTATCAAATTGTAAAATGTTTCCGCGACGAGGATTTACGATCCGACCGTCAGCCAGAATTTACACAGATAGACTGCGAAATGTCGTTTGTGGAGCGCGATGACGTTTTAAGAACATTTGAAGGCATGGCTAAACACGTATTTAAACAAGTGGCAGGCGTGGATTTAAACTACGATTTTCCGAAAATGACCTATCAAGTGGCCATGGAAAAATACGGAAACGACCGCCCCGACATACGTTTTGAGATGACAATAACGGAACTAACAGATTCGGCAAAAAAACCGGAGTTTAAAGTATTCGACGAAGCAGAATATATTGGAGCCATTTGCGCCAAATCATGCTCAGAATATACAAGAAAACAACTCGATGAACTAACAGATTTTGTAAAAAGACCTCAAATTGGCGCTAAAGGAATGGTCTACTTAAAATACAATACCGACGGCAGCCTTAAATCGTCGGTAGATAAATTTTACACAACCGAAGAATTGGGCGTTTGGGCAGAAAAAACCAATGCAAAACCCGGCGACTTAGTATTAATTCTCTCTGGAAGCAAAAACAAAACACTATCAGCACTTAGCGAATTACGTTTAGAACTGGGTAATAGACTGGAATTAAGAAACCCTGATGAATTTAAGCCCTTATGGGTAGTAGATTTTCCGCTATTAGAATACAATGAAGAAGAACAACGATTTTTCGCAATGCACCACCCATTTACTTCACCAATTCCGGAAGATTTACATCTATTGGAAAAAAATCCGGCAGTTGTAAGAGCAAATGCCTACGATTTGGTAATAAATGGAGTAGAAGTAGGAGGAGGATCCATTAGGATTCACGACCAACATTTACAAGAAAAAATGTTTAAATTATTGGGTTTTAGTGATCAAGAAGCCCAAAACCAGTTCGGATTTTTGATAGGCGCATTTAAATATGGTGCACCCCCTCACGGAGGTTTAGCGTTTGGTTTAGACAGATGGGTTTCGCTGTTTGCCAGGGTAGATTCGATAAAAGATGTAATCGCCTTCCCAAAAAATAATTCGGGCAAAGATGTAATGTCTGATGCACCATCGGCAATCAACGAGAAACAGCTAAAAGAGCTTAATATTCAGATTATTAAACAATAATATCAGACAATGGATAAGCAAACCCTCGAATTATTACAAACCATGTTAACCGGAATAAAAAAGGTTCAGGAACTTGCAGGAAATTTTACCAATGCCGATGAATTTAAAAATCATTCCATAGCCAATCATGCAGTAATACTAAATTTTATCAGCGTGAGCGATGCAGTAAAAAAGATTGATGAATCGGCAAAAGCCCAAATAACCACCATTCAATGGGATGAATTTGATTACCTGGAAAAAAAAGTGGCAGATGTAAGATTTACCCTTGATTTGGATTTGGCTTGGGAGCTTATTCATACCAAAGTGCCGCGCCTAAAAGCAGCTCTAAATAATTGTTTAAATAAATATGGACAAATTTAGATGTTCAACAGCATTGTATAATAATTTAGATTAAAAAAACTATATTTTTGATGCAAATTTAAAAAAAAATCTACGATATGAATATCCACGAGTATCAAGGAAAAGAAATATTGAAAAGCAATGGAGTAGGCATTCAGGAAGGAATTGTAGCCCATAGCCCTGAAGAAGCAGTAGAAGCAGCCAAAGAATTAAATCGCCAAACAGGCACAACATGGTGGGTTGTAAAAGCCCAGATACATGCCGGCGGAAGAGGCAAAGGAGGCGGCGTAAAGTTAGCCAAAAATCTGGACGAAGTAAAAGAACTTGCGTCTAAAATAATTGGCATGCAATTAGTTACCCATCAAACAGGGCCAGAAGGCAAAAAGGTAAACAAAGTACTTATAGCTCAAGATGTTTACTATCCGGGCGAAAGTCAAACCCAGGAGTACTACATGAGTGTATTACTAAACCGTCAAACAGGCAGAAATATTATTATGTATTCTCCCGAGGGCGGTATGGACATTGAAACAGTGGCAGAGAAATCACCCGAAAAAATTTTCACAGAAGAAATTGACCCCAAAGTTGGTTTACAAGGTTTTCAAGCGCGAAAAATTGCGTTTAACCTAGGACTAAGCGGAAAAGCGTTTAAGGAAATGGTAAATTTTATCATCTCCTTATACAAAGCTTACGAAAAAACCGATGCTTCGATGTTCGAAATCAATCCGGTGCTAAAAACATCCGACGACAAGGTAATTGCCGTAGATGCCAAGGTAAATCTGGACGATAATGCAATGTATCGTCATCCAAATTATGCCGATTTAAGAGACTTATCAGAGGAAAATCCACACGAAATTGAAGCCGGAAAATACAATCTGAACTTTATCAAACTAGACGGAGATGTAGGTTGCATGGTAAATGGTGCCGGATTGGCAATGGCAACCATGGACATCATAAAACTTTCGGGCGGCGAACCAGCCAACTTTTTAGATGTAGGAGGCACAGCCAATGCGCAAACAGTAGAAGCAGGATTTCGTATCATACTAAAAGATCCCAACGTTAGAGCAATACTTATCAATATTTTTGGAGGAATTGTACGTTGCGACCGCGTTGCAGCCGGAGTTGTTGAAGCCTATAAAGCAATTGGCGACATAAAAATTCCGGTAATAGTTCGTTTGCAAGGAACAAACGCAGAAGAAGGCAAAGAATTGATTGATTTATCGGGCTTAAAAGTTATTTCGGCCATTACACTACAAGAAGCCGCAAACGCTGTAAAATCTGTAATGATTTAATTATTATATAATCGAGAACAAAAAGGTTTACGAAAAAATCGTAAACCTTTTTTTTTTGAAGATAAATCAGTACCTTTAAGCATTAATGAGTTCAGTCTAAAAAGATTGAAAAAATGATTATACCCCTGCCAGCGTTTTCTTAATTGACTTATAAACTGTTTAGTACAGTTACAGCATTTTATAAAAATCAACGCTGGCAGGGTTTTTAAACTAGACTCATTAATTTAATAATCAATTAAATACTTATACCTGACTAATCAAACAAACTGAACAATGAAAAATAGATTTTTAGAATTCAAGTTAATGCTATTGTTAGGAGTTCTCTTCATTTTTCCATCAAACCTATTAGCACAAATAAGCAGCAAACAAAAATCTGCGTTAGGAGTTTGTAAATCAAGCCATATTTACGCAAATAACACAATAATTCAACAAAATATTGGTCAGAATGGCATTGTTGGTTGTATTAGCTCAAAAAAATATGATGTAATACAAGGTTATATTTTTCCACAACTTGATAATAAGAACATAAAAAAAACAATTGCAACAGATATAAGTGTTTATGCCATAGCAAATTCAAATCGATTTCTGATAAAAACAACCCAAAACATCCACATAGAATCATGGAGCCTTTATTCCATTAGCGGTCAGAAATTAATGCACCAGAATTATAATCAGGAAACACAAATTACCGTAGATTTGCATTCCAAAGTGCCAGGATGCTACATTATGCATGTGCAAACAAATATGGGAAATAGGGCTCTAAAAATCATCAGATAGAAACAACATTCAACGATAATAAAAAATATATCCAAATAAAAATTATAAACCTAAAAACCATCAACAAAATGAAACGAATATTTATCCTGTTAGTTTTAATCGTTTCGGGCACTTTAAGTGATGCACAGCAACTCGATTTCGAATTTGGTAAGGTAATATCTCAATTCGATTATCATAATTCAGAAAATGAGCCTTTGCAAAATCTCGAACCCGGCACCAATATTCACCTCGGACTAGCCTATAAGTACTATTTCAAAGAAACAGCCGTATATATGTTGTTACAATCTAACTACAATAAATACAGCTCATTAGGAAGCAATTCTATCTTAGACAACTATTACGCATGGGATTTAAACTATGTGAGCACAGGCTTGGGCTTTGGATATGAATTTCTGCGCGAAGGCTCCTATTTTAATTACAACAACGTAAACAAAAATCATGGATTTACCATTCTGATCCAAGCCAGTACAAGCACCGATTTTTTAGTTCATGGCATACAAACTATTAATGGCCAAATATATAATCTAAAAGGCATTGAGCAGTTCGACAAACCCTTTTTATTTGCTAATGGCACCATGGGCTTAGTATATTATCCATCAAAATCAATTTCTGTATTTGGAACCTATCAATATGGCAGAGGTTTCTCCGTATTTAAATCAAAATTTCCGGAAAAAGAAAAACTTAATTTGATTACCCATACAATAAGTTTTGGATTTTCGGTTAATCTTCGCTATCAAAAATGGTAAATACAAATAAAACATCGCAACAATGAAAAAAATAATTTCGCTTATCGTCTTCTTGTTTCTTGTTACCAACATGTTTTCCCAAAGTCAGGGTATAAGCTATCAGGCGGTTGTAATAGATAAAAATCCGGAAGAATTGCCAGGAGTGGATATTCAAGGAAATTACCTTCCAGACAAAGAATTAGCAATTCGATTTTCGATACTGAATCAGTTCAATGGAATTGATTATCAGGAAGAGCATCAAACCAAAACCGACGAATACGGGATGATACACTTGATTATTGGCTGGGGAAACCCTACCACGCTAAGTCCCGGAGTATTTAGCGACATCGACTGGGAAGGCCAGGTGAAAATGCTTCGGGTAGAAATAAATTTAGATTTAAGCCAATGGGAATTCGAAGATTTCAGTATAGATACACTGAATTTTGTACCGTATGCGTACCATAGAAATATTACAGCAACAGGTAGCATGATAATAGATGGAGAAAGCACGCTGCAATCAGATTTAACCGTAAACGCAAGAGCTAGCATAACCGAAACAGTAGACATTGGCGACTCATTAACCGTATTAGGCTCTGCCAATGTAGCCGGAATTACCCGACTTAACGACCAACTGCAAGTTGAAGGAATAAGCCAATTAAATAATGCTGTAAACGTTGCAGGAACAAGTCTATTTAGCGGTCAAATGACAATTTCGCCCAATTTAAGCGGCAACGACAATGAAAAAGCATCGTACCCCTTAATAATTGAAGGCAGCAACCAGGGAATTGCCATAAACGTAAACTCCAGCAGGTCCAACAGCAACAACTACATTTCGTTTTGGGATAATTCCGGAATACAAGGCCGCATAGAAGGACAAACCGTTGACGAACTCAACTCATCGCCAGAGTATATTGTTCAAACCACTTTACTCTCAACAGGCATCGTTACATCCTCTATCGATTTAGGAATATCCATTGCCGAAGAAGTACAAGCAGTTATAGATTTAACCGCAGCAAGCACATCGGCCAATGCCTGCGCAGGCTTAGGCGCTGTGGCATGTCCGCCTGTACCATCTCTTATTCCTGCAGCAATAGTAAATTTAGTGCTAAAAACAGCCAATTTAGTTTCGGCAGGTATCAACGAGGCGGCTGCCATCACAGATTTAACAACCTACGAAGTATTTGCCAAATCCAATATTGGTATCACCTACGAATCGGGGGCCGGTGATTATGCCGAATGGCTTCCAAAAGCGAGCCAAAGCATAAATTTCCAGCCAGGCGATATTGTAGGAGTTAAGGGTGGTTCTATTGGCTACGAAACTGCGGGAGCAGAAAATCAGATGGTTATTTCTACCACTCCTATTGTGCTCGGAAATATGCCACCTAAAAACGAGGAACATCTATACGAAAAAGTAGCCTTTATGGGCCAGGTGCCAGTAAAAGTTTTGGGTAAAGTAAGTAAAGGTGATTATATTCTGCCTTCGCGACAAAACAATGGTTTTGGTATAGCCGTTAAGCCCGAAAACTTAAAAGCCGCAGATTTTAAAAATATTGTTGGAATTGCATGGTCGGAATCCAAAAACGAAGTTTTTAATCTTATTTTGGTGGCTGTAGGAATCAATGCCAACGATATAGCCATATTGGTAGAAAAGCAACAAGCCCAAATTGATAAGCAAGATGCTGAAATACGAGACTTAAAAGCCAGATTGGAGCGCATCGAAAAAGCTCTTTTAGGGGCGGAGCCTCAAAATATTAAAGTTACTGCCTGTGCCGAGAATATATTAGAACAACCCCGCACAGTATATTTGTACAGACTTACAGAAAAACAGCTAAACGAAGGAATTGAATTAGCCAAACAAAAACTGGCCGAAAACGGTATAGACGTAAAAAACCATCCTTTTTTCAGTCAGATAGAATCTGATGCAACATTTAAAGAAAAGTACATTCAAAAAATGCAAAGCTCAGTAGATAAGGAAATTCAGGCAAAAAAAATAAAAGAAGAAAAAGCTGGAAATACCGTTATCGTTCAGTAGATTACATTTTCTGTACTTTGTGTCTGATTATTTCACCATCGGACGATTTTAGTACTAAAAAATAAATTCCTGAGGAAAGATTTTGCAAATTGAAGCGATGTGCAGGTGCAACAAAAGATTCAGTGAGCAAAATCTTTCCGTTAATATCCAAAATGTGTAATTGCCAATTTCCGGTATTTTGCACTCCAGCAAATTTTATTTCCAAAACATCAGAAATCGGATTAGGAAATACTGAGATAAGCATTTCGCCATATTTGGCAATATCGGTAATACCCAAATATACATTAATACTTAAATCCTGATTATCAAGCAATAAATCATCAGAAAAAGTATAGTGCCCCGATGCATTAATCTGATAACCCAATTCGGAACCGGCAGCAATGCTATCGAACTGTGCCTCACCAACAATATTGCTAAGTTTTTGACCATAGTTCTCCAGTTCAACCTGCGCATTTTTAACCAAACCTTTGGCATCCGAAATAAAAAACTTTATTTTGAAAAGCTGATTAACCACCATTGATGCAGAAATAAGCGCCAAATCGGGCACCAACGAATTGCTTACAACACAATGATAAATACCAATATCCTGAAAAGCAAAATGCTGTATTTGCAAAGAATTATTATTTTGGTTTGCTAGTATCTCACCATCCTTGTACCATTGATAAAGATTAAAATATCCATCGGTAAATATTTCCAGAAAAAGTTGTTCTCCTTCAAACCTGATATATTCCTTAGAAAGGCCAAAAGTATCTTGCGGACTGTAAATAAAAGATGTTGCCTGCATAAAAATATTAGCTTCCAAATCGTCGAACCCAAGTTTATTATATGCCACATTTACTTGCTCAAGTTTTGACATACCTGCCAAATTGGGCAATTGGGTAAATTCGTTATGTTGCAAATACAAATTGCTAAGTGCTGCCATGTTTTTTATATCAGCAGGAACTTCGCCCTGAATGCTATTATTCGATAAACCGAGGGTTTGCAGATTGTTTAAAAGGCCTATTGACGATGGCAGCGTACCGCTAAGTTGATTATTACTCAAATCGAGAGATTGTAGCCCGGTAAGCTGACCAATTTCAACCGGAATAAAACCCAACAACTGATTATTTGGCAATAAAACAGACTTAACCTCATAATTAATGACATTTACGCCAAACCACTCATCTGCGGGTGCGCTGCTAAGCCAGTTAGTGTTATCAGTCCATAAATCGCCATTGCAAGTATTGTAGAGCTCAAGCAAAGCATTATACTCATTAACCGGAATTTGCGATGGAAAGTGAATACCCGCTGTTTTTAACGTTAACAGAGGATATGCGGCATTTTGTACATTCGCATAAAAAACGGCCTTTTCATTTAGCGCTATTACCAGATTATCAGTAACTTGTGCGTCGATAGCCATGCTATCACTAAACCATTGATATTGGTTATTTATTCCACCAACGGCAACACTCAAAACATAGTTTTCGGTATTTCGATTTACCAATAATTCTATATTTTTCTGAGGATAATATATTGCTTCTAATAATGTATCAAAAGCCAAACTATCGGCATCAAAGTCAGAAAAATCGAGATAATTATCGGCGAGATAAATCCGGGAAATTTTATGCATATTTTTGAGCGAAGGCAAATGCGTAATTTGATTATTATTCAGATATAGCATTAATAATTCTGGCATACCACCTAATTCCGACGGAATAGAATCCAATAGATTATTAGCAGCATTTAATTTCCATAAACTATTTAACAACCCAATTTCGGGGGGAAAACTACTAAGAAAATTATTATTCAATTCGAGATATTTTAAAAGAGAGATGGCTCCAATTTGCGATGGTATAGTGCGAAGTTGATTATAAGCAATATTAAGTGTTTGCAAAGCCGCCAGACCACCAATTTCAGTAGGTAATTCGCTGATTGAATTTTTGTTGAGCAACAAAATCTCAAGCTTCTTAAGCTCTCCAATCGTTGAAGGAATATTGGATAATAGATTATTGCTCACATCCAAGCGCATTAATGCAGATAAATTTCCAATTCCTGAGCCAAGGTTGTTTAGCTTATTATTTGATAGCGTAAGTGTTTCGCAGGCATTCAGATTACCCAAAGTTTCGGGCAATGTACCCATTAAATTATTATTAGCCAGATTTATTGAAGACACACGATAATTTTTTACGCTCAAGCCTTTCCATAGCTGAACAGAATCGCTGCTGAGCCAATTTGCATTCGAGAACCAGTTTTCACCTCCGGTAGCGTTATACAAATCGACTAAAGCCAAGTAATCTCCGGCCAAAACACCGTTTACAATTTTTAAGCCCACAGCATCCGATTGTAAAATTAGTCGCGGATAATAAGCATCGCTAACAAGGCATTGGTAAACAGCACTCTGAGTAGTATCTACCAGAATTACACCCGAATTTTGTCCGTCAATTGGTTCAAAATTTTTATACCATTGATAAACATTTCTATCACCCAAAGCATCAACCTGTAGTTTTAACTTATCGGTTTGATAAGATTTTATGATTGGAAGATATGCCTGCGGACTAATTGTGGAAAAAGAGAGCAAACTCCAATCAATTTTCAGACTATCAAGATTATTGAAAGACAATCGGTTATTTTCCAAATTTAATCTACTGAGCATAATCGATGCCGAAAGATTTTCGCAATTTGAGATTTGATTATTCTGCACTTGCAACTCCTTTAAAAAAGTGGCTCCCGTTAGTCCTCCCGGAAATTGCGTTATCTGGTTATACGACAAATTGAGCACCTCCAAGGCAAAAAATGAGCTAAACCCAAATGCTAAAGACTTGATTTTATTATGACTGAAATCGATATTATTTAAAGTACTAATATTAACCAAATCAGCCGGAATTGAGTCTAACTGATTATAAGACAAATTAAGTTTTTGGAGTTTTAAATTTTTAATTGAAGGTGAGATTTGAGAGAGTGAATCGTTAGATGCATTCAGAGAAATCAGATTAGATAAAGAATATATTTCAGAAATAAGCATTTTTAGCGGATTATTACTAATATCTAGTTCGCGCAACTGCTTTAATTCCTTAATTTCTGATGGAATAGATTTTATTTTGTTGGAATTAAGTTTTAAAGTTTGCAATAATTTTAATTGGCCAATTTCCGGCGGTATTTGGGTCAATTTGTTTAAACTTATTTCGAGCACACGCAAACTATCATAATTACAAACTACAACAGGAAAATTTACAAATTCGTTATAAGAAAGCAAAAGTGTATCTATATGAACGAGTATGTCAGCATCTATCGAAATCGAATCAACATCGTTCTGACTAATATCAAAATATTGAAGCATTTCAAGGTTTTCTATTTCTTCGGGAATATGTCCGTTGAGATTATTGGCCGCCAGTTTTATTTTTGTAATTCTGAAATTTTCTACGGTTATGCCATACCATGAATTATTTACATCATTCTGGTCGGCATTCATATCCCAATTGGTTTTATTATGCCATTGATCGCCTCCGGTGGCATAATATAAGCTTTTTAATGCATCTAAATCGCTCTGAAATACTTGAGATTTGAGCCATATAGGAGTAATTGTGATTAGAATGAGTAAAGAAAACTTTACAGAAAGCAATTGAAGCAATTTCATTTGAAACAATATAAATTAATGGGCATAAATACAACAAAAAACAGTTTCTTCAAATATCAAAAAAACGGATTTTTCAAGAATAATCTCAAAATTGCATACTTGAAGCAATAAAAATCAACATTTATTATGCTTTATACTTCAAATTGAATTTCAAATGTACACAAAAAAAATTACATTGCAGCAAGTTGCATAGAAATAAAAGCCTCCCTGCATTATACTTAAACATCTCATTTTATGAATATAAGTTCAGAAAAGGAAAAGATTTTTTTTAAAAGAATAAGTCGTCACTCCATGGAAATTATCCGGATTAAAAACTTATCTCAAAATATATACAGCGAAAATTCAAAAAAAAGCAACTTAACCCAGTAAGTTGCTCCAACATAATCAATGGTCCTAGGTTTAAAGTTTAAGTTCTTAGATAAGTAACTCAAAATAATGCTTTTGAGACTTAGCGATGCTTATTTTCTCATCGTTCTCCAGCGTTATCAAAGAATTGTTTTGCGAATACTTTTTTAAAAAATGAAGATTTATTATATAAGATCTGTGAGGTCTAAAAAAATTTCTTTGGTGCTGTAATAAATCTTCGAAATATTTTAGATTTTTACTCACCAACACACATTCTCCGCTTTTAATGCATACTTTTGTGTATGCCCCATCCGCGTTAAAATTTATAATATGGTCAATATTTACGAATAGATGTCCATCGGAAACAGGCAAGGCAATTTTTTTAATGGTTTCTTCCTTTAAGTTCTCCTTTAGTAACTCTAATCGCTTTTGCATGGTTACAACAATGAGTTTTTTTTTAAGTTTTTCGATACTTGCCTCCAATTTGGAAATTTGAATAGGTTTTAGCAAATAATCGACTGCCGAAACTTCGAAAGCTTTTAAAGCATATTGGCTATAAGCGTTGGTAAAAATAATTTCGAAATCCACATCCCACGTTCGTCTCAGGCTCTTGCCTTAGACGTTCTATTTCTTAAGGCTTTGCCTTGATTAATAAAAACATGAAATGTAGAATATAAATGATGTAGAATATTTATATTTGAGTGCACGAAATTATGCTAGTTTAGACAATTTACCAGATATTTTAAAAGTTGATTTTTTATGCAAAACAATGTAAATAATGGCAAAAGCCATGAAAAATATTGGCGACTTAGGCAAGGAGCCTAAGCCGAACGGCGCATGTATTTTTTTAAGAGATATATTTATAATTAGCCGTAGCATTTATGCTACGG
>DYOH01000023.1 GCA_020720625.1 Acetofilamentum sp. | reverse complement strand
CCTTTTCGTCAGTGATGAGGCAATTAATCCCCACTTTTTATTAGCTCTAACGTTTGTATAACCACACCTCCATGGTGTGGTTATTTCTATTTTATTCGTACTATATATTTCATCAAAGTATTGTAAATTAATATTTTATTAAACGTGTATGCGTATTCAAGGAACAAAAACCACAACTCGTTTTCAAAATAAAGGTAATTCGTTAAGGTGGGTTTTCCAAATTATTTGGAGAAACAGAATAATTATAAGCGCTATCACAAATCAGATTTCTGCGTGAAATCTGATTTGTATCTAAAACAGCATTCTTCTGCAATATGTGGCACAATCCACCTGCAATCAATAATGCGCAAAGTTTTTAATGGGTGCGCTCTTCCGACAAATTAGGCAAATTACCCTTAATATAAGCCATTGCGGCTTCTTGTGCACCAACAAAATCGGTCATTACTACTTCTATACCTTCTTTTACAAAAGCCTGATAGGCTCCGCGCCCCATCATTCCGGCTACCAGAACTTTGCAATCGCCAATTTCCTGGGCCATTGATGCATGTTTTCCGTCGGCATCATCGCCAAATCCATGTCCTTCCTCGTGGCTGTGCCCATGCTCGTGCTCATGATGTTCGTGCTGTGCATTGGGTGCAAAGTGGCCGGTTCCTCTACGGCGCAATTCCTGCTCCACGATTACATCATTTTCGATAGTATAGATAATATAATAAGGCGAACGGCCATAATGCTGGCTAATTGTTTTGCCATCCATCGTAACTAAAGCAATTTTCATAATCAAAATTTTTAAATAAGTGGAAAATTATTTATTCAAATTCAGTTCTTTACGCAAAAATTGAGCAGTAAAGCCTTTTTTGCATTTGGCTAACACCTCGGGTGTACCGCTACAAATAAGTTCACCGCCTTTTCTACCCCCATCCGGACCAATATCAATTACATAATCGGCCAGTTTTATCACATCCATATTATGCTCAATCACCAGCACGGTGTTTCCCATATCAACAAGCTTATTTAGCACGAGCATCAACATTTTTATGTCTTCGAAATGCAATCCGGTTGTTGGTTCATCGAGAATATAAAGTGTTCTTCCGGTGTTCTTACGAGCTAATTCTGTGGCCAGCTTAATTCGTTGCGCCTCACCACCCGACAAAGTGGTAGAAGGCTGCCCCAGGGTAACATAACCTAGGCCCACATCGAGCATGGCTTTGATTTTTATTCTGATGGGTGGAAGATTTTCGAAAAACTCAAGTGCTTGATTAATTGTCATGTCTAACACGTCAGAAATCGACTTGCCCTTGTATCGCACTTCTAAAGTTTCCCGGTTATATCTTTTGCCATGGCAAGCAGGGCATTTCACATATACATCCGGGAGAAAATTCATTTCAATGGTTTGCACCCCTGCCCCTCCACAAGTTTCGCATCTTCCGCCATTTACGTTAAAAGAGAATCGTCCGGGTTTGTAGTTCCGGATTTTGGCTTCGGGCAATTCGGCAAACAAGGCTCTTATATCACCAAACACATTGGTGTAGGTAGCCGGATTAGAACGAGGTGTTCGCCCAATGGGGCTTTGGTCTACTTCTATTACCTTGTCAATATTTTTAAGTCCTATCAATTCTTTGTAAGGCAGAGGCACAAGCTCAGCCCTATGCAAATCGCGGCTTAGAATGGGATGCAAAGTTTCGTTAATGAGGCTTGATTTTCCGCTTCCGGAAACACCTGTAACGCAAATTAGTGTGCCCAAAGGGAGTTTAATATTCACATTTTTCAGGTTATTTCCGGTGGCACCTTTTAATTCGAGAAATAAGCCATTTCCAGGTCTTCTATTCTCCGGTATCTCAATGCGCAGCGTGTTATTGAGGTATTGTGCAGTAAGGCTATTCGAAAGCAGAATCTGCTGCGGTGTGCCCTGTGCAACAATTTCGCCGCCATGCCTGCCGGCGTGCGGCCCAATATCGATTACATGATCTGCTTGCATCATCATATCCTTGTCGTGTTCTACCACAATCACCGAGTTGCCAATATCCCTTAACTCTTTCAAGGAGTTAATCAAACGCTCATTGTCGCGCTGATGAAGCCCAATACTAGGTTCATCGAGAATATAGAGCACATTTATCAATTGGGAACCAATTTGGGTGGCAAGCCTTATCCGCTGGCTTTCGCCTCCTGATAGGCTTCGCGATGGCCTGTTTAGGCTCAAATAATCTAAACCTACATTGAGTAAAAACTGGGTTCGGGTTTTAATTTCTTTTAAAATTTCGACAGCAATCAGGCTTTGACGCTTATCCATATAACTTTCAGCGTTGTCGAGCCATTTATAGAATTCTGAGATATCCATGGCCGAAGCATCGCCAATATGTGTATCTTTTATTTTAAAGTGAAGCGATTCCTTTTTCAAGCGGTATCCATTGCAAGCCGGGCAGGTTTTATGCTCAAAATATTGCGATGCCCATTTATTGGCTCTCTTTGAACTGCCTGGGTCTTGCTGACTTTCTATGAGTGTGATGATGCCTTCGAAATCGGAATCGTTGTTGTTGATTTCGCTTGCCGGAGTGCCATAAAGCAACTCGTCTATAGCCTCCTCGGGAATCTCACTGATTGGCGCTTTGATATTGATATCGTATTTTGCCATTACCTTTTCTACATACCAGAAAAGAATATTCTTTGAGTATGCCCCAAGAGGCTCAATACCGCCATTGTAGATGCTTCTGGATTTATCCGGAATTAATTTATCGAGCTGTACTTCGTTTATGCTGCCCAATCCACGGCATTTGGGGCAAGCCCCCTGGGGCGAATTAAACGAAAAATCGTGTGGTGCCGGCTCGTTGTATGAAATTCCGGTGCTAGGACACATTAAATGGCGACTAAAAAAACGCGGTTCATCGGAGTTCTTCTCCAGAATCATGCAAATGCCTTTTCCTTGCTGCATGGCCGTGGCTATGCTTCTTTTGAGGCGCTCGCTGCCCTCGGGTTCTACTTTTAGCTTATCTACTACCAACTCGATAAAATGCGTTTGGTAACGCACCAATTGCATGTTGGCTCTAAGATCTTTTAGCTTTCCGTTTATCCGCACCTGCAAAAAGCCTCTTTTAATAAGCAGATTAAAAAGCTCCCGATAATGTCCTTTTCTACCTTTAATCAGTGGACTTAATATGTAAATATTTTTCTGATGATACTGTTCGCTTATCAGGGTATTAATCTTTTCTTCGGTGTATTTCACCATTTTTTCGCCCGTATTATAGCTAAATGCATCTGAAGCGCGCGCATAAAGCAGTCGCAGAAAGTCGTAAATCTCGGTTACGGTGCCTACAGTAGAACGCGGATTTTTGTTGGTTGTTTTTTGTTCGATGCTAATTACCGGACTAAGTCCTTTAATTTTATCCACATCGGGTCGCTCCAAATTCCCTAAAAATTGTCGCGCATAAGCCGAAAAAGTTTCAATATATCTCCTTTGGCCTTCGGCATAAATGGTATCGAATGCTAATGATGATTTGCCACTGCCGCTAAGGCCGGTAATTACAGTTAGTTTATTTCGAGGAATATCAACATTGATGTTTTTTAGATTGTGCACCCGCGCACCAATTACTTCTATCTTTTGGTCTTCGGTTTCAATCAACTCTATATTTCGTGGTTCCAATTTCGGTTTATTTTAAGCGGGTAAATTTACTATTTTAGTAGCAATAAAAGAAATTTTGCTCCACTCAAAATATTTTATTCGATGGATAAAAAATTGCCAAACAAACAAATGCTGATTCGATTCTTTTGATTATTCCTTCCAACGCATCCGCATTTATTCATAAGAAAATTGGATTCTATCTTTTTTTTGTTTAATTTTAAACAAACGATAAGCTAATACACAACTTATAGATGGAAGCTAACGAACATATAAAGCAATTGTCGGAGAGACTGGAAATGCTAATAGAGAAGCAAAAATCCTTTATTCAGGAAATAAACATTCTCAGACAAGAAGTAAAAAAACTACAAAATGCCACAGTACAGCAAAACCAGGAGGAAGAGACTGTATTACATAAAAACATTCCAGAAGAAAAAATTCACCGGCATCAAATAACAAATTTTGATAAAACAGAATTTATTGAGAAAGTAAAAGTATTTGATAGCAAGCTTCAGAAGAAAAAAAAGAACAACATTGAAGAATTTATCGGCGAAAATCTGATTGGAAAGATTGGCATTATTATTACAGTTTTGGGCGTAGCATTGGGAGCAAAATATGCCATTGAAAAAGGAATGATGGGGCCGCTGATGCGTGTTATTTCGAGCTATATCTTTGGACTAGGCTTATTAGGGCTGGCCATAAAACTAAAACCCAAATACGAAAACTACAGTGCAGTGCTTCTAAGCGGAGCCATGGCTATTTTGTATTTTGTAAGTTTCACTGCCTATGGTTTTTACGGATTAATTCCACGTGTGCCAGCATTTATTCTAATGCTGCTGTTTACTGCCTTCACGGTGTTTTCGTCTATCAGCTATAATAAGCAAATTATTGCCCATATTGGTTTGGTGGGCGCTTATACCATACCCTTTCTGCTAAGTGAAAACAAGAATCAAGTGCATATTTTGTTTACCTACATGAGCATTATTAATTTAGGTATTTTGGTGCTCTCCTTTAAAAAATACTGGAAGCAACTTTTTTATGTGGCTTTTGGAATTACCTGGCTCATTTTCTTTGCCTGGTATGCCGACAGGTTCGACTATTTGAGTGATTTTGCCCTGGCATTTACTTTCCTGATTATATTTTTCGTATTATTTTATATCAGTTTTCTGGCCTACAAACTCTTAAAAAAAGAAATTTTTGATAAAGGCGATATTCTGTTGCTACTCACCAATGCCTTTATCTTTTATGGATTTGGCTATCATATACTCGACCAACAAGCTCACAATGAGCCATATCTTGGTTTATTTACGCTAATGAATGCCATTGTGCATTTTGTAGTAAGCATGCTGGTATACCGACAAAAATCTGCCGATAAAAACTTGTTTTATTTTATCATGGGCTTGGTACTTGTTTTTGTTAGCATTGCCATACCTGTACAACTCGACGGAAAATGGGTTACCATGCTATGGGCTGGCGAAGCGGCATTGTTTCTATGGATTGGCCGAAGCAAGCAAGTAGCTCTCTACGAAAATATTGCACTAAGCCTTGCCTTGCTTACAATGATTAGTCTGGCCCACGACTGGACAAGCCAATACAACAACATTGGTCAGGGTGACAATCGTTTTAGATTATTTGCGAATATCTATTTTGTTACCTCGCTTTTGGTAGCTGCCTCATATACGTTTCAAATCTACATCAACAAAAAATACGCATCGGTGCAGAAGTTTAGGTCAACTTTATGGCCAACATTGTACCAAATAATACCAGTGGCTCTTTTACTTATTACCCTTTATTTTTCGGTAACTACCGAAATTATCAATTATTACCAACAATTGTTTGAGATCACCCAAGTGGTGATAAATCAAGAAGAAGAACTCTATCCAATTTACTATTATAACTACAATCTCGATGAGATAAAAAATATATGGATTATCATTTATAGCCTTTTCTTTTTTACAGTGCTTTCGCTTCTGAGTTTAAGCAGGTGGAAAAATAAATACCTCAGGTTGGCGGCGTTTTTTGGTGGTTTGCTTGCATTGGCCTATTTTCTAAGTGCAGGCCTTTGGATTTTGAGCGAAATGCGCGATACTTATCTCCATCCGGAAATTGATAAATATTTTCCTCCCGGAAATGCCTATCTCATGCTACGTTACATAAGCATTATAATGGCAGCAGCAATACTTAGCGCTCAATTTTATCTTGTACGTCTGCATTTAAAATCCCAAATTTCTAATTTATCGCGCATATTTGATATCATGCTCTATGGAGCAGTTTTGTGGATTTTGAGCAGCGAACTTTTACAATGGATAGCAATTTCTAATTTATCGAACAACTATAAGCTGGGATTAAGCATTTTGTGGGGCGTTTATTCCGTTTTTATGATTATCAATGGCATCAGATTAAATCTAAAGCATCTGCGATTTGTAGCCATATCACTTTTTGCCTTTACATTAATTAAACTGTTTCTTTACGATATTGCCGACCTTAGTATGCCGCACAAAATAGTCATTTTTGTTTCTTTGGGTTTATTATTGCTGGTAATTTCGTTTTTATACACCAAATACAAACATCTTATTTTTGATAATGAAGAAGAAAACCCACAAAATATCCCTTAGAAATTTTTTTTTGCACGTGCTTGTCCTGTTCTTTTTGCAAAGTGGGTTTAGCCAAACTGGCACTTTCCGCTACAAAAGAGAAATTACAGGAGTAGAACAGGAATGGCATAAAATTTGGCTCCCCCTTGATTTGCTTGACAAAACCCGTCCATACCTTTCGGATATGCGCATTGTAGCCGTTTCGGAAAACGGAAAAACAAACGAAGTTCCATATCTGATTCATGATTGCATGGACAACAACAATATTGTGAGTTACGATCTGAACATCGTAAACAAAAGCAAAAAGAATGCACGCATGTATTATACCCTGGAGATGCCCGAGCTGGAAACCGTAAATAAAATTGAGCTCTATTTTAAGCAAGAAAATTTCGATTGGCTAGTAAGGCTCGAAGGAAGTCAGGATTTATACTTTTGGGAAACAATACTACACAGCGAAAGAATTGTTGCCATACATAACAACGAAGCTTCTTACAGATTTTCTACATTACATTTCGACGACTGCAAATATAAATACTATAGAATAAGCATTTTAAGTTTTCGAAGACCGCATTTGCAAAAAGCAAGCATTTACAGAACAAAATCAGACGAAAATGAAATAATACTCGCTTCGCAAATAAGCTATGTATACAATCAGAATAAACAAATCAAGCAAAGCGAAATAAAGATAAGTCTGCCTCACAAACAAAAAGTGGCCATGATAAAAATATACAGTCACCGACCAATGGATTATGTGCGTTCTGTAAATGTAATGGCCATAAACGATAGTATTAAAACAGCTCAGGGCAATCAATACATAACTAATTTGTTATATACCGGCTACCTGAGTTCTTTGGAAAATGGTACAATACAACTCTCTGAACAAGTGGCACAAAACCTGCTAATAAAAATTGATAATCAGGATAATGCTCCTTTGGAGATAGATTCGGTACAAGTACTGATTTATCGGCAACATATTACAGCTCGATTTATACACGAAGGAAAATATTTTATGCTCTATGGAAATGCAGAAATGCCAAAACCCCAATACGATATAATTCATTTTGAGCATAAGATTCCGCAAAATCTCACCGAAGCTTTTCTGCAAGATGAAATGGAGAATTCTGCACAAAACCAAATAGAACTTAATTCGGATAAATCCGTTTACTGGCTTTGGGCGCTCATAACTTTTATTGTGATTGTGCTTGGCTGGTTTAGTTTCAGAATGATGAAAAAATAATTGTAATGATGATTTTATACAATCAGACATTCAAAAAAAAATAATTGAAATGATAAACAAGTTGGCAAAACCATTTATACGCTCTAATTTAGAGTATTTACGAAACATAATATTTATTCTTAATAGAAATAAGAAAATGCTTTGGTTGATAAATTAGCGCATTTTCTTTTGGATATATTACAGCTGCGCATAGTTAAGCTTGATTTTTGAATACTTACCATAAACTACAGCAAAATAGAAAATGAAACCTTCGAGCTTATTAAGACAAATAAACACGAGAAAAATTTGTTTTAAGAAGCAGACGATAATAGAAAAGAAAGCTAAATATTGTATTAAACCGTAAAATACATTTTCACACATTTGTAGAAAAAATAAAATTTTAAGCTCAAGATAATCAATAATATGACATTAAGGATATTAACGGAAACCATACAAGCACTGCTAAAGGCTGTTTGCCAAACTATTGTTGTTCAGTATTTTATACAAGAAATATGGAAAGATATTGCGTGCACTTATTTCCCTGGCCACAAAATAATACTTTTTATATTTATATTGACTTTCGCCAACAATTTTGAAATAATAGCTCAGGATAATAACTATCATTTAAGTCAACAAAACAATATAATAGGAGAATCCATTTTTAATCAATCGGAATACGAATCTGCTTTGAACTATTATACCATTGCTTACAATTATGCATTGAAAACCGACTCATTTAAGCTAAAATCCGATGTAATAAATAATATTGGCGTTTGTTACGATTATTTAGGAAAATATGATAAAGCCATATTTTATTACAACCAGGCCCTTGTTTTAAATAAAAAATACAATGACAAGAGAGGATTGGCAACAACTTATAATAATATTGGAGCAATTTACTTTTTCTGGAAAAAATACGATTTAGCTCTGGAGAATTATATTGCATCATTAAACCTTGAAACTGAATTGGGGGATAAAAAAAACGAGGCTGCATCATACGAAAATATTGCATTGGTTTATAAAAATACGCAAAAATATAAAGAAGCAACCCATTATTTTGATAAAGCATTGGCAATAAACGATTCTCTAAAATACACGCTGGGAATTGCACGCAATTACAATAATATCGGAAACCTTTACAACTGTCGCGAACAATATAGCGAAGCCATTAAATTTTATGAAAAAGCGCTTGATGCTCAGAAAAATGATTCCATAATTGAGGTAGTTTTATACTCCTACAATAATTTGGGTGATGCTTATCTAAAGCAAAAAAACTACGAAAAAGCAGATGTATATTTCAATAAAGCACTAAAATTAGCAGAAAAACAGAATTTAAAAGTTGAAATACTATTCTCTCTGAATTCATTATCTGAGCTTTATAAGAATAAATCTGATTTTAAAAAGGCTAATTATTACTTAACTCAGTATTACAATACAAAAGATTCGGTATTTTCAGAAATTACACATCGACAAATAGTTGAACTCGAAAAAAAATATAAAACAATAGAACAAAAAATAAAAATTGAAACTCAATCTAAAATTATCGAAAAAAACAAGCTTGTTATGCTTATTGGGGCTATTTTTATTACACTTAGTCTCTTATTAATCACGCTCCTATTTTGGTTATACAATAAAAAGAACAGGGCTTTTAGTACTTTATTCGAATTAAATATTGAACTCTCAAAAAAAAGAAAAATTGAAAATAATTATTCTCTTTCCATGGATAACAATAGTGAAAATTCACTCAAAAATAAACTTTTGTCCTACGTTGAAAAAGAGAAACCTTTCTTAAATTCTCATTTTTCGATTGACGATTTAGCGGAGGCCATGCACGAGCATAAAAAAATAATTTCGAAACTTATAAATAACGAGTTTGACACTAATTTTAATCATTTTATAAACAGATTTAGAGTTATTTATGCACAAGAACTGATAAGCAACAAGGAAAACAAAAAACTCACATTGCAAGCCATTGCAGAAATGTCGGGTTTTAATACCAGAGCTACTTTTATTTCCTCTTTTAAAAAATTTACTGGCAAAACACCCTCATCTTTCTTACATTAACGTTGATTGCTCAATTTTTTCATTAAAAATTGCACAAATATTAACCCTTTCATATACATCTAATTATATTAATATAAATAGTTCTAAAATATAGAAAAGAATAAATTTTGACAAACCCGACTTGATTTTTTACAATCCAAACCTACATATTTGCTTCAAAATTTTATATCAATGTGCTATGAAAAAATTATTTTTATTATTCAACGCTTAATTAATATCTATATATAATGAAGAAATATTTATTAATCTTAATATTATCTACATACATGAATGCATTTTCGCAAACCCCAACAAAAATAGACAGTTTGGGCTATCAGTTTATCATAGACTTGCCACAAGGTTCGGAATATCATTTTTCTGAAGTTTCCTATACAGAAGAGCAAAAAGAGCCAACATTTGAGACTTTTCTTCAGATAATAATTAAATTGGAAGAACGCTATATTTATGTTTCCATCCAAAAAACAAGCGATTTTGATAAAGAAGAAGCAAAAATCGGTTGGCTTACCGATTCGCTTACTAAAATAGCAGATGAACGCGAAAACAGTTTGCTTATTTACACCAACGAAAACAATAACGAGGAATATCACATTCTTTATCACAAAGCTTTAAGCAATGGGGCATACACATTTAGTGTTTTTTATCAATCGCTTACGTTACCGGAGGCTGAGAAGCTAATGCAAATTTTAGAGAGTACTAAAGAGTAAATTATTAATTTTTATAAACATAGACGAATGAAAACAAAAATTTTAATGATGGCAATTGCAACTGCTGCCTTGATGACCGTTTCTTGCAACAATAACACCGAAACCTCAACTGCAGAAACAACTACAGAAAATTCAACCGAAATAGCTGCCAACGCACCTGCCATAGGACAAGATCAAGTTCAGGGCAGTTGGGAACTTATAAGCATTACCGGAGATGGATCCAATTTCGAAATGCTAAAAGGTACAGTGCTTAATTTTGAGCTCGACGTGTTGAAAAAAACACAAAACACTAACGAAGAAGCGGGCATTTATTTCATTGTAAATGGCCAAATGCACTATACCCCACAAGGATTAAACGAAGTTATCTGTAAAATTTCGATGGTAGATGGAAACTTGCAATTAATAAACGAGATAAACCAAATATTAACTTACAAAAAGTTGAACAATTAGTAATATTGTTAATCTGCGATAAATTTTATGGATTATGAGCGAACTGCATATCGTTAGACAATAGAACGCTTTATGTATTAAAAATAATGCTTTTATTTGATAATGTGATATATAAGGCAGGACTTGAAATAAACTGCTAGCCATAAAATTTAAACTATTATTTATCTAATATTTAACCATTTATGAATAGAACAATAAGTTTGATAATTATTGCATTTTTCCTTAGTATTACAATGAGTTGTGATAATCACTCAAAAGTAGATAGTAGCTTAGCTCCAAAAGATAGAATACAAGGCACTTGGGAAATTGTTAAGGCAGAGGGCGTATTTGACGAGATAAATATAGGAACAAACTATATTTTTGATGGTACAAAAATGTCTACATCAAAAGGTTTCGATATTACAGGAGAATTAATAGCAAGCGACTCCACAATTCTATGGAAACTTGAAAACATGGAAATGAATTACAACTATTACTTCGAAGATAATATCTTAGTAATTGAACCTTTAAATAGCGGACAGAAGCTTTATCTGGAGAAAAGATAGCTGAGCGCAGATGAATAATAAAAAGCCCGATTTTTTAAGCCGGGTTTTTTTATTTAGGTATATATTGGTAAAAAATGTGATTAATAAAAGTAATAAGTATGGATTATGCAAGTTTTTATAAAAACACTAAAACGGCTTAGGGTAAGTTTTAGAAAAACGCCAGCATTTTAAGCTCAATAAACCATCAAAAAAGCAGTGTTCTTAAATATATTTTTTGTAATTTGGATGCTAATGATATCCATCTAAAAAATAAATATATGAAAACACGACTCCTGATTTTTTTGCTATTGCTTCTATTCACGGGCATAAGCAGTTCATTTATCAGCACAAAAGAAGCATCTTCAACTCCTGCGCAAGCAGATTTATTAAAAATGGAAGAAGAAGTTTGGCGTCTGGTGAACGATTATAGGGTTTCTAAAGGTTTGTCGAAATTGGAAATGAATGAATATATGCGGGAATTGTGCAGAGAACACAGCCAAAATATGGCAAACAGTACCGTAAGTTTCGGACATGGAGGTTTTGATGAACGCACCGATCTAATTTGGGCAAAAATAGCCATGGGTGCTATTGCCGAAAATGTAGCCTATAATTCCAGTGGAGCGCAACAAGCACTAGTTCAATGGCAAAACAGTAGCGGCCATAATACCAACATGCTGGGCGATTACACAATTACCGGTATTGGTATTGCTTCAAGCGGAGGTACTTACTATTTTACACAGATGTTTTTGCGTAAGTAGATGCATTTTTCTGATGCACCGAAATTGCTGATTTGGGTAAATGCCATTTCCATTAAGGCGATATAATTACTATAAAATCAGCAATTTCGGTTATTAACCAATAGCTTATACTCTTGGCATTGTAAATCTAAAACGAGCACCTTTTCCATATTCACTTTCGACCCATATCCGGCCATGGTGCTTATCGGCAAACTCTTTGCATAGCAGTAAACCAAGTCCGGTGCCACTTTCTCCTTCAGTTCCGATTGTTGTATAATTCCGATTGATATTGAATAATTTTTCCAGATTAGGCTCTTCTATTCCAATTCCATTATCTTCAACCGTTAATATTAGCCACTCGCTATTATCATACTCAACACTGATAACAATTCGGCCATTTTGTTGTGTAAACTTAATCGCATTTGAAATTAAATTTCGTAAAATGGTTTTAAGCATATTATAATCGGCCATAACCTGAATATCGAGTTGTATATTGCATACAATACCAATATTCTTTTTGGCGGCACTCTTATTTAGCCCAGAAGTTACATCGTGGCAAACCACATTTAGGTTTAATTCAACCGGTTCAAAAGGAAGAAGGCCGGATTGGGCTTTCGACCAAACGAGTAGTTCTTCAAGCAGATTATAGGTTTTGTATGAAATGTCGGAGATAATATGGAGCTTTTCTTCCAAATTCTTTTCGTCGTACTTTCGGAAATTACGCAATAAAATACCGGAAAATCCAATGAGCAAATTAAATGGATT
Source organism: Acetofilamentum sp. (assembly GCA_020720625.1). Classification (GTDB taxonomy): domain Bacteria; phylum Bacteroidota; class Bacteroidia; order Bacteroidales; family DYOH01; genus DYOH01. Next base: position 31,479 of record DYOH01000023.1, on the reverse strand, counting down.
TTTAAGATCGTGAGCCATAATTTGCATAAACCGGTCTTTATCGTTGTTGAGTATATTTCATTACAATCACTTATAAATTCGGAAGACACTTAATTTCTGTAAAAGCCGAAAACGAAAATATTTTGAGCTAAGGCTTTCAATAAAAGCGAATTTCTAGTGTCATATTCGCAAAGCAATTACATATTAGAGCCTGTGCATACGGAAAATGATTATTCAAAACCGAGCTACTATTCCTTGTCCTTATTCTTTTTGTAGTTTTTTAGCATCTTGCCAAATTGCTTGTCTTTTTTGCGACGTTCTACTAAATTAGTCTGGAAATGCTCCTTCTCTTTCTCCATTTTTAAGAAATTGTTGTAGGCATCAGGGTCTAGTTTGCCAATTTCTACCGCCTTTACTACAGCGCAACCCGTTTCGTTTGTGTGTGAGCAATCAACGAATTTGCAGTCTTTTGACAGTTGGATAATAGCATCAAAAGTCGACATCCATCCACCATCCGAATTTGCAATTCCAACTTCTCTCATGCCCGGATTGTCGATTAAAATGCCGCCGCCGGGCAACACAATAAGCTCTCTATGGCTTGTTATATGCCTTCCTTTGTGGTACTTTTGCTAATGGAATCTGTTTTCATTAAAGGTATACCGGCAAGATTATTCATTAAAGAAGATTTGCCAACTCCAGAAGAACCGAGCAAACAATAGGTTTTGCCTATTTCTATCCTACGGCTTAATTCTGCAATTCCGGAGAGATTTAAATTACTGATTTTTACAACTGCCACATGCTCTAACCTTGCTTTTATTGAAAGTTCAATTTCATTCAGAAGTGGAATCTCTATCAAATCGGTTTTGGTAAGCACAATAATGGATTCTACTTTGCCCTGATAGCAAATGGTAAGATACCTTTCCAAACGATTTAGATTAAAATCACGGTCAACAGCCTGAACCAAAAAAGCAACATCTATATTTGCGGCAATAAGCTGAAATTTCACCAAGCTGAGCAATATCTTGCCTTGCAATAACAGAAAATCTGGGTAAAATTTGATGTTTAAGCGCCACATTTTGTTCAAAAACACTTATTGCCACCCAATCGCCAACGGCCGGAAAATCTTTACCAGCATTAGCAGTAAATCTCATATTACCAGTAATTTCGGCATCCAATTCGCCATCTTCGGTAAGCACAGCATAACGCTCTTTATGCTCGGCAATTACCCTTGCCGGCACTAAACCTTTGCTAAAAATGTCATTACGGTATATTTCGGGTATTTTTTCATATCCAAAATCGGCTAAGTTCATATCTTTAAAATAATAATTGATACCAGAATTTCAACAATTCATTTGAAATTTCCAAACCAATGGGCACATAAAGCTCAGCCGATTCGTGAATAAAATCTTTTATAGTATGCTAATAAAACACAAAAAAAGCAGCTACGGCAGTAAATAAAACCCATCTGCGTTTTTTCTTTCTCTGTTGTTTTTTTGATTCATTTACAATATCAAAAGCATTTTCAGAAGTAGAAATCCGAAAAATTTTAAAGTTGTCGGGGGAACCACTTTTGGTATCAAATGAAAACTGAAAAACCAATGTTCTACTAAAATCCTGTAAAGTTTCGCCTTTATATAATCCAAAAAGATGCTTATCCACCACCGCATTTACCACATAATTTTTTTTCTTTCCTAATCGGTAGGCCGGACTGATAATAACACTCTGCGGATTCATTTTAATAGATACTCCTTGTGGATATGCGGTATAAAGTAAAGATAAATAGCTGCTAATGGAAATAACCTCGCCGCTGGAAAGCTCAGGTTCGATATCATTATAATGCACAACTTGTTGCTCAATGCTATAGAGGGCTAAAAATTGTTCAATTTTTGCCTGATTAGTTTGCTGCATCTGCTGAGATGATGCAAAAATTTCCAAATAAGTTTCCATCATGGGCAAAATTTTCTGCTTTATTTCCTCATCATATCCATTAAGCTTTTGCGCCAATATCAGAAAAGGTGAAAAACCAAGCAAAGCCAACACAAAAAAATGCTTTTTCATAGTAAAATGTAAATAAGTAAAAGTCATTAAAATAAGTTTAGATGAATAATAAACAAAATTACATCCCGAAAAAAAATGTTCGCTAAACATGAAGCGAACATTTTAAAATATAATAATCAGAAAAAATCAATTATTTATCTCTACGTATAAAAATAAAATCACCACCTTCGTCGCCCGCACCATGAACAGTACCAAATTGGGGCACCGTGGGTGAATTATTTAGCACACCCTCGCGAAAACTGGCAAATAACGCCTCCGAAGATATATATTTCACTTCGTTTTGCTCCAAACGTTTAACTAAAAGCTTCAGAAAAATACTTTCGTCGGGCACTTCGGTAAGTGTTCCACTTGTCATGGCCTTGCGGCTAGGCATTTCGTAAAGTTTATTAATAGCCTTTGATGCATCGGCAAATGCTGCACGGGTTTTAAAAATACCTCCGCTAAAGCAAGCATCAGCAATAAGCAGCGTATGCTGTGTTTGAATGGTTCCAATATAATCTTTAAGTGTTGAATTTCTAAGCCAGCTAGCTGTGCTACTTTTCTTGGCATCAGAAGGAAGCCAGTAACCTAGTTGTCTTTGCTCATCCCAGTGACCGTGTCCGGCATAAAAAATCAATAGATTATCGCTGGCGGTAAGTTTTCCGGAATACCAGTCGAGTGCTCCAATAATTTCTTCATAAGTAGGATTTTTTAGGAATTTTACATTTTCGGGATCAAATGTATAATATGTTGTAAGTGCATTGTAAAGTTTTTGAGCATCCTGAACAGGCTTGTCGAGGCTATTTATATTGATGTCCTGATAGTCGTTAACACCAATAATCAAGGCAAAATATTTTCCGCTAGTAAATCCGCCGGCGGTATCTAGTGGAACCTCAGTTGAAACAATTACAGGCGGTTGATAACGCATATATACTGTTTGAGTTGCTTTGTTTGACCTTTCGTCTATAGCTTCCAGGTCAATTTTATTTTCACCTTCAATTAGATTTAGTACTACTGTAAATGAACCATCGGCAGCAAGACTATATTCCTTGCCGTTTACTTTAAAAGAAAAAATGTTACTTTCATCATTAATTTTTCCTGCCAGAGTAACCTGATTTACATCGTATACCGGCTTAAAACCTCTTGATAAATCAGGACTTGATGTAATGAGAATAGTAGGAGGAATTCTGTCGAGCACTACAACATCGCCTGGCAGAACATTCTTCTTAAAACTCAATTTATCAGGCTGTTTAAACATTAATTCCTGAGCACCGGCAATTTGATTAGAAGCGCTAATGTATTGAATATCAAAATCAAAATTAAATACCCCTGAATTAAAGTTTTCGTTTACTGCAAATTCCAGTTTCAGAGATTGGTTGAATGATTTAATAGCTCCTATGCCAAGATTGGTACATACTACATCGTTGGGATGCGAAATTTTTAATCCATCGCGACTTAACACCAACATGGCATCTGTTTCATTAACAGGCTTCAGGTTTTTATCAACCCAAACCACTTTAAGTTCCAGATTAAATACATTATCATGTATTTTAGTGTCGGTAATGGTAATTAAACCATACTTACCGTCGGGTGTCCTCACAAGTTGGTCAAATTTTTGAGCAACTGCACTAAATCCAAACGTACTCAGCATTAAAATGAGTAAGATTTTTCCCACAAAATTAAAATTTGGCTTCATGATATTTCTCTATTTTGATTCGTTAGTTTCTAATTTTTATTAATATATAAACGAAATATTGCTTTATAAGTTTTAATTCGTCAACAAATAATCTTAAAAAAGGAAAGAGAACGTAAAGCCAGAAGTTTCGGCCCACATTTCTTCATTCGCCCCAAAGAACTTATACATATAACTCGATTCTTCATAGCCCAAACTGCCGCCCTGATAATAATATCCTGCTTTAAGAGCCATGGATTTGCCCAGACGAATCATAATTCCGGCACCGTAGCTAGTCATTATTGTACTGGATTTTATATCCCAGTCAAAAGATTCTTCGTTATATTGTCTGCTTTCAAAACCATATTCGGGAATATTTTCAAGAGTAACGTTATACTCGGGATATGTGCCCGATGTGATAGTATACCCACTTAACTGATATTCTGCCGAACGAGTTTTTGTCCAGAGAATTCCGCCCGAAAGATAGAGATTAAATTTTTTCTTTGGAAAAAGAACCAACATCAATTGAGCAGGCACTTCTAAAGTGCTATAGTAATTCTGATGATTTAGCTCGGCAATTATATTAGAATAATACTGATCACCATCTGCATCTGAAAATAAACTACTTGATGTTGAAGAAGTATAGGGTAACTGAGCAAAAGAACTGAAAGAACTAAACCTAAGCCCTGTGCCTAATCTCAATGCAGGCACAATAGGAATAATCAGTTCGATACCAAAACCCAGATTGTTTTCGCCGTTGTAGGTCCATCCATTGGAGTTTTCGAAAAACGGATTATAGAACTCTGAATTTATCATATACACTTCGGGGCCAAAATCAATACCCACTTTTCGTTTCTCATTTACGATATTTATTGCTGTTTCAGGAGTGGCAATGTTGTATATCTTAAAATCGGATGGTGTACCTGTTTTCATACTAAATGTAATTTGCAAAACCAGGGTAGCCGAAAAATCGTGAATTGTTGTGCCATTATAAAGCCCAAACAAGTTTTTCACAAACATAGCGTTTACTATATAAGTTTTACTCTTTCCGAAGGGATAAGCTGGACTAAGCACTGCACTTGCAGCATTTATTTTTACTAATAAACCTTTTGGATAGCCCATTTGCAGATTAGCTGAATAATTATCAAGGGCGAGAAATTGCCCACTCACTTGCTCCGGCTCTATGTCGTTGTAAATTAATACATTGGTTTCCTGTACAAAAAGCTGTTTAAACTCAAGGATTGTATTTGCATCCATAACTCCTTGGCTGCCGTAAAAATTGCAGCTATTACTATATTTGTCTACAATAGTTAGTACTTGTTGTTTTACAGCATACTCCTGACCAGTTAAAACTTGAGCAAAAAGATTAACATTAGGCATTAACAGAATCATAACAAAAAATCCAATGCTTAAGTGCTTTCTATTGTGCTTTATACCAGTGTTCTTCATATATAAAAATTTTTGTTTATTCCAAATACTTTCCAAAGTTATGTCAATTTTTGATAATCTCTGCAAAAAAAATCATTCTTTGATTATTTTTTTGTAAACCCTTTCGCCATCAGAAAAAATAAGTTCCAATACATAATAACCTTGTATTAATGCTGATATATCCAACTCATAATCATAAAACAATTGCTGATTTTCGAAGTAGATAGATTTCTTTACATGACCAAATTGATCTAAAATATTGGCTTCAATAATGGATAGTTCTTTATTTTCGGCAGATAGATACACTTTATTCTTTGAAGGCATTGGGTATAGTTGAATCTGATAATTATCTGCCAATTCTGATTTATAATTTATTTGGGAATAATTAAAGCAGCCAAAGTCGTTTTGCACAACTACTGCATAAGTATTTCCCATATAATTTCTTTCTACATAATACTTTGCTGTTTCACCCGCAATCTCATTACCGTTTTTAAACCATCTGTAGGCCTTCATGTCGGGACCGGTGCAAATAAAAACAAAACCTCCCTTAACATGTATATTTGGCACTTGGGGTAATGGATTAAAAACAATTTTCACTTGATCGGAATTAGTACAATTGTTTTGGTCGACAATTGTCCAGCTAAGGGTCGCATTAATTCGATTAGGGTCGCTATAAGTAATGCTATTAGAATAATAATTGGAAATACTCCCGTTTCCAACTATTATTTCCCAAATTCCTGATGCATTTGCTCCCTGTTTATTGGCTTCAATTTGTGATTCATACTCACAGGTAACAATATCAGGGCCTGCATTGGCGTATGGTAATGAAAAAACAGTAAACGTTGCTACAGCAGCATCGCTCTCGAATCCGCCCAAATCTTGAGTAACATAATAATAAAAAACCCCGCTATTTGAAGTTGATGGATAATAATAATTACCTGAACTTACAAAATTAGATAAGCTTGCATCGGAATACCAACGAATACCGCTTCCATCGGCATTAACATAATTTACCAAAGCTCCCTGACAGGCTGTACCGTTATAAACAGTGGGCATTGTTGTTGATGGTGTAAATGCAATCAGCGTTTCGGTACACGCCGATCCAAAAGCATTATAGGCACAAACATAATAATAGTAGGTAGTTGAAGGTTTTAACCCATTGTCCAAATAAAAAATCTCATTGGCGCCAAGTGTATATTCTTGTGAAAAATTTTGGTTATCTATAGACCGATACACATAAAATCCTTCTTCATTAAATGCAACATCTGTCCATGTGAGTTTTATCGAGGTGCCACTTAGAGCATCGGCAGCAAAGTTGGTAGGTGCATTTGGGGCCGTGGTATTAGAAAATGTAGTGGCTGCAACCGTTTGTGAAAAATTCTCTCCAAAAGCATTATAGGCTCCAACAAAATAATAGTATGTGGTGTTTGCTGTTAATAGCCTGCTCGATAAGCTTGTTTCGTTAGACCCTACAGACCCAAAATAGCTATAGTTAATTCCATCGTTAGAAATGTAGAATTTATATCCATCCTCATTATCCGAATTATCTATCCATGATAAATCTATTTGAGTATCGGATACGGCATTGGCAGTAAGCCCAGTGGGTGCATTTGGCGCTGTAGATAAGCCCAATGTTGCGATGGCCTTTTCCTCGGTAAAATTTGAATACCCGCTGCCGTTGAATGCCCGTATCTGATAATAATATGTGGTAGAAGGCGATAATCCAACGTCTGTGTAGTTATTTACGTTTGCAGCGGTAGTAAAAATAATCGAGTAATTTATTCCTGATTCGGTACTTCTATAAATTTCAAATCCATTTTCTAGCGATGAATTATCTTGCCAGTTAATTTTTATTTCGCTCGAAGAAAGCGCACTAAGTGAAACATCAGAAGGTGCTTCGGGTGCACTAACAGCAGTATTTATGTATATAGAATCCGTTACCAATTGCAGACTGTCGAGCAAGCTGTTGTTCATCAAACAATAGTAATAGCCGGCATCAATATCTGTAAAAGAATTTATATTATACGTAGATGTAACCGATGGGCCGGCCACCAACTCGCTATTTCGGTACCATGAAAAATAAGTATTACCAGAAATTAAGGTATCGTTAGTTAAAAGTTCTGCATCGAGGTTAACATATTCATAATAATTCACAAGCCTGGATGTTTCATTAAGATGCACTTTTGCCTGTGGACTGTATTTATTCTGATAATTAAGATAATACGCATTTTTTTCCAAATCATGAAAAGTAAATAAGTTATTTTGGAGCAATAATCCGCTATTTGCATCCATATTAAATGGAACTTTGTCAAATTTGGGTAATCTGGATAAAAAATTAGTTGATAAATCCAACAAATACATGTTCGACAGATTATTTACTTCTGAGGGTACAGTTCCGGTAAGTTGATTATTATTTAAAACCAACTGAGTAAGGTTTAATAGATTTCCCAATTCAATAGGGATTTCTCCACTTATTTGATTACCAGACAGAAACAGTGCATTCAAATTGGCCAGATTGCCCAGTTCATGGGGAATTATGCCACTTAATTGATTACTCTGCAAATATAAGCCTTGCAAAGAATTAAGTTGACCCAATTGATAAGGAATTTGACCTGTGAGCGAATTTTTATCCAATGCAAGAGCTATCAATGAACTCAAATTTCCAAGATTAGAAGGTATTTCTCCAACAAGTTGGGCATTTGCAAGATACATGCGCTGCAAATTATTTAAATTGCCAAGTTCCGCAGGAATATTGCACTGTAATGGATTAGCCCCTAAATCTAAATATAAAAGCTGAGATAAATTGCCATATTCTGGTGGTATTGGACCGGATAATTGATTATTTACCAAATTAAAAGTCTGCAGATTTGATAGATTGCCCAAAGATGCCGGCAGATTTCCGGAATGTTGGTTGTTTCGTAAATCGAGATTTAATAAACTACTTAAATCACCAATTTCCGGAGGTAATTCGCCGTAAAGCAAATTATCGCCCAATTGCAAATACTGCAAATTAGGCAATTGGCCAATTGCTGACGGAATAGACCCGGAAAGCTGATTTCCCCAAAGAAGTAATTGCCTTAGTTTAGAAAGCTTGACAACTGATGAAGAGATTCCGCCTGTTAACAAATTTCGGGATAATGAAAGAACTTGTAAATTATACAAATTGTAGATTGTTTCAGGAATAACTCCACTTAATTGATTTCCAGACAAAAACAAAGATACAAGATTTGGTAAATTTCCAATACCAGGAGGAATTGATCCCGATATTTGGGTATCGTATATGCCCAATATCTCTAATTTGCTTAAATAGAAAATTTCAACCGGAATATTCCCTGTAAAAGGATTATTTCCTAAATAAATGTTCTTCAAACTTTGCAAATTGGCAATGCCCGGAGGAATTGTACCCGTAAATTGGTTTCCATCCAAATCTAAATATTCGAGTTTACTCATGGAAAATAATTGCTCCGGGAATGCACCCGAAAACTGATTATCCCATAAAGTAAGGGATCTAAGCTCCTGCAAATAAGCAAATTCGGATGGTAATTCGCCCGATAAATTATTTAAATACAAATTTAACGAATCGAGCATGGTAAGATTTCCAAACTCAGGAGGAATAGTACCTGATAAATTATTTTCGTTTAAAGCAATAGTAATAACACGCTTTTCGGAATTTAGCGTTATGCCATACCAGGTTTCGAGATTTCCGCTTAACCAATTGGCTGAATTGTTCCAAGCGTAACCATTGGTTGCATTAAATAATGCAACCAAAGCAAGAGAATCTTGCTCCGTATCGCTTAAGTGATTTATTTTGTCCTTATCTAAAGAAAAAATAGTATTGTAATAAATTGATTTTGCATCAAATACAGATAATGACATAATAAAAAGATATAGTATCAGAATTTTTTGATGAGTAGTTTTCATATCTAATTAATTTTCTTGTTTCAATTCCGCAAAATACCTGACAGATTAAGCAAGTTACAAAAAAAAAATGAAAACACTGATAAAATGGGAAATTAAACTGCATCTACAGCATTAAAATTTAGTTAATCAAAAAGATAAGCTATATTCATATCTTTCAATAAACATAAATGAGTTCAGTCTAAAAAGATTGAAAAAATGATTATACCCCTGCCAGCGTTTTCTTAATTGACTTATAAACTGTTTAGTACAGTTACAGCATTTTATAAAAATCAACGCTGGCAGGGTTTTTAGACTAGACTCATAAATAAAAATTAAGTTTTTGGGAGGAAGGTACAAAAACTGCGAATCAAAATAAGGGCCTAATGCTATTCTATCAATTCGGAAAGTTTGCCTAACCTACCTGCACGAATACCTTTGGGGGTATTTTCCAATGTGGCGCATTCGTAGAATAAATCATGTTCAAAAACCAGAATATAACCATTTTGCACTGCCTCTGGAAAAAGTTTTTCCTTCTCATCCAAGGTAATCAGGGGTTTGGTATCATAAGCCATCACCCAAGGCATTGGAATATGCGCATGCGATGGCAGTAGATCGCCCATAAAAACAACTGTTTTGCCTCTTTCGGTTTTAATAAAGGGAATCATTTGTCCATCTGTATGCCCATGAAAAAATCGAATAGCGATATTGGGTAAAATCTCTTGCTCTTGAGAAATTATTTCCAGTTTTCCGCTTTGTTCAATAGGTAAAATATTCTCAGAGAGAAAAGAAGCTTTTTCGCGATGATTGGGCTTAGTTGCCCAATTCCATTGACGCTCACTAATAAAATATGTTGCATTTGGGAATGCAGGCCCATAAGTGCCGTTTGGTTTTTTTTCGATGGCTCCTCCGGCATGATCAAAATGCAAATGAGTTAGTAATACATGAGTTATATCCTTTGGAGAATAACCTTTCTCATTAAGCGATTTTTCCATACTATGCTCACCGAACAAAAAATAATGCGATTTGAATTTTTCGTCTTGCTTATCGCCAATTCCGGTATCAACAAGAAGCACATTTTTGCCATCGTCGACCAAAAGACAACGCATGGCCCAAGAGCACATATTGTTTTCGTCGGCAGGATAAGCTTTTTGCCACAAAGACTTTGGAACTACACCGAACATAGCACCGCCATCGAGTTTAAAATTTCCGCTTTCAATGGTAAATATTTTCATATACTTTTTCTTTTTACAATACTAGAAAGAATCAACCAAAAAATGAAAAAAGAATAAAAACAATCTAAATTTTGTCTTGTTTCCGGTCATTCTGTAAAAGTCTTTTTATTTCATCGACTTGAGAAGCTAGCCTATCGATTTTTTTTTCCAAATCTTCGTTGTTGTCGCTCACCATGGCATCTACAAAAATGGAATTCACCAAAGATAATCCCAAAATTCCGCCAGTGAGCAGGATGAGCATAAAATATATTTTGGAAAAAAAAGCCATAACTGTTCCCGAACGCTCACTTATAAGTTCGGGTATTTCGTACCATCCTTCTACTGTAAAAACCCTAAAAGTGGTATAAAAAGACTGCACAGGATTGGCAAAGTATTCGGGAGCAAGGTCTTTAAACATGTAGCAAGAGAAAACCGAAATAATAAAATTGTACAAAACAAAACCAAAAAACACCAGCACAGAATCTTTTAATGCTCTTTTTATTCCAATGGCTAACTTATCTATTTCAGGAATAAATTTCAGAAACCGGAAAAATTTGAAAACTCTAATGGCTCTAAAAATAAGTAGCCAGCTTAATGATCCCGAATCCACATTGATAAACCAATGTGCTAGTGCCGGAAAAGCAAGCATTATTAATACAAAATCTAATTTATTCCAATGAGAACGAAAGTATTCTTTGGTTCCATGAGTCTTCCATTTTACAATAACTTCGATACCAAACAATAGGGTAATTATTGAATCTATGATATCGGTGAAAAGAATTATTTCTTTTGATAAATTACTAAAGCCTTGCAAAAAAATGGCCAAGGAGTTAGTAAAGATGAGAATAAGTATAAATCTATCGTCAATAAACAGTTTTCGAATGCTTTTTATTATAGTATTTTCTTTCAGCTTCATTATCAAAGCTTTTATGCTTTAATCTGCAACTGATCTTTTAGCATCTCCGAAAGTTCTTTCAGTTTATCGGCAATTTCAAAAAGCTGATTACTTGCCGCCGAATTCTCCTGAGCACTACTATTTAATTCATTCATCACTAATGAAATCTGGTATACAGACTGCTTCTGCTCTTCGGCAGCCAAAACAACATGCTCCATTTTGTTGTTGAGTTCGAGCAATCCCGAATTTATTTCGGTTACTCGATGAGACGTTAATTGGCTCATTTCGTGGCTTTTATCAATATAAGCAAAAATATTCTCCGATGCCTGAATGGTATTTTCCGCTAATTTTTTTATTTCAGTAGCTATTACAGTAAAACCACCATGCAGACCACGGGTTTTTGATGCTTCAATAGCTGCATTAATTGCGAGAACTTCTGTTTGTGCGGCAATTTTTTCTATTTCTTCGCTGTGTTTTTTTATATTGGCAACTACATCGGCTGTTTTTTGAAAATAGGCAAGGTTTTCGTTTATAGATTTGGATGTTTTTTCGGACATTTGCTTACTACGTTGGGAATTGTCAGACACTTCTATCAGGGCACTAGCAGCTTCTACTATCGAAGCCGAAATCTCTTCGATGCTAGCAGCTTGCGAACTGCTTCCGTTTCTTACTTTTGAAGATTCGTAACGAATAGAATTAGCTTCTTTATTTAAAACCTCAGCCATTTTTTCAATGGCCCTTATAAATAGCTTTTTTTGAGCAGTTTCTTCTTCTTCTTCTTTTACATATTTCTTAATTTGGAAATAGGCTCCATTGTTTATGGAATTTACAGATAAAATAATGGTAGCAAAAATAAGAAATACAATCTGAAAATGAAATTTGCCGCTGTTAAACAATTCTATCATGTGTGGGTCTGTGATTACCTTTTCAGTGCGAAGAAATATGATTAAATTAATGGCAACAAGAAAAAACAAGGTATTGGCGAGAATAAAGCTCCTGCTAGACAAAATGGCACTTAGACTAAAAAATAGCATTGCATGATAAAATCCTGATACAAAATAATCTAAGCCAGCCGTTGGAGCATAGTAGAATAAGAAGCCAAATTGTACCAGCAATAAGGACATAACCAAAAAATTGCCGGGCAACTCTTTATTTTTAGAATACTTTAAAAAAAACAAATCTCCAAAGAAAATCGAAATAATTGCTAAAGGCATAATAACTCTGCGACCGATTTCATTGGCTTCTATGCCCACAATAACAGAAGACATAAGTTGAATGCTTACCAGAAAAATTCCCAAAAAACATATATTAACCAGTACTTTTGATTTAATATAATGCAGAAAATCAGTTTTGTCCGTAGATGTAAGAAAGTATTCAATCATGGCATTTTCTATTAATTAAAAAGCGATTTAAGTTCATTAGAATTTCTTTTCAATTCACTAAGTGACTCGGTAAGCTTTTCGCTAACCGCTGCATTTAATTGCGATGATTCCGAAATTTCTATTATTCCCCTTGAGATACTCTCAAAAGCCGTTTTTTGTTCAAGCACTCCCATATATATAGCACTTATTTGTGTATCTAAATAAGATACCACTTGTTTAATCTGAATTAAATTTGTACCAGAATTTTCGCTATATCCAAAGGCTTGGTCTGATAGTTGAAAAATATCGGTAGCTGTTTTAAGGGTAATTTCGGCTAGTTTTCTGATTTCGTGCGCAATATTAGAAAACCCCTGATTGGTAGACCTTGAGATTTCAATTGATGCATTTATGGCCAAAATTTCCGTTTTACCTGATATTTCTTCAATTTTATAGCTTTCTTCTCTTGTTCTTAATATTTCTTCTGTGGTTTGTCTAAAATTTTGTTCATTACTTTCAATCATTTGTATACTCAAATCAACGGAATCATTCGCTTCTTTTGCAATATGAGCCGTTTCGTCAACCGAATTTGTAAGCTCCTCAATGGTGGCCGATATTTCTTCTAAAGATGCTGCCTGAATGGCTGATGAATCTTTTACCTTCATCGAAATTAATTCCATTTGAGATGTAAGTTCATTTATTTGAAGGCTGGTTTTCTCAACGTTCAGGATAATTTTTGACAATAAGTTGTTGAATTTTTTTTGTCTTTCCTTCGAAAAAAGTATCTTTTCCATAAATTTTGATGTAATACTTCTTGTTAAAGTAATTACAATACTCAAGCCTATGAGCACTATATGAATATTAATTAGGCCAATTTTTGCCAAACGCAGAATTGCAGGCGAACTTTCTACTGCTACAATTTTGTTGTACAATATATTTATGCCCACCAGTAAAATGAAAAGATTAAGGAAAACGACCCATTTTCCGGATACAAGATAACTCATTGAAAAAATGGCTACCAGATAAAAAAAGATACCAAAATACAAACGTACCCCAATATCTTCAACCAGAAAAAAAGAGCCCCCCAGAAATATAAACAAAAAGGATAGAATAAGAAGATTTCCGGGAATCTGAACCTTGGATGAATATCTTAATAAAATCAAATCAATAATATAAATACTTAAAACAATTCCCGGCAGCAAAAACGAAAGTAGAATCGAATTTGAAGATGTTTCGTAATTGATAAAAGACCGGACGAATGTAATGAACAGCAAGACAATACTGACATAATTAAAAACTACGAGTATATAAGCTTTATTATATTCAACAAAATCATTTTTATCGAAGTTCTTTAGATTTGCTTCAATCAAATTTTTCATTGGCGAAATTTTTACTAAAATACAAAATAACACCAATAAATGAAATTATTATTCAATATTTTTGTAAGCAAATAAAACGGTCTTTCCCTGCAAAGTCTTTTATTACTTTTACTGAACTCTGCATTCGTGTTTTCATACAGGCCATGGTTTCCTTACCAAATATTTCGTTTATTTCTACTAAACAAAAGCCTTTCTCTATCAACAACTTATCTGCAATTTGAGCAATAGCTTCGTAAAACAGCAAAGGATTTTCGGCAGGAACAAATAATGCTTTTTCTGGCTCGAAGTCAAGCACATTTTTGTGCATTTCTGCTTTTTGTGCCGGAATAATATAGGGTGGATTACTTAGAATAATGTTGAATTGGCCTTGAAGCTTAGTATTAAGCATATCATCGTGAATAAATGTTACTGCTGCATTTTTTTGCATTGCATTTTTTTCTGCCAGTTTTAAACTTTCCGTTGAAATATCTGTGGCCGTTACTTGGGCATTTGAATAATGCAAAGCTAAACTTATTGCTATACAGCCGCTTCCGGTACCCAAATCCAGTATCTGGATATTGGAAGCCTTTTCATATAATTTGCATGCCAAATCCACCAGTTGCTCTGTTTCTTGCCGTGGAATAAGCACCGAAGAGTTTACCAAAAATTTTCGGCCATAAAATTCTGTATTTCCAAGAATATACTGTATAGGTTCATTTTTTTTTAGGCGCTCTGAAATTCTGAAAATTTGATTTTGTTCAATTTCATTTAACTTTGTATTGTAATTAATAAGCACATCGGTTTTCGAGAAATTTATTACATGCTCGAAAATAATGAAAATAATTGCCTGTATTTCCTCTTCAGGGTAAATTCCATGTAATTGTTGCTTGATATGAATTATAGTGTTTTTCATTGAAAACTAATATTTTGGAGCTTTTTCTATTTAAATTAATATGATGATGAAGCAAAGATATAAAGAAAACTCACACGAATACTACATGCAGCGATGCATCGAACTTGCCGAAAAGGGACTTGGAACGGTAGCGCCAAATCCGCTTGTTGGAAGTGTAATTGTGCACAATAACCAAATTATCGGCGAGGGATATCATCAAAAATTTGGAGATTGGCATGCCGAAGTAAACGCTATTAATGCTGTAATAGACAAAACTTTATTCAAAGAATCTACTATTTATGTAAATCTTGAGCCTTGTGCACATTTTGGGAAAACTCCGCCATGTGCCAGTTTAATAGCTTCTTTACAGTTTAAGAGAGTAGTTATTGGTCAGATAGACCCTTTTGCAGAAGTGGCCGGAAAAGGAATTCAAATTCTTAAAAATGCTGGCTGCGAAGTAGAAACCGGTATTTTGGAAAAAGAATGCCGCGAACTGAACCGGCGGTTTTTAGTTTATCACGAAAAAAAACGTCCCTATATTATTCTCAAATGGGCAGAGACACTAGATAGTTATGTAGATAAACTGAGAACCAAGGATACACCTCGCGAACCATTTTGGATTACCAATAAATTAGCTCGCCGATTGGTGCACAAATGGAGAACTGAAGAAATGGCTATTTTAGTTGGCACAAACACGGCTTTAAAAGATAATCCGGCACTAAATGTTCGTAACTGGAGTGGCAAAAATCCGGTGAGAATGGTACTCGATCGCAGTTTAAGGCTGCCTGCCGATTTATCACTTTTCGATAAACAAATCCCGACTATAGTGTTCACGGAAAAATCTGTAGCTAATAAATCGAATATTAGTTATGTGCAATTAGAAAACAACAAAAATGCGCTTACCACCATCATTGAATATGCATACAATAACTCGCTCCAAAGCATTATTGTAGAAGGCGGCACTCAGCTAATCGGAAGTTTTATGGAGCAAGATTTGTGGGACGAGGCACGGGTATTAGTAGGTAACAAACTCTTTGGCAGAGGCATTGAAGCCCCTCGAATGCATTATTTGCCAATAGCCGACGAATGGATAGGCGATAGCCGTTTATTGTATTATCGCAATCGAAACGCAAAATAGATTAAAAGACTATTTTTTGAAAATAAAGTATACGGCTAAAATCAAAAAAATAAACCCGATTAAATGATTAGTTTTAATGGTTTCCTCTTTGAAGGCAATCATAGTAAAAACGGTAAAGACAAGCAAAGTAATAACTTCCTGGAGCACTTTTAGCTCCACCAAACTAAAAGGGCCACCATTTCCTTTGAAACCAATTTTATTTGCCGGCACCTGAAAAAAATATTCAAATAAGGCTATTCCCCAACTAATAAGAACAATAGATACTAATCCCAGCTTATTAAACCATTTCCAATCGGCAAATTTTAAATGGCCATACCAAGCTAAAGTCATAAAAGTATTAGAAAGTATTAGCAATCCAATAGTCAGTATCTGTTTCGTCATTTTACACTAATTTTTCGGTTTGCGAATTTAATGCAAAATATTTAGCCACAAATATCGAATATAAAATATTTCTCCTATTTAGGGGCTGCTGAAAAACTAAAACAGAATGATTTTGAATGAGAATTTCAGAAAATGGTTTTCATCTCAGTGGCTACATAATAAGGAAATAAGGTTTAACCGTGCTTTTAAAATACTGACTACTAAGGTGTAAATGGCAGATAAGGTTTTTGATGCTCTAACGTGTGGGGGGACACCTTAGTAGAAAAAAACTGTAGCATTAATTTCTACCTTATTACCTTATGCTATTTAGGCATAAGGTTTTCGCAAGTTCTACTTTAAAAAGCTTGCATGCGAAATTATAATTTATAGAAGTAATATGCTAAGGAACTTATTTTTAGCGTTATTTCAGCAGCCCCTATTTAAGTTCCGAAAAATCAATAATAAAGCCTTTATATTTTGCTTTATTCCCATAGATTAAAGGCATATTTTTTTGATAAGATTCTGCTTTGGCTCTGCTTTCAAATGGCCCAATAATCAGTTTATAAATAGTTTGAGATGTTGTATTATCTACAAAAACCAATAGATTGTTTCCCCAATCTACGCTTAAATCGCTCAAAGCTTGGTATAGGTTAGACATGTCGGTGAGTGAAACAACCTGAATTCCGTATCCTGCCAATGGTACCGAAGGAACTTTCATCTCAAGTATATATCCATTTTCGTTTATTTCGAATTGTTTTCCTTTATACATCAATGATTTATCACCGATAACTTCTAACTTTACATTTACTTCGCCTAGTTCGAGCATATCGATTTTTTGTGCTGCTGCACGGCTAAGTTGAATAATGCGTCCTTTTCCGGCAGGCATTCTATCGTTTACAGTAACAATTACCGACTTATTGTTTTGTTTATTAATCACTTTTACCAAAGTATTAAATGGCAAATTCGGATGCGCAGCAGTTAATTCAGTTTGATAAAAAATTTCGCCACTTGCTGTTGCTTTCCCAATATACTTGTCGGCATAGTAAATTGCCTTGCCATTTTGAATGGTCTGAGATAATCCGGAAATCGAAATAGTTAGGCCGATTAATAATAAATATAAGTTTTTCATTTTTTACAAAATTTTATTATTCAAGTGATTATTCCTGAAAAAATAATTGACACCATATTGCACGAAATTAAAACATTTTTGACCTTTTTACCAGAAAAGGCCATAAAATTTCTCTAAAATCCTGATGAACATCGGCCTTCACCATATCTATTTTATATTTTCGGCACATTAGTGCAATCTCACTATAAAATTCGTTGCTTTTTTTTTGATAAGAATCTTTAATTTGTCCGGGCTGTAGTTTCAAAATTCGGCCCGACTCCAAATCAATAAATTTATGCGGACGATTCATGAAATTGAATTTTTGCTCCAGTTCAGAATTGTAAACATGAAAGACAATCAATTCATGTTTATTATAGGTAAGGTGTTGTAATGCGTCGAATATTTCGTTTCGGTGCTCATGTTCAAACATATCAGTAAACAAAATAACGAGCGATCTCTTATGTAGTTTTTCGGCCAATAAATGAATAGAATCAGCCAGATGCGTTTTTCGCGAATTAAATTTATGGCTTTGAGAAGCCGACAAAAGTTCGGCTAATAGTTCGGCTAATTTGGCATATAGAAATTTTGCATGCACAGCAGAAACTTTGGCCTCTGTAAGAAGGTCAATTTTATCTGACAGAAAACTTAATCCCACAGCATCTCTTTGTTTGCGGAGCAAATATATTAAGGCAGAACTGGCATAAACCGAGAATGCAAGCTTAGATTGGAGAATATTATCCAAGGGAAAAAGCATTGAAGAAGAAATATCGAGTAAAATATGGGCTCTAAGATTGGTTTCCTCTTCGAATCTTTTTACAAACATTTTCTCGCTACGTGCCAGCAATCTCCAATCTATATGTCTTACTGACTCTCCGCTGTTGTAGATGCGGTGTTCGGCAAATTCTACGGAAAACCCATGAAAAGGGCTTTTGTGCATACCCGTGATAAAACCTTCTACCACGTGTTTGGCAATAAATTCGAGCCGATTAAACTCCTGAAAATTTTTTAAGTCAGTTAAATTTTTCAGCATGTATTATATTTTACCCGAAAATGCAAAAACACCACCTAAAGAAGCAGGTAGCCTATGAAAGAACAAATACACAATAAATTTAGTATTCAATAAATTCAAAGTTTAAGTCGATTAGCTTGGCATACAGCATACCAGATTCAAGCATGTCGGTATCATCTTCTTCGTAAAACCACCTAATGGTAATTTTATTTTTTTTACCGGAATCCTGAATAACTTTTAAAAGCCGGGCAATTTGTTTAGAAGAGCTGGTATTAAAATAATCCAGTTTGAAATCAAAAAAAGTATTATCGTTAGGATTTTTGAGGTATTCATGAATCCATGCAATAACAGCGTCGTAGAATTCAACGGCATTAGCCGGCAAAGACTTTTCGGCAATTACAAAAGTGTTTGTTTGCACATTAAAGTTTACTAAAGGCGTATCGCCAGTTGCTTCAATAATCAGAGGCTCCATGCTAAGATTGTTTAATATTTGAACATTGGTGTTTGTCATCAATTCTATTATTCGTGTCCACTAGCCACAGTGGCTCTTATACTGAAAAATGAATAGTGATCGTCTACAGGATAGAAATTATACATGAGCTGTTTCTGCGTTTTCATTTTCATTTCAGCAATTCCTAACCCGCTTTCGTTTGCGTTCTCCTCGTCGAATTCCAGTAATTTGTGGTTATGAAATTCTTCTAGTTTTTTGTTATCTAATCCGTTAATAAAATCAATATAATCTTTTAACTTTTTAACTTTTCCGTTTTCAATATAATTGCCCGATGTAAGCAAATAGTTGTTTCCGTCCATTTGTACCAAAAACATGCCCTCGTTGCCATCAACAGCAGAATTAATTGATGCTCCATGCCTTACAATGTTTTGCAATAGCTCCACTATAATATTGTAAACATTTTTTGCTTTGGCCATCTGACTTTCGATAATTGAAAGTAAGCCAAGCAAACTATCTTGCGTAAACAAGCCGTTAAAATTAAGTAAAATACGCTTTTCGGCCAAAATTTTGTTTGTCTCGTCAATAGCCTCGAGCGAATAAGCTTTCTCTAACGAAGGAACTTCCGTTGTTTTGTCAATGTTTATACCTGTTTGAAGATAAAAGAATGATTCTATTTCGTTTAACTTAATGAACTTATATTTTAATTTGCTTCCCGATTTTCTGGCCATTTCTATTAAACCCAGACCGGCACCTCCCTTGTCAGAAATTTTTCCTTTGGTAAGTACTTCGCGATAATAATTTTTTAAATCGTCGTCTTGCAGACTATTTACCTTTTTTATTTGTTCTTCCAGATTTTCTACCCGATCGTTTGGTATAAGGTTACCCGTAGTGATAAAATAAAAATCTCCTTTCTTTTGCATAAAAAACACAGCAGCTGTGTCTACAGTTTCCTGCAGTGCATCCTGGTGCCTTGTTATGTTCTGCAAGCCTTCTACCATGATGAGATAAATCCGTTTCTTTACCTTGGTACTCTCTTCGGTTCGCTCGATATTCGTCTCGGTTAAAGCCAAAATTTGCTTTATTATCGTTTGCGTAAAATTTCCTCTGTAGATATAGGTAAGCTCTGTATCTTTTATTCGTTGGAAAAAGTCGTAGAAAAAACTTAATTCCTTATTTTTATCCGGTTTACTCATAAAGTTGTTCGGGTATTATTTGCTGTATAAAACTATCATTTATTTTACGCTTTTAAAATTACTATGATTTCTAATTATATCCAAATTCAATGCCAACATTTTTTTAATTTAGTTGTAACAAATTTTCGTTTCGTGCGTCGTAGTTATAGAAAATAAGGTAAATGAACAAAAAACAATACAACGAAATTGTAGAGCTCTACGCTGATTCTTTGTACCGTTTTATGCTTAAATCTTGTAATCAGGAAGAATTAAGCAAAGATATTGTGCAGGATGCATTCGAAAAATTATGGTTAAAACACGAAGCCATTGAGTTTATTTCGGCCAAATCTTATCTCTTTACATCGGCATATCATCGAATGATTGATTATTATAGAAAGAATAAGCGTATGGAAAATGAAGAAAAAATTCCACTGCAAGAGCATCTGTCGACCAACGAATACAATGATTTAAACGAAATTCTTAATAAAGCCATTAATCTTTTGCCTGAGCAACAGCGTTCGGTTTTATTGTTGCGCGATTACGAAGGATATGCCTACGAAGAAATTGCCGAAATTACCGGATTAAGTCTCTCTCAGGTAAAAGTATACATTTACAGAGCAAGGGTATTTCTAAAAAACAAAATTGGAAGCATTGAAGCCCTTATTTAAATTGATTATAAATTAGCGAAAGGAAGTTCTTATGAAATTCAACTTATATAATTACGAGGAATACGTCTTAGATTATCTCGAAAAAAATCTTAGCCTGGATGATTCTTTGGCTTTTGATGACTTTTTAAGTCGATATCCGCAAATTAAAGCGCAAATTTTGGCATGTAATACTCCATTCGCTCCCGAGAATATTGCTTTTCGGGCTAAAGATACACTATATTGGAGAAATTCAATTTCAAATTCGACTAACAATGATCGGTTAATTGCTTATCTGGAAAATGAATTTAATGAAAATCAAAATATTAATGTAAGAAAATGGATAGAATCTGATGCTTCTATTAAAAACCAATACCTTATTTTGCAAAAGACCAAACTAATTCCCGATGTAAGTATAATTTACCCCGAAAAAAATAAACTTTACAAAAAAAGCAAACTCAAACCCACTATATTATATGCATTAACAATGGCTGCGTCTGTGGCTCTTTTGCTCTATTTTTCAATAGCACCAAACAATAATATCGGGCATAATTATTTTTCAATAAATTGGCTGATTGAAAAACCGGTTGCTACAATAAATAAAAACACGGAGCAATCTAATGCAGATATTTATAAACATTTTGAAGATATAAAAATTACCGCAAAAAAAGAACATTTTGCAGCATCTGTTACCGATGTAAACGATAGTTTAAAAATGTCGGAACTTGAAATGCTCAGCCTGAAACAAAATTCTTTGGACACCGAACTAAGTGAAAACAAAATAAATTTGCCTGTAAATGCTAAAGCACAGCAGTTACTTTTCGATAATCAAAAATCAACTGCCTGGCAAATTACCGAAATAGCCATACAAAAATTAAATCGTCTCACCAAAAAAAGTATTTTTCTTGATAATGAGTATACCTACAATGGCCACATCTCGCGCTTGGTTATTGTTGCCGAAAATTTTAAATACGAGAGAGAATTTATAGTAGAGTAATATCGCTGTAACTATTTCTTAACTCGTGCGTCCTAAAACAAAACCATAAATTATTTTAGTCATGAAAAAGTTAATTATTATCAGCCTGCTACTATTATCAGGCATTTTTTTAAAGGCTCAGGTAAAAGACTCAACACAAATTGTAATTGGTAAAAACAAAATTACTGTATACAACGAGGAAGCCAGGGAATTAGAAGCACTCAAAAAATCGCAAAAAGATTTTTCCGAAAAAATGAGATGGCTTACCGACTCCATTTCAAAACTGAAAATTGAAATAAGCAAACCATCGGAAAAAGCGCTAAAAGAGCAGATAGAGTTTAATATTGCTGAGTTTGAAAAACAAATTGAAGCTTATCAAAAAGGGATTACCGATTTGCAAAAAGAAATAGAAAAAATCGGCGAACTTATTGAGCTCGAAGAAATGCAAGAACTTGAAGAACTCGAAGAAAATGAAGAACTTGAAGAGTTGGAAGAATTTGAAGAGATTGATGAACCTCGAAAAAAGAGAAAATTCAAAGGACATTGGGCAGGTTTTGAGTTTGGGTTGAATAATTTTACCAACAGCAACTATGAAATTGCACTTTCGGATGATGGAAAATTTATGGAACTAAATACCAACAAAAGCTGGGAATTTGCGCTAAATTTCATGGAATTCAATATTCCACTTTTTTCCAGATACTTTGGTTTGGTTACCGGCATGGGAGTAGAATGGGATGGGTATGAATTTAAGCAAAATATCAAGATTCAGGAAGACGAAACAACCGGCGTTATTGTGGGAATGCCTGTTACCGACTACGATTATAAGAAAAACAAATTAAATGTTACTTATCTAAAAGTTCCCTTGCTTTTTGAAGCTCAAATACCGGTAAATCATAAAGACCACAGGATATTCATTAACGCCGGAGCCACCCTTAGTGTTAAAGCACGTGCAAAACTAAAACAGATATACGATGTAAATGGTAACGAACAAAAAGACCGGGCCATAAACGATTTTCAACTAAATCCGCTTAACTATGGATTAACAGCTCGTATTGGATACCGAAATATCAGGCTATTTGCAAACTATAGTCTAAGTCCACTTTTTGAAAAAAATCAAGGCCCGGAGTTGTATCCATTTTCTGTAGGAATAAGTTTAATTAACTTCTAAAGTATTTTTTAAAAAAACTCTTTGTAGAAAGTAATAGCCTGCCCCAAATAGTTTAAAAACTTTGGAGCAGGCTTTTATTATTATTCCTTTGGCTGCCAATTTTAGGTATTATAAACCCGCAAAACAGTAGCACCAAAGTGAAAACGGTATTCCTTGGCTATTTTTTGTGAATCAAATAGTTTTTCGAGTCCACCATAATTATTAAAAGCCATAAAATTTGAATAATGCTCATCCCCTGCATTTTTCTCAACAAAGCTAACCCCAAATTTACCAATACTCTTTGCTTTGCTATCAAAGGCATAATCTGCCACCATTATCTTTCCGCCAACTCTAACAATTCTATGCGCTTCACGAACAATGGCAGCCGCTATTTCAAATGGCTTTTCGTGCAAAGCAAAGCTTATTATCACTACATCAAATTCGCCTGCCGCAAAGGCTGTGGCACTTGCATCTTCCAGTTTGCAATTTATATCAATTCCTTTGGCTGCCACTGCCAACATTTCGGCCGAAAGATCTACACCATAAAGCTTTTCAAAGCCTTTTTTCCTTAACAATTTAAGCTGATTTCCTGTACCGCAGCACAAATCAACAATTTTTTGGGCTTTCAAATTTTTTAACTCGCTGGCTACCTTATTTCTTACCGGCTGCAATGCAGGATAAAGCAGGGGATCGTAAAATCGCGCAATGTTTTTATATTCCGACATAATTATTTTTTATATAAAATGATTTCAATTCCATTTTTTTTGAGCACATGCCATTTCTGCCAATGCACCAATTCGTTTAATTCATTATCGGTAAAATTATTAAATATATTTGAATATATCAATAAACTATCACTTTCTAAAGAATAAGATTTAAAAGATTTTTCTTCACCATCGAGAAAAATGATTTCTCCGCTTGCCAAATCAGGAAAATCGCTACCTATATTTACTATATCCAAATGATTATCTTTTATATAGCTATTCATCTCTTTTTTTAGCTCATAATATGGTATATGAGCCAATGTTGCATCCCAGCCTTGAGAAATGTGTGCCGGATAAATCCAGAAATGTGCTGTAACAAAAGAAATTATAACCAAATAGGGCATCCTTTTACTTGCTCTTTCCGAAAATTGCCATAATTGATAAAAAAGTACTACTGATATGAGCGAAATGGGAAGAAAATACCTGTGTGCCATTAGTCCGGAACGCGGCATACTTATCGGATAAAATATAAGTAGAAAGCAGAAAAGTAAAATCCATATTAATTTAGTTTTAAAAACTGTTTTCTGGTTTCTTATCATCAAAATAAATATCAGAAACCATACAATCCATCGGCCATAATCTAATATTCTCCATGCAAAAATTATATGATTACGTAAAAAATCGCCTAAATATACCAAACTAAAACTATCACTCCATGGAGATTCCGAATGCCAGCCAATCCAACTGAAATATAAATAATGTGCAAATTGATAATATAAGATAATAGTAATTGCCGGCAACAGGTAGAATAAATTTCGCACTATAGTATATTTTTGCTCCTTATGCGAAATATAGGCCAGGTACAGTTCCATTGCTATAAGCACCATAACGCCGCGCAAAGAAACCAATACAAGTAAAGATGCCGAAACTGAGCGCCATTTAAATTTTTGCGTTTCTATAAAATACCAATGAGCCAAAAATGAGGCCATGAGCATAATATCTGGCGAAACAAGCACCGACTGAGCCAGCATTACCGGCTCCAGAATAAGCAACACATTGAGTAAATACGGATATGCCTGATTTGAAAATCTGGCAGAAATCTTCCACAAAAAAAAATAATACATCAACAACCACGGAATGACGGACAAATGACTAATTAACAAAGACTTACCCAACATAAGCCAAACAAACGCCAAATAGTAACCCCAAAAGGGTATATGTCCGCTATCCATATCGGGATGTAAAAACACAAAACTACAATTATGTTCATAAAACCAATGTGCATGCCTGGATGCCAACTGAACGCTATCCCAAAAAAAGAAAAAATCGTAACTCACAGCAAACAATATGGCCGCCGGAAGAAAAACAAAGCTTATAGCATAAATAAAATCTTCTTTTTTGTAAATCAATTTTCTGCAATTTTTTTCCAACGAATTTAAATCAAAATTAGGCAAAACAACGAAAAGATTTTAATTTTATCCCAAAACTGAAACATGAAAGTAAATCACGTGGCCATTGCCGGAAACATTGGAAGCGGAAAAACAACGCTTACTACCCTTTTAGCAAAACAGTACGGATGGAAACCCTGCTACGAAGATGTGGCTGACAACCCTTACCTCGACGATTTTTACAAAGATATGAAAAGATGGTCGTTTAATGTGCAGATATATTTTTTAAATAGCCGTTTTCAACAAGTACTAGACATTAGAAAATCGGGAGAAACAGTAGTACAAGACAGAACAATTTACGAAGATGCCTTTATTTTTGCCCCCAATTTGCACGAAATGGGTTTAATGGAAAAAAGAGATTTCGAAAACTATATTTCGCTTTTTTCTTTAATGGGATCTTTAGTGCAACCGCCCGATTTACTTATATACTTGCGTGCATCGGTAGCCAAATTGGTAAGCCAAATTCAAAAAAGGGGCAGAGAATACGAAACCACCATTAGAATTGATTATCTTACAAAATTAAATGAGCGATACGAAAACTGGATTAAAAGCTATACACCCGGAAAATTGCTAATTATTGATGTTGATTACATCGATTTTTCGGAGAATAAGCAAGACTTAAGTTTTGTATTAGACAAAATTGAAGCGGCAATATTTGGTCTTTTTTAAAAGAAAATAATGCAAATTATTTGGTTTTTTTGTAATTTTGAATGCTTCTCTACATATCGTGAGAAAAACGAAACAAAGGTTTCGAAAATTATCATCAGACCTAGATGCATTATTATTACATGAAAAACCTTAAATCAAAAACTCAAAAAAATCAGCTATGAAAAAATTTTACTTTAGCTTTCTTGCCCTTAGTTTTCTGTTTACAATAAGTTTAAATGCTCAAACCGATGCACGTAAATGGTGGAATTCGCTTTCTCCGGCATGGAAAACAATTCTGCAAAAGCAAGAACTTAAGGGAAAGGAATTAGATCCTACAGACGAGCAGCTAGACCGTATTACAAAAATCAAATTTATTAGTTGCGCCTATAACGACGAAATTACAAGTCTGGCACCACTTGCTACCCTGCAATTACTGGAAACTGTGCAATGTAACGACTGCAAAAACCTGAAAAGTCTCGATGGAATCGAAAATTTGCTGAACTTAAAAGAACTCGATTGCTCCAACAACGATTACATTAATAGTCTTATTCCGGTACAAGGAATTACCAGTCTCGAAAAACTTAATTGTGGAAACACCATGGTTAAAGACCTAAGGCCATTGAGAAACCTGAAAAACCTGAGATACCTTGACGTACATCTTACCACCGTAAGTGAACTAATATTTCTAAAAGAATTGGCTAATCTAACCCATCTGGATGTTTCGGAAAACTATTCCCTGTTTAAACTCGATGGTCTGGAATCATTACTTGGTCTTTCAGAAATTAAATTGGCAAACACACAAGTGCGATCTCTCGAGCCAATAATGAACCTGCGCGACTTAAAAAGCATCGATTTTTCCAATTGCCCTATTAATAGTTTGCGCCCATTATCATCGCCCACTCTGCGAAAATCTCTGCAAGAGGTAGATTGTTCGTCGACAAAAATTGACGGAGAGCAACTCGATTACATATCGCAGCACTATATTCTTAGCATGTTCAGATGTCGCGATAATGATCTCTGCCCGGCTGATGTAGAAGATTTTTTGGCTAGCATGCAGAAAAGTAACCCCAATTGCATTATCAAAATCAAAGCCAATACCGATCCTACTTTTCTTCAAAATAATTGTAACTAATTTTTAAATGACAATTGCATAAAAAGCAATTGTCATTTAAACCAATAAACTATACTGATCGAGGGCTTTGACGTAATTTATATTTTCTCAATCTTCGATAGCAGAACTTGGTCGAAATTTCAGGCATTCTGATTCATAAACTGCAATGCTTCTGAAAGAATGCAGCTTAATTTTCGTAAACATTTGCTCGCCCATTAGGCTTTGGAATATGCAACAAATAAGTTTTATTGCTTTTGTTTTTCAAATCTGTCTGACGAAGCCATGGATTATAATATTTTAGTATTTTGTAATTTGTTTGTTGGGCTTTGGCAAAAAGTGCCAAATCGGCAACAGATGTATCAACAGAAATAACATCGTATTCCAGAATCGGATGTAAATCCGAAGGTTTTAGATAATATCCATAATTCATAGGATTTTCCAGAATTAGCTTAATGGCCAAAATACGGTATACATATTTACCGGTTTCCTGATTTAACAATAAATCGTAATAATTGCCTTCTCCCTGCGCTTTCATTATCCGATCTAATGCCGCACTTCCCATGTTATAAGAAGCAGCAACAAGCGACCAGCTACCAAATTTTTCGTAGGCACGTTCTAAATATTTACTCGCCGCTTCTGTAGATTTTTCTAAATGGTATCTTTCGTCCACATTCTCATTTACCTCTAATCCGAATTCAATAGCTGTGCTCTCCATAAACTGCCAAACTCCTCGCGCTCCGGCAGGAGAAATATCGTTTATCAGGCCACTCTCCGCTACAGCCAAATACTTAAAATCATCCGGAATATTGTGCTGCTTTAAAATCCGCTCAATAAGCGGAAACCACCTGTTAGCTCGTTTTAACAACAAAAATGTACGTGAATGCCAATTTGCAACCGCAAGAAGCTCCATTTCAAGACTTTCTCTTACATCAAAATTCTCCAATGGAACAGATTCTCCGGAAAATGATAACTTCGAAGGAATAACAATATTTGGCCAACTATTTGTAGTTAAATTTACCGGCTGGTTGCTTACAGCCATTTGTGTGGGTTTAAATAAAAATACAAAAAGAATTATCAGACTTGTAATAACCGTAAAACGAACAAAGTTTTTCATAGTAAGTGAATAATTTGAATTAGTTTTTTTTATTATAACGAACGAATAAACAAAAATAATAGATTTAGTAAAAATATTTATTTATATTTGAAGTTGAATAAAGATACCTACTTATGCGTAGACTGTTCAATAATACGGTAAAAAATAATATAAGGCTTATACTTATAGTCGCATTGTTTGATTTGTCGGTAGTTACAATACTGGCATTTTCGCAATTACAAGGAATTTATCAGGCAGCTGAATACTGTCGCTCGCTTTCCGAAACAGAGGCAAGTATTTTGCTGATGAACAGAGCGCAACAGGATTTTTTGCTGAAATACACTGAATATCCCGATTTTTTTAAAACGGGAGAAAATCTGTATATCGATAAATATTACGAACAACTTAATATTGCGCAGGATCATATAAAAATCCTCCAAACCAAACCCCTTACAAGTACCCTGGATTTAGATCTTAACCTTAATAATTTAAGGGAGAATTTATACCGATATAGAAACCTATTCGACGAGCTTTCGCTAAAAATTAAGCAATACGGTAACGGACAATTTGGTATTACTGGTAAACTGCATCAAACAATTGACCGCCTAATTAAACTAAATGCCGACCCTCAATTAAACGAGCTTTTGCTTATCGTTAAAGAAAAAGAAAATATTTATATACAAAATAGCACTCAGGCATATTACAACGATTTATTAGCTGCATATACCCAAGTTAACTCCTTGCTCGAAATTTTGCCCATATCAAGCAATCTTAAAACAAATATTACCAGTTCTCTAGCCGACTATAAAAACCAACTTATTGCAGTTAGATCGCTTATTCAGGAAATTGGAATTGATACAGAGCATGGATTAAGAGGCGAACTCGACCGTCATTTCGAAAGAATTATTCCCGAAGTTTTACTCATAGAATCAGATGTTACTTCGCAAAAAGACAGCTTTTATCAAAACTCAGGTATCATATTTATTGTCGTTTTTGGTGCATCGGTGCTTATTGCATGGTTAATCCTTAGTTTTTTTAGTAGAAATCTGCTAACTCAAATAACCGATTTTAACACTTGGCTCAAAAAATTAAGTCTTGGCGAAATTCCACACATCGAAGAAAAAAAGTATGGTGATGATGAGCTAAGTAGCATAAAAAATAATCTCCAATCATTAACTAAAGGAATACAGATTAAACTTGAGTTTGCAAACCAAATTGGAAAAGGTAATTACTCCAGTAATTTTGAACCTTTAAGCAAAAAAGATACCCTGGGAATTGCCCTTATTGATATGCGCAACAATCTTCAATCCGCAAAAACCGAAGAAGAAAAAAGAAACAAAGAAGCTGACCAGCGAAAATGGACAAACGAAGGTTTAAATAAATTCAGTGATATTTTAAGAGAAAAACACGATAATTTTGAAGACTTTAACTATCAGATTATTAGTAATCTAACAAGGTACGTGAACGGTAGCCAAGGAACTATTTTCCTTTATAACGAAAACGATCAGAAATCGGAAAAATACCTTGAATTATTGGCTGCATTTGCATACGATAAAAGAAAATATCTCAATAAAAAAATATTACCGGGCGAAGGACTGGTTGGAACTGTGGCACTCGAAGGTGAAGCCATCTACTTAAAGCAATTACCAGCCGAATACGTTATTATTGGCTCCGGACTTGGCGAAGCAGAACCCAACTCTTTGCTGCTTGTTCCACTTAAACTTAACGAAGATGTATTTGGTGTTGTAGAAATTGCTACGTTTACCGAATTTCAAGATTACGAAATTGATTTTATTGAGAAAGTTGGTGAAATTATTGCATCTACTCTTCAAAGTGTAAAAATTGCTCAACGTACACAAAAATTATTAGAGCAATCGCGCAGACAGGCAGATGAAATGTCGGCTCAGGAAGAAGAAATGAGGCAGAATCTCGAAGAATTGCAAGCTACTCAAGAAGAAAGAGCCAGAAGAGAAGCCGAAATTAGTGGTATTCTTGAAGCCATAGACACCGCCTTGCTCATGATTGAGCTCGACAACAACGCCATGATTACTGAGATTAACGAAAAATATCTCAGAATTTTTAATGCGGATTATAACGATATTAAAGGAACAAATTATTTCTCGAGAATAGATTCAGGGAAAGCAGAATCAGAAATTGATGCTTTCTGGACGACAATGCGCAACGGAGAATCTGTTGAAGAAATTACCCAGATTCTTCATAACGAAGAAACTTTTTGGTTAAACCAAACATTTACACCTATTTTCGACAACAACGAACAATTACATAAAGTTCTTGTTTTGGCTATTGACATTACCATTTCTCAAAAACAAAAAGAAGAATTACTTGAACAGGCTGAAGAAATGACAGCGCAGGAAGAGGAAATGCTACAGAATTTTGAAGAGCTGCATGCTGCTCAAGATGATATGGCGCAAAAACAAAAAGAACTGCAAGAAGCCAACGAAAAACTAAAAAGCAACGAATCAATTTTACGCAAAGCTCTTGAAAAAGCTCAGGAGAAAGAAAAACAATACGAAGAGAGTAAAAAATCGCTCGAAGAGAAGCTCGAAGAATTAAAGAAAATGCAGGAAGAGTTAGAGTCTGCAGAAGAAGAAAACCAGGCTCAATTGGCTGCTATAAACAAAACCAGCATTTTGCTCGAGATGGATAACAACGGAATTATCCTGTTTCCTAACGAAAATTTCTGTCGATTGCTAAACTATTCTCCGATTGATCTTATCGGACAAAAACACAAAATTGTTATACCCGAAGAAATGTCCGAATCAAAAGAGTACGCAGGCTTGTGGGAGTATCTCAAATCGGGAAATATTCAGGTGGGAGAATGCCAGTTAATAAGAAAAGATAAAATTGGCATCAAAATTCAAGGGACTTATGTGCCTGTGAAAAAAAGAAGTGGTGTAATTGACAAGATTATTTTTATTGGTACTCGTTTGAGTGACGAAGCTGCGGCCAGAGACAAAGAAGTTATGGAAGTGAAAATGGCTTCGCTCGAAGAACAAAACAAGCTTTTTGCCATTCAGCTTAAATCTGCTAAAGCCGACTATAATAAGCAACTTAAAGCTCTTGAGGATGAAATTAAACGTTTAAAGAATAAATAAGCATTTTTATACATTCTTTGTATACCTGAACAGCACTAGCACCATAGCTTTTGCTGTTTTTTTTGATACTTTGCGTGGCTTTTTATAAAAAAATAGTTTAACGCTATACTTTTTATTTAATACGCCGGATAAATGAAAAATAAAAACAAGGCAACAATAAATACTGCAATAAAAGCCCCTATCATTACTCCGAGCTTTTTGGAATATGCGGCCGGACTTAGTAATCCGTTTTTATCCATAGCTTTTAATGCCGGATAAAGTCGCCAATAAAATGTGAGTACAGTAAAAAATCAAAGCAAAGATGCTAAATACCTGAGTATTGGTATCACCGGTAAAGAGAATTACCAACAGAAGTGCTATAAAAATGAGCTTGGTGCCGGCGACCCAATTGACTAAATAACTTAGCAACGCAAAAATTTCCGGATCTGCCTTGGCTTTCTCATAAGCCTTAAAAACACCCATTCCGTTTCCCTTCCTGGTGCCGGGAGTAAAATAGAGCATCCCCACATTTAAAGTTTCCAAAACGATAAATCCCACCATTACTGCCGAAAGAAAATTCATAATACTAGTATCAATGTCGTTTAGTTAAGCAAAGTAAATAAATTATTGAAAATTGAAGGAAAA
>DYOH01000022.1:40159-44350 GCA_020720625.1 Acetofilamentum sp. | reverse complement strand
ATATTTTAGTATAGGGTTTTAGCACTTTCTACTTTAAAAAGCTTGCATGCGAAATGATAATTTATAGAAGTAATATACTATGGAACTTATTTTTAGCGTTATTTCAGCAGCCCCTAAATAAACGCCTAATTCAATAAAACGATACGGTGTAAATATTGAAATAAGGTTTTTTTCTTCCTTGTGTATTGTGCATGCTGAACGTAAAATAAGAAGAATATACCTTATTTGTTTGTACATTTTAGTAGAAAATGAAATTCAAAAACAAAAAAGCTAACTATTAATTAGTTAGCTTTGCGTTTTGTAGCCCCACCAGGACTCGAACCTGAATCTAGAGTTTAGGAAACTCTTGTTCTATCCCTTGAACTATGAGGCCATTTTTTGCGCCACAAAAGTATGTTTTTTTAAGATACTTTGCAAAAACTTCCCGAAGCTTAAAAAACTTTTGGGAAGTTTTTATTACCGGTGCTTTAGTTTTTCTGCCCCTGTATGTATGGAGCGCCTGCTGCTTTTAGTTTTTGTTCCAGCTGTGGAATTTCTTGCTCTATGATGCTTATTAGTTTTAGATTTAGGGCCTGAAATTCTTTTTTGGCAATAGCAAAGCTTTCTCGATGCATTGTTGTGGGGCCATAAGTAGAATTCATTATGCCCATCATAACCGCACCAAGCCTATCGTAAAGTGTGGGAACATCTTTTTCGCCTATTTCCATTTTGGTAGCGCTGCCCGAAGTTTTTTGCTCCATTTGTTTTAGCATTAATGCTAAATTATGCAATTCATTGGTCAATAATGCATTTTGGATGGGAGCTCTTTCTAGTGCAGTTTGCATGGCTTTCGACTTATTTAGGGCATCGTTTAATTGTAAATTGAAGATACCTACAATTCCCTGAAAGTCGGAGAACTCTTTCCAGAATTGAGCTACCTCTGTAGTTTCTGCACCAATTAGTGTGCCTTTATGTAGTTGTTCTACTTCAAAGCTAAGGGTATCGCTTAAAACTTTTGTCTTACCGTCAATAAAACTTGTTAGTACAGCCTTATATGTTCCGGGCGCTACCATAAAACCACCTCTCTGTGGGTTGTTTTGCTGTGGTGCAAGCACAATAGGCGCATTTGATGTAAAGCGCAAATCCCAATTAATGCGGTGCATGCCTTTTTGTGTTTTGGCTTCAATTTGTCTGACTAGTTTGTTTTGTTTATCAAGAATTTGAATAAATACTTTGGGTTGTTCCTGTATTAGTTCCTCATCCAGCACATTCCAACCGGGGAATGTTACTTCAGGATTGTTCTTTAGTTGCTCTTGTTCTTTTTTGATGCGTTGTTCTTTTTTGCTCATTAAATCATCTTTCAGGTAATAGGTAAATACTGCGCCAAAGGGTGGGTTGGGGGCAGTAAAATAAGATTGTCCCATGCTACCTTTGGGATCGCCTCCGAGTGGTGAGCGTTCAATATACCACCAGGCTTTGCGTGGTTTAAAGAGTATGGCTTCCTTTTGCAAATCCTTTTCGGTGATTTGTCGCAGTGGGCTGTAATCGTCGAGTATAAAAATACCCCTTCCGAAACTAGCAGCTACCAAATCGTTTTCTCGTTTATGAATGGCCAGGTCTCTGAACGATATTGTGGCCTGTGTGTTGAGTTTAGTCCATTTTGTTCCGCCATCAATACTAAAATAAATACCAAATTCAGTGCCGATAAATAGTAGATTGAGGTTTATGTGATCTTGTACCAATCGCCAGATGAGCAGAGGTTCGGGCAAATTTGCTTTTAGGCTTGTCCAGGTTTTGCCTTTGTTGGTGCTTTTAAAGATATAGGGTTTAAAATCTCCGTATTTGTGGTTGTCCAAACAAACATATACAGTATTGGCATCGTGCAAATCTGCTTTTATATCGTTGATAAATGCTTTTTCCGGAACGCCCGGCAATGCAGTAATGGCTGTTTTTCGCCAGTTTTTGCCTCCATCTTCGGTAACTTGAATCAATCCGTCGTCGGTTCCGGCGTAAAGTAAACCTTCTTGTTTGGGCGATTCCGAAAGCGATGTAACTGTATTGTATGTCGACATGGCATATATATCCCAAGGATTTTCCCAACTTTGCTTTTTCCCCATAATAGGCATGAGCATACGTTCCTGGTATTGAGATAAGTCGCCCGAAATGGGTGTCCATTCGTCGCCTCGGTTTTCTGATTTCCAAACGCGGTGCGAGGCAAAATAGAGTCGGGTGGGAGCATGCGGACTTACCAAAATGGGGGCATCCCAGTTGAATCTTTCGTATGATTCGCCTTCGCGCGCTTGTGGTTGTATGTATACAAACTCGCCTGTTGTGCGGTCTATGCGTACCAAATTGCCTTGTTGCCATTCGGCATAAATAATATTCGGGTTTTCGGGTTCTGTGGCAGGCTGATGACCATCGGCAAATAGCACCACTTCCCAGTCGGCGTTGCTAATTCCATGTTCGTTGATGGTTCTCGATGGGCCACCCTGTGAGCTATTATCTTGAGTGCCGCCGTAAATATGGTAAAATGGTTTGGCATCGTCTAAGGCAATTTTATAAAATTGGCTAAGCGGTAAATTATTGATATATCTCCAGTTTTGCGCAAGATCGAAGCTCTCATAAATGCCTCCGTCGGTTCCTACCAGGAGATAATTGGGGTCATTGGCTCGAAATGCCAGTGAGTGGTTGTCGGAATGCTTATGTTCCTCGTTCATGGCGCGGAAGGTTTTTCCACCGTCGTCGGAAACCTGCATTCTTACATCGGCCAGATATATTCTGTCGAAAGCATGGGGGCTAGCATATAACTCCTGATAATAGTGAGGGCCTGTGCCGCCGGCTACTGCATCCGATTGTTTTGTCCAGCTTTCGCCACGGTTGGTGCTTTTAAAAACGCCACCTTTTCTACGGTCTAATTCTATGGCCGCATAAATTACATCTGGTTTTTGCGGTGAAACGGCAATGCCTATTTTCCCCATATTGGAGGTGGGTAGGCCTTGTACTATTTTTTTCCATGTTTCGCCGCCGTCTTCGGAGCGATAAATGGCCGTTTCGGGGCCGCCTCCCATGTAGGCTGCCACTGTTCGGTGTCTTTGCCAGGTGGCGGCGTAGAGCACATTGGCATTTCGGGGGTCAATGTCTATATCAGTTACACCTGTAAATTGGTCATCGCCAAGGGTGCGTTTCCATGTTTTTCCTCCATCGCTCGATTTGTAGAATCCTCTTTCCCCGCCGGCAGACCATAGCGGACCTTGCGATGCTACAAAAACGATTTGAGGGTTCGACGGATGCACTATTATTTCTGCAATATGTTCCGATTTTTTCAATCCCATATTCTTCCACGTTTTACCGTCGTCATCGCTGCGGTAAACGCCATCGCCGAAGCTGAGGTGCCTGCCGCCAACATTTTCGCCGGTGCCAAGCCACAAGGTATGCGGATTGTTGGGGTCGATGGTGATACATCCGGTAGCAAAAACGCTTTGGCCATCGAAAACAGATTCCCAACTGGTTCCGGAGTTGTTGGTTTTCCATACTCCGCCGGAGGCCACTGCCACATACCATATATTTTGATTTTGCGGATGTATGGCAATATCCGAAATTCTTCCCGACATAAAAGCCGGGCCAATATTTCGCAAGTTCATTTCTGAAAATGTTTGTTCAGACAAAAGAGCCGATGGTGTTTCCTGTTTTTGCGCCATTGTGTTTAAGCTCCATAGAGTGGCCGTGAGCGTGATAAAATAGTGTAAAATTCTTTTCATAAGGATAGAAATTTAATGGTTGATATTCATTTTTTGGTTGGATAATCAGGTTCAATCAAATGTAATTATTATTATTTATTTGACAAAGTCTTTATTCGATTTTGGTGTTTTGACATCTATTCGAAAAAATATATTATTGTTTTAAAAAAATACATGAATTTATTCGAATTATTTGTTTTAGGGATAGGCCTTTCTTTCGATACTTTTGCCGTTTTTGTTTCTACCGGCATCAATGCTCGAAAAATAAGATTTTTTCAGGGAATGAAAATTGCTTTGGTATTGGCTTTTTTCAGTCTTTAATGCCATTTGTTGCTTGGATGTGCGGTGTGCAAAAGCGCTCTTATCAACCACAAGTACAAAAAAATGAAGGATAAAGCAAGGCTGTGTCAGAAAATAAATTACATCTTGCACCTAATTGTATATGCAAATGTGCTTATAGGAAATCATATATGCC
>DYOH01000022.1:1722-40059 GCA_020720625.1 Acetofilamentum sp. | reverse complement strand
TACATCTTGCACCTAATTGTATATGCAAATGTGCTTATAGGAAATCATATATGCCTATGTTGCACGCACAAATGTGCTTATAGGAAATCATATATGCCCTTGTTGCATGCGCAAATGTGCTTATAGGTAGTCATATACACCCTTGTTGCACGCGCAAATGTGCTTATAGGAAGTCATATACACCCTTGTTGCACGCGCAAATGTGCTTATAGGAAGTCATATACACCCTTGTTGCACGCGCAAATGTGCTTATAGGTAGTCATATACACTGTTGCACGCGCAAATGTGCTTATAGGTAGTCATATACACCCTTGTGGCATGCGCAAATGTGCTTATAGGAAATCATATATGCCCTTGTTGCATGCGCAAATGTGCTTATTGGAAGTCATATTTACCCTTGTTGCATGCGCAAATGTGCTTATTGGAAGTCATATTTACCCTTGTTGCATGCGCAAATGTGCTTGTAGGAAATCATATATGCCCTTGTTGCACGCGCAAAGTGGCTTATAGGACTTTTTGTGGGTTTTAAACTCATATAAAGTTAATCGTGCAAAAATATCAGGGGCTTTTGAAATTTAAGAAATATGCAAAAAATCACCCAGGCAGGGTGGAATATCGATAGAAAAAATAAAACCACAACAAAAAAGCACCGTGTATGGGTGCAACAGATTATTCTTCAATATTTTATCAAATACCACCATATTTTAAATTTCCCGGCCAAAATATGTTGCACCCCGACGGCGGCAGTCGCTGGCGCACATATCATTAGCCGTTGTTTATTGTGTAATATTTTTGTTGGTATCAGCTATAAAGCGCAAAATATCTTCTCTTCCGTCAGTTTTGGTGGCAGAGCTGTAAAATACTGGTGGTAGCTCAGCCCAATATTTTTCCATTTCGGTGAGAAATTCATCCGATGATTTTTCTAACTGGGTTTTGCTTAGCTTGTCTATTTTTGTAAAGATGATAACAAAGGGAATGGCGTTTTGACCTAAAAACTGCATAAATTCAAGGTCAGATTTTTGTGGAGGTATGCGCGAATCTATCAAAACAAATACGCAGGTAAGATTTTCCCTTTTGGTAATATATTCAACCGTAGTTTTTTCCCATTTTTCACGCATGTTTTTACCTACTTTAGCATAGCCATATCCGGGTAAATCGACCAAATACCAATGGTTATTTACAATAAAATGGTTTATTAACTGGGTTTTTCCGGGTTGCGATGATGTTTTTGCCAGATTTTTTTGTCGTGCCAGCATATTGATGAGCGAAGATTTTCCCACGTTCGAACGACCTATAAAGGCATATTCTGCTTTACTGGTTTTAGGGCATTCGGTATAAACGGCACTGCTTTTTTCAAATTGAATCTGATTAATCTCCATGGTCTATTTATTTACTAAGTAGTTCTTTAATTGATAATTCTGGCGTTTCTGCCACATTGCTTTTATTCAGCGCTCTGTCGTACAGATAAAAACTGTACATAATGGTATCGCTTTTAAATGTACCTTTGGTATAGTCAATGGCTATTTGTATGTCGGCAAGCAGTACTTTTACCTGGCCTTGTGGCTCAACATAAGGAATTCTGTATCGGTGTGGCACTATTAATTGCTTTTCGACAAACTCACCATCAATTTTTTCGAAAAGGGTTAAAAACAAATCATTATAATAGATACTGTCGGGCGAGAATACGCCAATAGTATCCGAATCCTGTAACCCAATATCTCCATTGCCGTCAACAACATGAAAAGTGAGTTTGGCTTTTTGCACTACATTTCCTAAAATGTCGGTTGTTAATGTCATACTGAAATCCTTGAAGCTTATTTCCGGTATTTCCGGATATTCTTCGATTTCGATACAAGCATTAAAGGTACTTGTATACAAAATGAGGATAAAGGCTAAATAGAATGCTTTTTTGTTCATGATTGCAGATGTTTGGAGCATAAAATAATAAAAAAATGAGCAAATCGAAAAATCTCATTGCTCATTTTTAAGAAATATTATTTTTTTCGCATAAAAATTCTAATTGGAACGCCGGAAAAGTTCCATTGACCCCGAATTTTGTTTTCCAGAAATCTTTTGTAAGGATCTTTAACGTATTGAGGCAAATTGCAATAAAACACAAAACTAGGAACAACTCCAGGAATCATAGAGATATATTTTATCCGAACATATTTACCTTTGGTGGCAGGGGGCGGCTGGTTTTCTATTAGCGGTAAAAGATATTCGTTGAGTTTGGATGTGGGTACTCTTTGCTTGCGATTTTCGTATACTTGTATGGCTTCTTCCAAAGCTTTTAATACCCGCTGTTTTGTGATGGCAGAGGTAAAAACAATAGGAACATCTACAAAGGGCGAAATTCTTTCGTGTATATTTTTGATAAATTCTTGGGTACTGTGATTATCTTTTTCAATAATATCCCATTTATTTACCAGAACAACCACACCTTTTCCGTTTCGGTGAATTAGGTGAAAGATGTTAAGGTCTTGCGATTCTACGGGTTGTGTGGCATCGAGCATTAGTAGGCAAACATCTGCCTCTTCAATGGCTCTTACAGAGCGCATAACTGAATAAAACTCAATATTTTCGTGTACTTTCCCTTTTTTTCGAAGTCCGGCAGTGTCTACAAGGTAGAAATCGTGTCCGAATTGTTGGTAACGTGTATGTATGGAATCCCTTGTGGTTCCGGCAATTTCGGTTACAATGTTTCGGTCTTGTCCGATAAGCGCATTAATTAGCGATGATTTGCCAACGTTGGGTCGTCCAACAACAGCAAAACGAGGAATATCTTCTTCTGGTTCTTCTGTTTTTTTCTCAAATTCGGTGATAAGATCATCGAGTAATTCTCCGGTACCACTACCGTTTATGGAAGAAACGGGGTATAGCTTAGAATCGAGGCCCAGATTGTAAAATTCGTGAATTTCCAAAAGTCTTTGTCCGTTGTCTACTTTGTTTACAACCAGATAAACTGTTTTTTTGAAGCGTCGCAATAATCCGGCCACTTCGGTGTCCATTTCGGTAATTCCGGTGGTAACATCTACCACAAAAATAATTCTGTCGGCCTCTTCGATGGCAAGTTTAACCTGCTTCTTTATTTCCTCTTCGAAAATGTCTTCGGTATTGAGCACATAGCCACCAGTATCAATTACCGAAAATTCAACTCCGTTCCAATCGGCTTTGCCGTAATGTCTGTCGCGCGTAACTCCGCTCGATTCGTGTATTATGGCCTGTCTGGATTGCGTCAGACGATTAAATAGCGTTGATTTTCCTACATTGGGTCTTCCCACAATGGCTACAATATTTCCCATGATTTAGTTTTGAAGTATTCTAAGTTCTTTTTGAATGGTGTGCAACTGCACAACTAAATTGGCTTTCTGCTGGGCATATTTTTCGCTTACTTCATGGTTTTCTATTTGTTGCATACACCATGCTGCGAGTTCTACTATGCCGCCAATTTTTTCTCTGTTTTTGCATGGCTCTTCTTCCATACTTAATACGAATGTGCTTATCTCTGAGCAAGATTTTAGCACATTACTACTATTGTCAAAATGAATGTTGTTTTCTTTTAAGGTTTTATAGAAGCTAAACAAATTCACTGTGAGTGAATAGGCCTCGGTTTCGAGCCTATTTACCGGAATATTTCCCATAACTTTTAGTTTAAATATCCAAATTGTCGCAGGAATGAGCTTTTATTTCTCCAATCTTTGCGAACTTTAACGAATAATTGTAAAAATATTTGTTTGTCGAAAAATGCTTCGGCGTCTTTTCGGGCTAAGGTTCCTATCTTCTTGAGCATTTCGCCTTTTTTGCCTATTATAATCCCTTTTTGTGATTCTCTTTCGGTATAAATAATGGCACTAATACGAATTATCTTGGGTTCTTCCACAAATTCTTCTATTTCTACCTCGGTTGAATACGGAATTTCTTTTTGATAATGTGTAAGTATTTTTTCGCGAATAATCTCCGACATAAAAAAACGAGAAGTTTTGTCGGTAAGTTGGTCTTTTGGGAAAAATGGTGGTGAAACTGGCAATAATTCTAGTATTCGTTTTAAAAGCATATCTATATTAAAACTATGCAGTGCTGATATTGCAATAATATCGGCACGTGGTATTAATTGTTGCCATTTTTCGGCTAATTCCGTAATTTTTACCTGATCGGATAAGTCAATTTTATTAATCACCAATAAAACGGGAACTTCGGCTTTATTTACCAAGGCCAGAAAATCCTCGTTTTTATCGAATGTTTCGTAAGGGTCGGTTACATAAATTACTACATCTGCGTCTTCTAGTGCTGAGGTAGCCAATTTTAGCATAGACTCTTGCAGTTTGTAATTGGGTTTAAGTACTCCGGGGGTATCAGAATAAATTATCTGAAAATCGTCGGCATTTACAATGCCCATAATTCGGTGTCGGGTAGTTTGGGCTTTTGAGGTGATAATCGAAATTTTTTCTCCAACCAATGCATTCATCAAGGTTGATTTTCCTACGTTTGGATTCCCTACAATATTTACAAACCCCGCTTTGTGTCCTTCCATTTGTTTTGATATATAAAAAACAGGCCACAAAAGTAACTAAAATTTATGGCTTGTTCAACAGTTTCTTTTAAGAATATAATTTATTGATGATTATGTATGAGGCAAAGGCAGATTATAGCATGTTTTTTATCGCATTTTTGCAGTCTGAATCTATATTAAATATTTCTTTTAGGCCTGCAATGTCAAATACATTGTCGATTACTTTGTTTAATCCGCAAAGTACCATTTTTTTATTTTTCGATGCAAAAAATCGATAAAGTATTAAAAACATCCGGATTCCGGTGCTGCTTACATAGCTCAGTTGTCTGCAATCTACAATTAGTTTATTGGTATCTTCGGCAATGATGACATCTACTTCTGTTTGCAAATGTGCAGTAGCTTTGGTATCAATTCTGCCGTCGAGGTGCAATACTTTTATGTCGTTGATATATTCTTGCTGAATGGAAAACATGTATCAGTTATTAAATGTTTTAAAATAGGATAAGTGTTTTGATTGTAAAATTAGTGTGCTGCCTCTTTCGGTGTGTTTATAGTTGATTTTATCTATTTTGTTTTCATAGAAGGATGAACTTATACTGCCGTTTTCGATGGTAAATTCATGACTTGCCAATTCCAGCTCGTCGGCTTCTATGATGCAGGTAATCACTGAATTCAAATAGATTCTGATTTCGAAATATTTGTTCTTTTGTCTGATTAGCGGTGAGATTATGGTATTTCCGATTATTTCGTTTACCAGGTGAATCATCGGATAAAAATCTATGATATCGATATTGTTTGTGCGAAACGATTTTTCTGCTAAAAGACTTGTTTCTTCAAGGTTTTGCAGTGAATGGTTAATGCGGGCGCTAAATATTTGTTTCATGTTGCAAAGTAAATATAAATTTAAAAAACACTCAAGTTTAATTTTTTTTAACTAAGAACGCTTTTTTTAAAGCTTTCAGTATAAATTGGTTTGGTGTTTTTAAAAATATTTCGATAGTGAATAAGGTGTAAACAAGCAAATAATATTCCTAATTATGTATTTTTGGAAAATTTTTTTTATATGAATAATCCCATATATCTCGATTATAATGCAACTACTCCAATAGCACCGGAAGTGGCAGAGGCGATGAAACCATACCTGGATGCTTATTTCGGGAATCCTTCGAGTTCTCATATTTTTGGAAGAGAAACTAAGCAGGCTGTTGAAAATGCACGAAGACTGATGGCCGGATTACTTAATGCCAAGCTTTCGGAAATTATTTTTACAAGTGGTGGTACTGAATCTAATAATTACGCAATTAAAGGGGTGGCTTATGCTCGTATGCACCAAGGTAAACACTTGATTTGCTCTGCCGTTGAACATCCCGCTGTTACAGAAGTATTTCGCTTTCTCGAGAAACAGGGTTTTGAAATTAGTTTTGTTCCTGTGGATGAATACGGTACATTAATTATCGATGAATTGCGCAATGCTATCAGGCCAGACACAATCCTAATCAGTGTGATGCATGCAAACAACGAAGTGGGTACCATTCAGCCCATTGTCGAAATTGCAGAACTGGCTCATCGGCATAATATTACTTTTCATTGTGATGGGGCACAGGCTGTGGGGAAGATTGAAACTGATATGCAAAAATTAGGCGTGGATTTGTATTCTGTGGCCGGTCATAAATTATATGCCCCGAAAGGAATTGGCGCCTTATACATTAGAACTGGAACACAGCTCGAAAAGTTTATGCATGGGGCCGACCATGAGCAGAATTTGCGTGCCGGAACCGAAAACGTACTCGAAATTGTTGGACTTGGCAAAGCCGCCGAGTTGGCTAAGCAAAAACTAAGCGCTAATATGCAAAAGATGTTGCTTTTGCGCGATAGACTCTGGGATGGATTAAAAAATGCGATACCTGATATTAAACTAAACGGCCATCCGATTAATAGATTGCCAAATACATTAAATGTTAGTTTTCCTCGTATTGAAGCGAATACACTGCTCGACGAAATGACGGGAGTGGCTGCATCGGCCGGAGCGGCTTGTCATGCCGATAACGTAGATGTTTCGCACGTGCTTAAGGCTATGTTTGTACCTATGGATTATGCCATGGGTACCATTCGTTTCTCTGTGGGCATGCATAATACTGATAAGGACATTGATGATGCTATTGATATCGTAAGCAATACGGTAATTAAGCTGAGCAAACCTACTTTAGAAAATGTGCCGATTCTTTTGCCTTCGGCCGAAATAAAACTTACTCATTATACACACGGATTGGGATGTGCCTGCAAAATTAGACCACAATATCTCGAAAAAGCACTGGCATCGCTGCCCATTGTTACAGACCCCAATGTGTTGGTTGGCAGCGCAACTGCCGACGATGCTGCTGTGTATCTGATAGACGATACGAAAGCTATTGTTTCTACGGTCGATTTTTTTACTCCTGTGGTTGATGATCCTTACGATTTTGGCGCTATTGCCGCTGCCAATTCTCTCAGCGATATTTATGCCATGGGAGCTAAGCCGCTTTTTGCACTAAATATAGTTGGTTTCCCCGATAACCGTTTGCCCATTGAAGTGTTGCATCAGATTCTTAAAGGGGCTTCGGATAAAGCAACGGAAGCCGGTATTTTTATTCTCGGCGGACATACCATCGAAGACCCGGAGCCTAAATTTGGGATGGCCGTGCAGGGCATTGTGCACCCGCAGAAGATATTAAAAAATTCTACCGCTTTGCCCGGCGATGTTCTTATCATCACAAAAGCTATTGGCACAGGTATTTTGTCTACTGCCATGAAACGCGGTTTGCTCGACCCCGATACCATGAAATTAGCCATTAGAACCATGAGCGAACTTAACAATAAAGCTGCTTCTTTTTTCGAAAAATACACGGTATCTGCATGCACTGATGTTACTGGTTTTGGTTTATTGGGGCACTTAAAAGAAATGACTGTGGGTAGTAAGGTGGATGCCGAAATATATAGTTCGCAGGTGCCGGTTTTGCCAAGGGTAGAAGAATTGGCTACAGCTGGGGTTATCCCTGGCGGAACAAAAAATAATATGGATTATGTGGCCGAATTTATTCGCTGGGATAAAACAATTTCGCAGCCCATGCGCCTTATTCTTTGCGATGCTCAAACAAGTGGTGGAT
Organism: Acetofilamentum sp.; assembly: GCA_020720625.1. GTDB lineage: Bacteria > Bacteroidota > Bacteroidia > Bacteroidales > DYOH01 > DYOH01. The sequence continues at coordinate 32,406 of DYOH01000022.1, read as the reverse complement.
TACTTATCGCTTTACCTGCACAGCAGGCTGAGTCGTTTTTAACCGATTTAGATGGTTTATTGATACATCAACCTATGGTAATCGGAAAAATTATTGGTAAGGGAAAAGGGTTTATTTCTGTAGTATAAAAAAAATGCGTATATTTTAAGCATGTCAGATACCAAATATAAAATAGCCTATATCTTTGTGGATATTATTTCCACCAAAGTTGCTGCCGCTTTACTATTTCTCTTTTTATATGGTGATGGGCAGTATTCTATCCCGAACTTTGCTATACAGCTTTTTTCTTTAGATCTGCAAATGTTGCTTTTTTTTGGTGTCTTGCTTATGTGTTGGCTTGGGGTTTACTATATTCAGGGTACATATTCTGATGTGTGGCAAAAAAGCCGACTGCAAGAGTTGGCGCAAACTTTTAGGGCTTTATTTTTTGGATATTTGATTTTGCTTATTCTCCTGATAGCTGGTGCCTTAAAAACGGATATTCGGGATGTATTACCAGTAATTTCATTGCTTTTTCTGCTACATTTTCTGGTTTCTTACATCCCCAGATTAATTATTACGAGTATTATTATATATCGAATTCGAAACGGGAAAATATTTTTTCCAACTCTTTTGGCTGGTTCTAACGGAAAAGCCAACGGCATTTACGAAGAGCTTTCGGCTATGCCCAAATCGCGTGGAAACAAATTTATTGGTTTTGTTTCCGTTAGAAAAGAGCCTTCAATAGCGTTTTGTCAAAAACTTAATCATCTGGGAGATATAAATCAGCTCGAAGAAATTATAGATCAATATGGGGTAAAAGAAATTATTATTGCAACCGAAGAAAAAGAGTATGAATTAATTGGACATATAATATCGGTGGCAGCCGTAAAAAATGTGCGGTTGCGCATTATTCCCGATATTTACGATTACTTGATTGGTCGTGTCAGATTGTCTTATTTGCACGATATTCCGCTGATAGAGGTTAATCAAAATCTAATGCCCCTTTGGCAACAATATGTAAAAAGGCTAATGGATATCATTGTATCATTGCTTTCGCTCATAGTTTTATTTCCCGTTTTGGTCGCTATTGCCATTTTTATCAAACTAAACAGCAGGGGACCAGTCATATACAGCCATCAAAGAATCGGACGTTTTGGTAAGCCATTCAGGATTTATAAGTTTAGGAGCATGTTTGTGAATGCCGAAGAAAAAGGGCCTCAATTGGCTACACCCGACGACCCCCGAATTACTAAACTTGGCAAATTTTTGCGCAAAACACGTTTAGACGAACTACCACAATTTTTTAATGTGCTTGTTGGGGATATGTCGCTCGTTGGACCTCGTCCCGAACGTCAGTTTTATATAAATAAGATAGTGGAAAAAGCATCGCACTATAAAAAATTACAGCGAATAAAACCCGGAATTACATCTTGGGGCCAAGTGAAATACGGTTATGCAGAAAATGTTGAGCAAATGATCGAGAGGCTTAAATACGATATTGTGTATTTGGAAGATATGTCGTTGTATACCGATTTGAAAATACTTATTTATACCATGTATATTTTAATAAAAGCAAACGGACGTTAATAAAATGCTCTTCCGAAATTGGTTTTTTTTTTTACTTTTGTGCTTTGATTATGAGTGAAGAAAGAAATTGTTTGTACATTTAGAAAATATTTTTCTCTTTATTACTTAAATCTATTCATTTACAGTTGTATAAAAGATTGTATACGTTTAGTTTTTTCACTTTGAATAATAGATTGATACAAAACAGATTTAGAAAATTTAATGGGAATGGAGATTAGCATTGGCGAATTGGCTGCATTACTGGGAGCAGAGATAGTTGGGAAAAGTGATATCAGGATTAATAATTTTTCGAAAATAGAAGAAGGAGTGCCAAACACCATTTCTTTTTTAGCTAACCCCAAATACGAAAGATTTATCTACTCAACCAAAGCTTCGGCTGTTATTGTAAATAGTAGCTTTGTCCCTGAAAGGCCTGTGGATGCTACTCTTTTGAAGGTTCCCGATGCTTATGCGGCCTTTGCCAAATTACTCCAGTTTTATGAACAATTACAGTTAAAAACCGAATATACCGTTAATTCATTGGCCTTTATACACCCTGATGCCAAAGTAGACGATCGGTGTAGTATTGAGGCATTTGCTTATGTGAGCGAAAATGCCCGTATTGGTGAAAACTGCATTATTAAGGCCCATGTTTTTATTGGGCGCAATGTGAAAATTGGCAATAATGTTGTGTTACATCCCGGAGTTAAAATATATCATAATTGCGAAATAGGCGATAATTGTATTATACATGCCGGAACAGTTATTGGTAGCGATGGCTTTGGCTTTGCTCCCAAAACCGGGGGAAATTATGATAAAATTCCTCAGTTGGGAAATGTGATTATTGAAGATGATGTTGAAATTGGCGCTAATTGCACCATTGATAGGGCTACAATAGGCTCTACGCTTATAAAAAAAGGAGTAAAGTTGGATAATCTTATTCAAGTTGCTCATAATGTTCAGATAGGCGACCATTCGGTAATTGCTGCCCTAACCGGAATTAGCGGGTCTACAAAAATTGGCAAGAATTGCTTAATCGGCGGTCAGGTTGGATTTGCAGGCCACATTGAGATAGCCGATGGAACCAAAATTGGTGCTCAATCGGGTATCACCAATCATATTAAAACAGAAAACAGCATTATGCAAGGAAGCCCGGCATTTCCTATCCGGGAATTTCAAAAATCTAACGTAGTGATTAAAAAACTCCCCGAACTTTATAAGCAAATCTTGCAAATGCAGAGAGAAATCGATGAATTAAAAATTAAGTTGAACAAAATAGAATAAAAATGGCTGATAAACAAAGAACTATAGCAAAAGAAGTATCTTTACATGGTGTGGGATTACACACCGGTTTAAGCTCTGTGGTTACTCTTTGTCCGGCTCCGGAAGGACATGGATATAAATTTCAGCGGGTAGACTTAAATGGACAGCCCATAATACATGCTCTTGCCGATAATGTGGTTGACACAAGCAGAAGTACGGTGCTAGAAGAAAATGGTGCCAGAATAGGAACCATAGAACATGTTTTATCAGCGTTATATGGTATGCAAATTGACAATTGTCTGATTAAAATAAATGCTGCTGAAATGCCCATTCTTAACGGAAGTGCTAATCCATATTGCGAAGCGGTTATTTCTGCCGGAATCATCGAACAAGAATCGGACAGGGATTATTTCGAAATTCATCAAAATATTCAATACTCCGACGAAGAAAATCGAATTGAACTAATGACTTTTCCCGATCATTCGCTTAGCCTTAACGTAATGATCGATTATAACTCGGAGCTTTTGGGAAACCAATATGCCACACTTAACTCATTATCTGAATATCAGCATGAAATTGCCAGCTGCAAAACTTTTGTCTTTCTTAGAGATTTGGAATTTCTCTATAAGAACAACCTCATTAAAGGCGGTAGCCTCGACAATGCCATTGTGCTGATGGAAAAAGAATATCAGCAGGAAGAACTCGACAGATTATCTGATATGCTTAATCGTCCGCGCGTTAAAGCCAAAGGACGGGGAGTTCTTAACGACGAGGACTTAATTTTTCCCAATGAACCCGCTAGACACAAATTACTTGATTTATTAGGAGATTTGGCTTTGGTTGGTAAACCATTAAAAGGAAAAATATTGGCGGTTAGACCAGGACATTATTCTAACGTTGAATTTGCCAAAGAAATTCGTAAATATTTAAAGGAAGAAGGCCGCAGAAAAGACATACCTAAGTACGACCCAAATATTCCTCCGGTATTGGATATTAACGCTATCAAAAAAATGTTGCCGCACAGGCCACCTTTTTTATTGGTTGATAAAGTTATTGAAATGTCGCAGAACAGAATTGTGGGAGTTAAAAATGTAAGTATTAATGAACCATTTTTTATTGGTCATTTTCCCGAAGAACCAATTATGCCTGGGGTGTTAATTGTGGAAGCAATGGCGCAAACCGGAGGCCTCTTGGTTTTAAATTTTGTTGACGAACCGGAGAAATACAGCACTTACTTTATGAAAATAGACAGAGTGAAATTTAAACAAAAAGTTGTTCCAGGAGATACCTTGCTTCTTGAACTCGAATTTATTAGCCCTTTGCGCAGAGGTATTGCCAATATGCGTGCAAAGGCATTTGTTGGAGACCAGTTAGTTGCAGAAGGTGAACTAATGGCGCAGGTGGTGAAAAATAAATAATTTAATTTGTTAATATGATGGATAAGCGTCAATTAGCCTATGTTCATCCGGAGGCTAAAATTGGAGAGAATGTGATTATTGAGCCTTTTGCTGTAATCAACGAAAATGTAGTTATTGGAGATGGTTGTTGGATTGGCTCTAATGCCACACTGATGCCCGGTACGCACATAGGTAAAAACTGCCGTATATTTCCAAGCGCAGTAATTGGTGCTGTTCCGCAAGATTTAAAGTTCGAAGGCGAAAATACTACCGTTGAAATTGGCGACAACAATACCATTAGGGAGTTTGTTACAATTAACAGGGGAACAAGTGCTTCGGGGACTACTAAAATTGGGGATAATAACTTAATTATGGCCTACGTGCATGTGGCTCACGATTGCGAAATTGGAAGCAACTGTGTGCTCGCAAATGCCGTTACGCTTGCCGGACATATTCTTGTGGGCGATTGGGCCGTTATTGGCGGTGTTACTGCCGTGCATCAGTTTGTGCATATTGGTGAGCACGTAATGATTTCGGGCGGTTCGCTTGTGCGCAAAGATGTGCCACCCTACGTAAAGGCCGGACGTGAGCCTTTGTCCTATGCCGGTATTAATACCCTTGGCCTCCAACGTCGTGGTTTTACCAGCGAGCAAATTACCATTATTCATAATACTTACAGATATTTATATCAATCGGGACTTAATAATTCGGCTGCTTTAAAGGAAATTAAATCCAATGTCCCTAAATCGCCATTCCGCGATAAAATTGTTGATTTTGTTGAAAAATCGGAGCGGGGGGTAATGAAAGGTTATTCATAAATATTTATATTATTGATATCTTACTTACGGCGTAGCATTTTGCTTCGCCTTTTTTTTTATTATTGATTTGGAATAGTGGCAAGCCTGAAAGTTTGTGCTTAAGCTTATCGATTATTTTTTTAAACTTGCATCGAGAATTTTCTCCAGATCTTTTACTTTCAATTGCCCTTTTTTGTATAAAATTCCTAATAAATCCATCGCTTCATTAAAAGTTAATCTGTGCGAATGGGAATAAATGGTATCTTTTCCCAGATATACTTCATCAATATCGTTTTCAGCTTTCCAACAAAATCCCTTAGCTTCTATTTGCACTTTATTGAATCCATTATTTACTATTTTTTTATATTTTTTTGGATGAAATTTTTTTATAGAAAATTTCCTGATATTTTGGTTTTTATCAGTAAAATATATTTGATAATCATCGGTTGTTGTTCCAATTTTTATAGGTTCTGCAATTTCATCATATTTCTTCTTCATTTTCAACAGGTATTATTGTTAATGCAAACTTATATATTTCGGATATTTTTTTAAAAAAATGTTATTGCTTATTTGGGCTTAAGTTCTCATCAAAACTTTTTTCGGTTTTTATTCTGGCATAGCGCATACTATTATCAGCTTCAATTACATCATCTATCGTTTTTATTTGGCGAATTTCATCAAGTATTAGTTTCCCTTGTTCATTTCTCATTTCAGGAGTGCCGTACCACGTTAATTCATATAAAATAGCTTGTATTATGTCGTATAAAGTAAATGCTTTCTTGGTTTTTAATATGATATTGTTTTTCTCTCTAATTCTGGAATTGTCTGCTATTTCAACGGTTTCATCAAGTTTTAATGGAAAGTCTTTTAGTAAGTAAACAGAAAGGAAGTCTAATCCTAAAAACTTAACCGGATTATCGAGCACATTTTCTTTTGCTGTTCCATGAAATGCCGGCTCAATAAGCAGATAATCTGAATTATAATCAACATACCAGAAAATTTCGAGATGTCCCATTTCCCGGATTGAAGAATTTAGCTTGTTTACATCTAATGGCTTTTTAAAATCTTGTATGAATGTTTCGAAATTTACTCCGTAAAGTGATGATTCAAAAATAAGGTTGATGATTTGCTTTTCCTTGATTAGCAGTTTGAAAAAATCACCGAAAGTAACATTTTCTGCTATTTCAACGGTGTCGTTCATTTTTCTGAAAATACCACCTTTAATTTTCGATAAGTTTCTGTATTGCTTGCTAGTTTCGTTAGGATAGTAAAAAATTTTGTTTTTCTCTATTCTTAGCATAATCGTTTTTTTGATTGTTTTATTGGGCACCGGCTTCTATTAATAATTTATAGCAAGCCTCAAGGTTTTGAGTGTCTACCGTATCCAAGTCAAAATCATCACTAATGCTATCAAGCGGAGTGGAAATAATATAATCCATACCATCTTCAGGATAAAAATTGATATTTGGATTAGCGCCATGATCCAGCAAAAACTTCATCAATACCGCATCATGAAAATATGCAGTGTATTGCAAAGCGTTTAATCCGTCATAGCCAAACAGATTGATATCGGCACCCATTTCGAGTAATTTTGTAGCTAATTCTATTATTTTCCTCTTGGTAAAATCTTGAATTTCTGTTTCCCTTTTTTCAAGGTATTCATCATTTTCTATTTCCAGAAAATCATATTTTGTTGTTTTTATTAATTTTGTAAAGGCAGTTTCGCCATTTTTATCGATAGCATTTATGCTTGCTCCATTGGAAATAGCATTGAGTATGCCTTTATAATCAAGCTTTACAGTACACTCGAATAACTCTTTTTCTGCATTGGTGCTTTTTGGGATGCCATCTTCTACATTTAACAAGGATTGTAGGTGATTATTTATGTAAACAAAATATTCTTTTATTTCCTGGAATGTGTATCGCCGGTTTGTTTTTTCAAAAGTAAAATGATTTACATTGTTAGAGAATTGTTGGTGCAATTTTTTTCTCATGTCATCTGTTATTTGGTCTGCATCAATGCAAACATCTAAAATAAATTGCTCATATTTATATGGTCTTTCGCTTATATGTTTTTTGAAAACAGCTTTTTCAGATGAAAATATTTTTTTGTCAGTGCAAACTTCTTCAAGCATTTTCAAAAAGCATTTCTCTGCTTTATCTCTGCTTTTGCTTAGAAATTTTAATTCTGCAAAAGGATTATCTTTTTCTTTTTTCCATGTGTAGTCCAAATAATCACCATATTGCTGCTTTGTTAAATCCTGGGCAATTTCCCATACTTGTATGGCATAGTCTAATTGTAGATTTTTTGCATGCATGTAGATACTTATTTCCTTTTGCCCGATTTTGGCACTAAAGCCTAAATGGTTATAAGCGCCTTGATGCTTAATTTGATAGGGTTGATAATTACCTTTAAATCTGTTGGGCCTGATAATTCTTAAAACTGACCGTATTTCTTCAATAAGTTGAAATTCTGACCAAGAGTATCGTTCTACAAAGTTTTTCATTTGGTTTTTTTTATTTGCTGAAATATGTTTTATTCTGTTTATCTATGCGAATTTATAATTGGCATTCGCCTGTAGGTATTATAGTAAGCCATTAGTTTTTGTGAATAAGGCAGATTTCCATCTTTTTTTAATTCAGAAAAACTATTTTGCTCATTTTCAAAGAAAGCTTCAAAAATGGCAATGCTCGGATTATTGTATTTCAATATTCATTTGGTATAGAAAAAGGGAGAAATGCTGCGCTATAGATAAACTGCTTTTAAACACCGCAAAGCATGATTGGAAAATTACCTGCGAAACAGCTTTTCATTTAATCCAACAACCCTTTTTCTATAACAATAATACAAAAAATATTTAGGAAAGTCGACGAATTGAATATTATTTTTTCTTTTCTTCGTCTTACACATCCATACAATCCGATGGATTTCTGATTGAATTAGCCTTATCTCACAATCGCACATTAAAATATTCTTTGTATCTTTAAACTTTATTTTGTCTATCAAAACTTATAAAATGAAATTATCCGTTATCATACCTTTATATAACGAGCAGGAAAATCTGATTGAACTGCACCGAAATCTGATGCAAGTGATGGAAAAATATGATTATAATTTTGAACTGATTCTTGTGGACGATGGTTCCAGAGACCAGACAGCCAAAGTAATGACACAACTGGCCACGGAAAATCCGCGCATAAAATGTATCTTTTTTCGTCGAAATTTTGGACAAACGCCCGCTCTTATGGCCGGTTTTGATTTTGCTACCGGCGATATTCTTATCCCCATGGACGGCGATAATCAGAACGATCCGGCGGATATTCCTCAACTTATCGAAAAATTAAACCAAGGTTACGATGTTGTTAGCGGATGGCGCAAAAATAGAAAGGATAAAGCTATAACACGCGTGCTTCCATCAAAATTAGCCAATTATTTCATTTCCAAAATTGGAAAAGTTTCGCTGCACGATTACGGATGTACGCTAAAGGCATACAGAAGCGATATTATTAAGCCTGTGCTGCTCTATGGCGAGATGCACAGGTTTATTCCTATTTTTGCCAAGTGGCAGGGGGCAAAAGTTACAGAAATGGTGGTTAATCATCATCATAGAAAATTCGGGAAAACAAACTATGGTCTTAACAGAACTTTTAAAGTTTTACTCGACCTGATTTTTATTGTTTATATGGAAAGATATTTTAAGAAACCAATCTATCTCTTTGGCACTGTAGGGATATTAAATATTGGGTTTTCGTTTTTTCTATTTCTTACTATGCTGTATTTAAAATTTTTTGGCGGAAAATCTTTTATCGAAACACCGCTACCTATGTTATTTACTTTGTTCTTTTTAGTGGGCATTTTATCTTTGTTTTTTGGATTGATTGCCGAGGTGCAAATGCGTACTTATTTCGAATCGCAGAAAAAAACAACATATGCTGTTAAAAGTACTCTTAATTTTTAATCATCATGTGTGGAATAAGCGGTTTTATTCAAAGTAACCTTGCTTACGGGCAAAAACAAATCATTATAACCAATATGCTCAAAACCATTGAGCATCGTGGTCCCGACGACAATGGTTTTTATATCGACGATTGGGGGGCTATCGGTATGCAAAGGCTTAGCATTATCGACCTACACACGGGGCATCAACCTATTTTTAGTGCCGACAAAAGGTATGCAATTGTTTTTAATGGCGAGATATATAATTATCGGGATTTGAGACGAAGTTTGCTTAAATCGGGATATCATTTTCAAACCGAAACAGATACCGAAGTTATTTTGGCCATGTATATTAATGAAGGTCCCAAATGCGTGCAGCAATTTAATGGTATGTTTGCTTTTGCCATTTACGACCATTTGCAGCACGAGTTGTTTCTCGCAAGAGACCGATTTGGCATCAAACCTTTGTATTATAGTAAAGCTCCATACTATTTTGCCTTTGCTTCAGAGCTTAAGGCATTATTCCAGTTTCCGCTTATCGACAGGGATTTGGATTTGGAGGCCCTTGATTATTATTTAACTATGGAATCAGTGCCTGCTCCTTTTAGTATTATCAAATCTATAAAAAAACTCATGCCAGGGGAGTATATGATTATTAATCAGAATGGCAGCATCAAAACGCAGTATTATGATATTCGCTTTAGACCCAAACACGAGGGATTATCGGATTTTGATAAAAAAATGGAACTGGAGCGCTTGCTCAATGATGCCGTAAAGGCCAGAATGGTTAGCGATGTGCCCATTGGCGCTTTTTTGAGTGGTGGAATTGACAGCAGTTTGGTGGCCCATTATCTCCAAAAAAATTCTTTTGAGCAAATTAATACTTTTAGCATTGGATTCGAAGAAAAATCTTTCGACGAAAGCATGTACGCCGAAAAAGTGGCCAATCATTTGGGCACGAAGCACCATTTGGCCATGTTTAATACAAGCAATTTGCTCGATTTGTTGCCCAAAATTACCGATTTGCTCGACGAGCCTTTTGCCGATGCAAGTTTGATTCCTACTTTCCTGCTTTCCCAATTTACCCGTAACCAGGTTAAAGTGGCGCTTAGTGGCGATGGTTCTGATGAGCTTTTTGGAGGCTATCCTACTTATTATGCACGAAAAATGGGCGATAGAATTCCTTGCTTCTTGGGAGCACCCATAGCTTTTTTTACCAATATGCTGCCTGTTTCGAACAATAACATGAGTTTCGATTTTAAAGCAAAAAAGTTTGCGGCAGGATTGACCTATGACCCCGATTTAAGGCATCTTATGTGGCTAGGTGCATTTGATACCGCAGAAAAGAAAAGAGTGCTTTTGCCACAGTATCAATTTCGCCGCAAGGATTATGAGTTTCCTATTCTGGATTATCACATGCGCAATTGCGATGCCGAAGATAATTGGGAGCGATCCTTATATATTGACATGCGATTTTATTTGCAAGACAATATGTTGGTTAAGGTAGACAGGGCAAGCATGTATAATTCGCTAGAGGTAAGAGTACCATTTCTGGACCATTCGGTGGCCGAATTTGCCATGCGATTGCCTGCCAACGACAAATACAGGGGCAATCAATCCAAATATTTGCTCAAAAACCTGGCACTTATGTATTTGCCCGAAGAAATTGTGATGCGCCCTAAAAAGGGTTTTGGTATTCCGCTTTCCAAATGGATCAGAGATGAGCTAAAACCACTTTTTAATCATTATCTTAATCGTGAAAGGATAAAAAATCAGGGTATTTTTAATCCTGATTATGTTGATAAGCTATTTTTACAGCATCTCAAACTGAAGAAGGATAACCGTAAACAACTTTATACCTTGCTCATTTTTCAGATTTGGTACGATAAATTTTTTCAGATTTAAGGTATAAAGTCTGTAAATTCTTTGAATCGTACAATTTTGCTTGGGCTTTTCTCACTTTACGTTTAAAGAAATTCTGATGTTCAATTCTATGCAAATTGTATTTACCCTTTTAATCCTTCGGTACAATTGCTACAGATATCTATTGATTTGCGGTCCATAAATAGCTTTGTTCTGAATGCTTTGGCCTTATCAGAATGAAAAGCATCTGATACACTTGCGTACTGATTTATATCTCCAAAAGAATGTTCTGCTTGTTTGTCGAAGCAGCACGGTACTAATTGTCCGCTTTGGGTTATAACCGAGGAGTGCCACATTCTGCGGCAGTAATTGGGCAATTCGCTTTTAATTTTGTAGCCATTGTTTGTTTTGCTATAACGCGCGTATTTTGTAATATCAGGTATTAGTTCGCTCCCCAAATGGTAATCATATATTTGTGCAGTTTTTATTTCGTGCTTATCAACGCCTAAAGATTTAGCGAGCATTTTAAAATCGTTTATCTGATGCTCATTGTGCTTAAAAACAATAAATTGAATAACGATGAGCGGTGTTTTGGATTTGAATTTCTGGCGCGCGTGTATAAGATTTTTTATCCCCGACAAAACGGTATCTAGGCGGCCTCCTTTGCGGTATTTTTCATAAATTTCTTGGGTTGTCCCATCTACCGAGATAATAAGTTTATCCAAGCCGGACTTAACTGTTCTTTCGGCGTTTTTTTCCGATAAAAAATGCCCGTTAGTGCTGCTTGCCGTGAAAATGTGCTTTGACGAGGCATATTCTATCATGCGAAAAAATGCCGGATGCAAAAAAGGTTCTCCCTGAAAATACAAAAGCAAATATAGCAAACTGCGATACGATTGGTCTATGATATGTTGGAAAAGCGTAAAATCCATCATTCCTGTGGGGCGTAAAAAAAATCTTTGGCCGGATGGACATTCCGGGCAGCGCAAATTACATTGTGTACTTGGTTCAATGGATAAACTATCTGGCAAACCCCAAATTAGGGGGCGTTTTATTAATCGGGAAAGTGCAAAGGAAATACGAAGTTTTAGAATATTTAAAACTTTGAATATGTTTAACTTAGATATTATTAGGATGTACTCTTTCATAATGGTAAAAATAATTAATGAGTTAATAAAAAATGTTAAAAGAAGACAGATAAAAATTAAAACTTTCTATTTTAGCGCAATAAATAAATAGTACTATGGCTAAAAATATATCTGACAGCAGTTTTGAAGAAGAGGTATTGAATTCAAAAATACCGGTAATTGTCGATTTTTGGGCTGAATGGTGTGGTCCATGCAAAGTAATCGGGCCATTGCTCGAAGAATTGAGCCGAGAATACGAAGGACGTGTTAAAGTAGTAAAAATGGATGTGGAAGAGAATCCACAAACTCCCGGTAAATTTGGTATACGCAATATTCCTACTGTGCTCTACTTTAAAGATGGTAAAGTTGTAGATAAGCAAGTTGGAGCCGGCCCCAAAAAGAAATTTGAAGAAAAAATATTAGGCCTTATTTAAATTAATGTATTTATAATCCGGAATCACCCTTTTTGTTTATTTGGAAGGGTGATTTTGTTTAAGACCAAAGCTGAAAATTTATACTTAAGCTGCATTATTCATAAACATTTTTTTTTATGAATTTTGATACAGGAAACCCCGAAATATAAAAACTTTCCCGGTTTTGAATTTTCGGGTATCGCTTATTTTTAAATAGTATGCCGGTTTAGTTAAAACAAATGGCATTAAATTATTTTTGAAAGCTATTGGTATTAGCCGCGAAAGAAGATAGATAAAATTCTTTGTATTTTTAGGCTTAATAATTTGATTTAGTTTGTAAAGCTCCTATTTTTTGCAGAAAATATTTATGAATCAATGAAATATTTTCTAAAAAAGTATACCTGATAAAGCTCGGGTTATTTAATTAGATAGTTGACTTTAATTTTTTTGTAAAATATACTAACAATCAAAGATAAGTATTATCTTTAGCCCAACTAAATTGTAGATTCTTGTTTCCCATGGACAAAATAAGATTTGAAAGCGTAAGCAAGTGGAAAATAACCGGTTCGTATATTACAACCATTATAAGTGTATCACTTGTTCTATTTTTATTGGGTTTAGTCGGATTACTTTGGATAAATGCCCATCGTATTTCCAATCATGTAAAAGAAAACATCGGTTTTTCTGTTATTCTGCATAGAAATGTAAAGCAGGTGGAGATAATGCAATTGCAGAAAGAGCTTGATGCATCCGAGTTCACTAAATCTACAAAATTTGTAGATGCCGAAGATGCTGCCGTGCAACTAAAGCAAGAACTTGGCGAAGATTTTGTTGATTTTATAGGGTATAATCCACTGCTTGCTTCGATAGATGTGAAGCTAAACGCGCATTATGCAAATCTCGACTCCATGCGCGCAATTGAATCCAGATTGCTTAGTAATCCTGAAGTGCAAGATGTTTATTATCAAAAATCGCTGGTAGATTTGGTAAACAAAAACGTGAAAAGAATAAGTATCTTTTTGATTATTTTTAGTGTACTTTTTATTGCCATAGCCTACGGTTTAATTAGCAATACAGTTAGATTGAGTGTATATGCACAAAGATTTCTAATCAATACAAAAAAATTAGTCGGAGCAACCAAATCTTTTATTCGTATACCTTTTTTGGTAAATAGTGCGCTCAGTGGCATTATTGGTGCCGGAATTGCCATGTTTTTTCTAATTATTATTGTTACTGCCATTCAAAAAGAATTTCAAACCATTATCAAAATTTCAGATTTTGGATTACTTTTGTTGGCTCTTATTGTTATGGGAATTGCTATCACCGGAATTTCAAGTTATTTTGCTGTAAACAAATACTTGAATTTGAGAAGTGATGAGTTGTACCACTAATAATATAGAGACAATTGCAAACGCTAAATCTGCTGGTAGCCAAATAGAAATATCAAAAAAAATAGAAAATAATGACACAAAACAGTTTAAAAGAAAGCACACAAGGCAAAACAGATACTTTTGAGTTTGCTCTTGCCAAAGAAAATTATATTCTACTGGCAATTGGTTTTGCCATCATCGTAATCGGTTTTTTGCTGATGACCGGCGGACGAGTTGACGATCCTAACATTTTTTTCCCAAATAATGATCCTGGCCAAACCCCGGAAATGTTTAGTTTTAGGCGAATTACGCTTGCTCCAATTGTTGTAGTGGCTGGTTTTATTTTCGAGATTTATGCCATTATGAAAAAACCTAAACAAAAACAGGACTAATGAGTTGGATTCAGGCATTGATTATTGCCATTGTTGAAGGAATTACAGAGTTTTTACCTATTTCGAGTACCGGACACATGATTATTACTACCAAACTTTTAGGAATGGAGGCAAGCCCATTCGTAAATGCTTTTTTGGTTAACATACAATTTGGCGCTATTCTTTCGGTGATTGTCTTGTATTGGAAAAGATTCTTTAAATCACTCCAATTTTATTACAAACTCCTTATTGCTTTTTTGCCAGCTGCATTTTTCGGTTTGCTATTGGGCGATTTTATTGATATGCTGCTCGAAAACGTGGTTGTTGTGGCCATAATGCTTATTCTTGGAGGCATTGTGCTTTTATTTGTTGATACATGGTTTAATAAAGTGGAAGATAATCAGGAAATATCATATAAAAAAGCATTGATTATTGGTTTTTTTCAGGTAATTGCCATGATTCCCGGCGTTTCGCGTTCTGCTGCTACCATCATTGGCGGTATGGCACAAAAACTCAATCGTAAGAATGCCGCTGAATTTTCATTTTTCCTGGCCGTTCCTACAATGGCTGCTGCCAGCGGATATAAACTGCTCGAGAATTACCAATACTTCAACAGCGAAAATATTCCTGTTTTGCTCTTCGGAAACCTAGTGGCTTTTATTGTGGCTCTGATTGCTATTAGAACTTTTATAGACTATCTGACCAAATACGGATTTAAAATATTCGGCTATTACCGTATTATTGTTGGCACTATCATTTTAGCGCTTATGGCTTTTGGCTTTGAACTCAGTATGGTTTAATTTATCAACAACAGTATTTTGGAAAACAAACAATTTGATTTTAAAGCAGGAGAAATACTGCTATTTGATAAGCCGCTACATTGGACTTCTTTCGATTTGGTGAGAAAAATTAGAGCATCAGTAAGACGAATTATTGGCGAGAAAAACATTAAAGTTGGGCATGCGGGCACCCTGGATCCTATGGCTACAGGGTTAATGATATTATGCACCGGGAAAAAAACCAAAATAATTGAGCAAATCACTGCTTCGACCAAGGAGTATGTGGCACAGATTGTTTTTGGCGCTACAAAACCTAGTTATGATAATGAAACTGAGATTGACCAGCATTTTCCATCGGAACACATCACGGCCGAACTAATCAGAAAAACCCTTGATGAACATTTTTCCGGCGAAATTGACCAACTTCCGCCTATCTTCTCTGCTAAAAAGATTGACGGAAAAAGAGCTTACGAATTGGCCAGAAAAGGTAGCGATGTGGAAATGAAAACATCCAGAATTCATATTTACCAAACAGAAATTATCGCCCTTAATGAAAATGTACTCGATTTAAGGGTTAAGTGCAGTAAGGGAACTTACATTCGTTCGTTAGCTCACGATTTGGGAAAAGCATTAAATAGCGGAGCCTATTTAAATGCATTGGTAAGAACTCGCATTGGCGATTATACTTTGGAAAATGCCTACTCAATAAATAATTTTAGAAAAATAATTGGCGATGATGCAATAAATAACTAGTTATTTACGTTGCCAAAAAGTTGCTCAATTCAGACTCGGAAATAATAAAGACCAAAATATAGATATATGAAATTATCGGAATTTTACTATAACTTGCAAAAAGACAGAGTGGCGCAATGGCCATCAAAGCACAGGGATGAAGCAAGGTTAATGGTATTAAACAGAGCCACTCGCAAAATTGAACATCGGATTTTTAAAGAAGTGATTGATTATTTTGACGATGGAGATGTATTTATCTTTAACGATACTAAAGTTTTTCCTGCCCGTTTGTATGGAAACAAAGAAAAAACCGGTGCGCAGATCGAAGTTTTTTTGCTTCGTGAGTTAAATCGTGATAATAAACTTTGGGATGTGCTTGTTGATCCTGCCAGGAAAATCAGAATTGGAAACAAATTATATTTTGGCGAGAACGATGGTTTAGTGGCCGAAGTTATTGATAATACTACTTCAAGAGGACGTACTGTAAGATTTTTGTACGATGGGCCATACGAAGAATTTAAAGAAAAACTTCTCGAACTGGGAGAAACTCCTATTCCTAAGCATATTATTCAACGTCCGGTTGAAGTTGAAGACAAAGAGAGATATCAAACTATTTTTGCTTCCAAAGAAGGGGCTGTTGCTGCGCCAACTGCCGGCTTGCATTTTAGCCGGGAGCTTTTAAAAAGATTCGAAATTAAAGGTATTAAAAAGACTTTTGTTACTTTGCATGTTGGTTTGGGAAATTTCCGTCAGGTGGAAGTGGAAGATTTAACTAAGCATAAAACCGACTCAGAACAGGTAATTATCGGACAAGAAACTTCTGATATTGTAAATGCTGCCAAAGATGCTCATAAAAGGGTGTGTGCCGTTGGTACTACTGTAATGAGAGCTATCGAAACTTCGGTTTCTACTCAAGGTTATCTTAATCCTTACGAAGGATGGACAAATAAATTCCTTTTTCCGCCTTATGAATTTAAAGTGCCTTCGGCTATGATTACTAATTTTCATTTGCCACTGAGCACTACACTTATGACTGCCGCTGCATTTGCCGGTTACGATTTTCTTATGGATGCATATAAATTGGCGCAAAAGGAGAAATATAATTTTGGAACTTATGGCGATGCCATGCTCATTTTGTAATTTTTAAAAAATAGATTACATCCCGGTTTCTTAGCCTTTCTTGGGGCTGAGAAACTGTTTTTTTTACCACATTTATGGAACTAAATATTGAGATCTTTTTATCAGAAGCCGCGAAAATACCTGTTATTGACGTGAGAACACCCGCCGAATACCAACTCGGGCATATACCGGGTGCTTATAATATTCCTTTGTTCTCTAATGAAGAAAGAGCCATTGTGGGAACTATTTACAAACAAAAAAGCAAAGAACTTGCCATTGAAAAGGGTTTGGAATTTGTTGGTCCCAAAATGCTTAGCTTTGTTCAACAAGCCAAAAAGCTTGCATTACATAACCGTGTGCTTGTGCATTGTTGGAGAGGTGGTATGAGAAGCAAAAGTATGGCTTGGCTTTTCAATACTGCTGGTTTGCAGGCCGATACTCTGCTTGGAGGATACAAGGCTTTTAGAGCTTTTGCTCGCGAATTTTTCGACATGCAATTTAAGCTTTTGATAATTGGCGGTTATACCGGCAGCGGTAAAACCGAAGTAATCAGAGAGCTTGCATTTAAAGGGATACAAACACTCGATCTCGAAGGATTGGCGCATCATAAAGGGTCTGCCTTTGGACATATTGGTGAGCTACATCAACCAAGCAACGAACATTTTGAAAATGAGCTTTTTGTTGCTTTCAGAAAATTGGATATTACTAAATTAATTTGTCTCGAAGATGAAAGCCATTCTATTGGAAGAGTTTGGTTGCCCGAAGCTTTGTTTAAGCAAATGCGTATGGCTCCTGTTTTTGTGCTTTTATCTGACAATAAGCAAAGAACCGAACGTTTGGTAAAGGATTATGCCGAAAACTTTCCGCAAAATAAAGGATTGCTTACCGATGCTGTTTTAAGGATTCAAAAAAGACTGGGTAGCATGCGTACGCAGAATTGTATCATGGCCATCGAAGATGGACGACTACCCGATGCGGTGGATGATATTCTTACCTATTACGATAAAACCTATAGCTATGGACTTAGTACCCGAAATCCGGATACTATGACTACCTTAGACATAAATAATTTGAGTGTAGACAAGGTGGCTGATTTGATTTTTAGCAAACTAGTTTAATACTTATTTTTATGAACAGGATACTTTTCCCGGTTGAGAAGGACGAAAATCAGAAAAATGCATTTATTTATGCGGCAAAGCTGGCATCCTTTTTCAACGCCGAAATTGTGATGCTATCCTGTTTCACTGCTTTTTCTAACAAAGAAAACTATAGTGAACACCAGCAATATGTTAGACAAAATATTTTTGAACTTAACGAGTATATTGATTCACTTAAACAATATTACCTGCAAAGATTTTCCCCTATAAACGACTATTTGGCTATAAAAATTGAATACCGATACAAAGAAGGCAATTTGATGCAGCATATATTTGCGGCCTGCGAAAAAGATGCTTTTGATTTGGTCGTTTTTACTTTGTATAATCACAGGGCTGGCGATGAACGTCATGCAAAAAGCCTTTTATCAAAATTCGGAAAAAAGAAAACAAATTTGATAGTGATTCCGGAAGACAGTTATTATCTGCATTTGGATAATGTTTTATTTACTACCGATTTTGAACATCCCCTGAGTATTTCTTCAATTACGCAGATTTTAAATATTACGCGTTTTCTGAATACAAATATTCATATCTTACATAACCATTATCTTAGTAAGGATTCGAAAGAGTATGATGTTTTAAAATCTATCAAAAAACAAAATAATCCGGTGCATGTTCATCATGTTAAAAGCTTGTCGGAAATTATGTTTTATTGCCATTCGAACGAAATTACGCTTATGATTCTCCAAAAAAGTGAAGAAACTTTGTTTGAAAACTTTTTTAAAGATAGCTTTACACAAAAAATAATGATTCAGACCAAAATTCCCCTGCTTATTCTCATGAATGAATAGGTAGATTTGTTTTGTTCTTTTGATTATAAACATTGGTTATGAATATTTAGAATATAAGCATTCGTTTAAAGGCTATTTACTGGTTATTCCCAATTATTTTTTTATTTTTATCCTTATAAACTCGCTTGTTTTGTTTATCTTGTGCCTTAATATGTGTATTATATGACTCAACAGCTTATCTTATTTTTGCTTTTTTGGGGCTTACCCGGCGATTTAGCTTTATTTTCTACAAAGGAATATTTCTCTTTACAAATTAATGGGGAAATTAAAACCGTTGAAGATATTCCTTTGCCAGCTGATTATAAGCGTATTGACTTAAAAGAATCTAGTTTTGAAGCATTTCTACGCCGGTTTCCGGTAAGAGGCAACGATCATATTGTGCATTTATACAATGGGGCTCCATATTATAATCAATCAACTCATTATGTTATTTTAGATGTTTCGGTAGGAAATAAAGATTTGCAGCAATGTGCCGATGCTGTGATGCGTTTGCGCGCAGAGTATTTGTATCAACTGAAGAATTACAGCAAAATAAAATTTAATTTTACCAATGGAGAGCCTGCAGCTTTTGAAAAATATGCACAAGGATACAGGGTTAGCTTTCCGCAGAATAAAACCACCTGGAGCAAAAAAGCTGCCGAAGATTATGGTTATGCATCGTTTTTAAAATATATGGATTTGGTTTTTAGTTATGCCGGCACTTATTCCCTGAATAAAGAGTTATTGCCGGTGTTGGATATTCACAAGATTATGCCCGGACAGGTATTTATTCAAACCGGCTCGCCTTATGGCCATGCCGTTATTGTAATGGATGTGGCCGAGCATATTACTTCGGGTGAACGTATTTTTTTGATTGCACAAAGTTATATGCCTGCTCAAGACATGCATATTTTGGTAAATCCTATGAATAATTCGTTAAGTCCTTGGTATTCTGTTCAATTTGTGGGAGATTTAATTACTCCCGAATGGACATTTAAAAAAGAACATTTAAAAAGATTTGAGTAATGTCAAAAAAGAAAAAGAAATTTAAAGTTCCCGGCGTGGAACAATACAACCGAACTACCTTGCGCAAGCACGTATACGATTTATTCCGGACTGAAGCTTCGCAAAGTTTTAATTATAAGCAAATAGCTAAACGACTGGATATTAAAGACGAGTCTACCAGAAAGCTTATTCTGATGGTTTGTGCCGATTTGGTTGAATCGGGTAAACTCGACGAAGAGAGTACGGGTAAATTTATGCTAAAACCTGCCACCGGATTGCTCGAAGGGGTGATTGAACTCGGTAGTCGTGGTAGGGCGCAGTTTTCGTCGCCCGATTTAGACGAGAGTATTCAAATTGCTACAGAGAATTTGCACCATGCTTTACATGGCGATACCGTTAAGGTACAGGTTTTTGCCAGTAGAAAAAAACATCAGGTGGAAGGAGAAGTGGTAGAAATTGTAAAAAGAGGCCGTAGCACTTTTGTTGGAAATGTGGAAGTGCTTAAAAATTTTGCATTTTTATCGCCGGATAATAAAAATATGCCTTACGATGTTTTTATCCCGCTGGATGCTCTAAACGGTGCTACGCATGGAATTAAAGCTGTGGCCGAAATTCTCGAGTGGCCTGAGAAAGCTAAGAATCCAGTAGGCCGTATTATTGATGTTCTTGGTGTGCCGGGGCAAAATGATACCGAAATTCATGCTATTTTGGCCGAATTTGAATTGCCATATAAGTTTGATGAGAAAATTGATGAGGAAGCTAATGCCATTGATGCCGGAATTACTCCCGAAGAAATTGGCCGCAGAAAAGATTTCCGTGATGTGCTTACAATTACAATAGACCCAATAGATGCGAAAGATTTCGACGATGCGCTTTCATTTAGAATACTCGAAAACGGAAACTATGAAATTGGTGTGCATATTGCCGACGTTACTCATTATGTAGACCCTAAATCGGTGCTCGAAAAGGAAGCTTATGAGCGGGCAACTTCTGTTTATCTGGTAGATAGGGTAGTGCCTATGTTGCCCGAAAGATTGTCGAATTTTATTTGCTCTCTTAGACCCGACGAAGAGAAACTAACGTATGCTGCAGTTTACGAAATGGATAGCGATGCCAATGTTATTAGTTCATGGATTGGTAGAACGGTGATTAAATCGAACCGACGATTTCATTACGGCGAAGCACAGGACATTATTGAAACCGGCGAAGGTGATTACAAAGACGAAGTGCTTATAATGCACAAATTAGCCCAATTGTTGCGCAAACGTCGCTTTTCTTCCGGTTCTATTGGTTTCGACAGGGTAGAGGTTAAGTTTAAGATTGACGAAGATGGTAAGCCGCTAGAGGTTTATTTCAAAGAATCTAAAGAATCTAATCAACTTATTGAAGAATTTATGCTTTTGGCAAATAAAACGGTGGCCGAATTTGTTGGAAAAGGGGGAGAAGCAAGGGCTAAAACTTTTGTTTATCGCGTGCACGATGAGCCCGATTTAGAGAAACTCGCCAAATTCAATAATTATATTAAGCGATGGGGACATGCCATTAACATGAAATCGAATACCCAGATTTCTAAAAGTTTAAACCAGCTTCTCGATTCTATTGGCGGAAAGCCCGAAGAAGATATTATCTCAGGAATGGCCATTAGAACCATGGCAAAGGCCGAATATTCTACCAAGAATATTGGACACTATGGTTTGGCCTTTGCTAATTATACTCATTTTACTTCGCCTATTCGCCGATATCCCGATATGATGGTGCATCGACTGCTTACTCGTTATCTTGCCGGCGGTTCTTCGGTGAAAAGGCAAATATACGAGGAAAAGTGCAGGCACTCATCGGAGCGTGAGCGAAGAGCTGCCATGGCAGAGCGTGCTTCTATAAAATACAAGCAGGCCGAGTATATGAAAAATCATGTTGGCGAAGTATATCAAGGTATGGTTTCTGGTATTACAGAATGGGGAATTTATGTGGAAATGATAGAAACACGAATCGAAGGAATGATTCGTATTCAGAACCTGGACGACGATTTTTATTATTTCGACGAGGATTCTTACTCTTTAAAGGGTAAATATAAGAAGAAACAATACAATATGGGCGATATTCTTACCGTACAGGTTACCAGGGTTAATGTGGAACTAAAACAAATTGACCTGATAGAATTTAAGGATAAAGAGGCTAAATAGATTTGATCATTTTTTTCGAATTTGACATTTTTGTGGAACTTAATTTTCGGAAAATTATCTAAGTGAATAGCTATAGTTTATATGGATAGCAACAAAGATGTAAAGTTTCGGGAGCATTTAGCCAACGAACGTACTTTTTTGGCATGGATTCGAACTGGTATTGCTCTTATGGGGTTTGGGTTTGTTATTGTAAAATTCGCCTTATTTTTAAAGCAATTGTCTCTAATGTTTAATTTGCCGGAAATGGCTCAAAACACTATTTCCGGTATTACTGGTGTTTCGATGGTGGCCTTTGGTGTTATTTTGGCCGGATTATCGCTTTGGCAATACCTGAAAATGGAGAAGCAAATAAGTAGGGAAGAATATCGCTCAACGGCTGTTTTACCTATTCTGGTAAGTTTTATACTTCTAATTGGCGGTATTTTTCTGATTATCTATTTATTACCCACAATTACTTGAAAATTTTAATCTTTTTTTATTTTTCGTGTTTAATAAAATGATTTAATAAACTTTGTTTTTACATCTATCATGGAACTCACCCCGCATAATAAATAGTTCAGCTAAACCCGAATATTTATTAATCGGGATAGCTTTATTAAGTGGGGCTTTCCTGAATTTTGAAATATGAACTAAAATGTTTATGAATAATGCTGGTTAATATTTACAATTAATTTAAAATATCAAATCAAATTGTATTTTTGCAGAAAAATAAGATAGCAATGATTATGAAATGTGGCTTGAGTAAAACGCTAAATTTTCGGAAGAAATGAAGCTCATAAAATGGATTAGCCAAAGCTCTGCCTGGCTTTATTTTAAAGGAATATCCGATTTAAAAAAACAATTAATCAAATTTACGCTGATTGGTTTTAGCGCTGTATTGGTAGATTTATCATGCTATTATTTATTTTTGCAGATACTGCCCGAAAAACCTTTAGGCATTGCAAACGAGGCTCTTGCAAAAGCCATTTCGTTTGTTTGCGGTATGGCCGTTACCTATTCTTTTAATAAATACTGGACATGGAAAGAAACCAATCGTTCACGCCTTCGATTAATTAAGTTTTCGGCCTTGTATGGTACATCGCTTGTTTTTAATGTGGGTGTAAATTCCTTGCTTATTTTTTTACTTTATCGATATTCTTTTTTTGCAGCCATTCCATATAAATATTTTATTGCCTTTGCCGGAGCTACTGGTTTTAGTTCATTAATAAATTTTACAGGACAAAAATTCTGGGTGTTCCGAAAATAATCATTCGCTTATTAAAAACTATATTTATGAATCTAAGTATTTTATTGTTGCTTATCGTAATAGGCATAATAACCGGAGCTGTTTCTGGCTTAATTGGTATTGGGGGCGGACTTATTTTGATTCCTGCCCTTATTTATTTTATGGGGTTTAATCAGCATCAGGCAGTTGGAACAAGTCTGGCAGTGCTGCTTCCGCCAATTGGTTTTTTTGCAGCCTATAATTATTATAAGGCTGGATTTGTGAATTTAAAGTTTGCCATGGTTTTGGCCCTTGCCTTTATGATTGGAAGTTTTTTTACATCTAAGTGGGCCATTAGTATTCCAGAGCAAAGTATTCGCAAATTCTTTAGCATTGTATTGTTTATTGTGGCCATAAAAATGTTTTTTAGCCGATAATATTAAATAGGGTACAGCTTTATAGTATTAGTTTGCATTCTAATCCTTTATCACTTCTAAGAATTTCTAGTTTCCAGTTATTTATTCCGGCTAGCTCCTGGGATACAAAAAGTCCGAGCCCCATGCCTTGTTGTTCGAATTTTGATCTTTCGAATTGCACAAAGGGGCCTAATTGCTTTAACTGTTCCCATGTTAAGCCCCGTCCATTTCTATCGCAAAAAAAGCCATTGCTGTTTTCATGCCGGATTTAATGGATTAATTCATACCTACTTCTATTTTCGTTTTTGCTTGTGGAGATTTTTTTTCGTTACTTGTAAACAAATAGCATAAATATGAAAAAGTATATTTTTATCTTGTATTTGTTGGCGTTTCCTTGTGTTTTACATGCTCAACATATTGTTACTCCCGAGGAGGCTATAGAAATGCTAATGAAGTTAGATAAAGAACATTTCAGGACAGGCGGTTTTATGATGAGCGATTTACAGGGAATAGATTACAAGCTGAAAAAAAACAGCATAGATGTAAACTTAAACAAAGCTCTACAAACAATGCAGCCCGGTACCATTAGCGACATTATTTATGCTGTCGACAGTTCTAAAGTTTTCAGAGTATTTTTGCACGAAAAAAAAAGGTTTTATTATAGTGTTTCTTTGGTACAAATTAATTTAAAGAAATAGAAAGCTAAAAAACATGGTTATAGCGTGGTTTGTTTTTGGCCATGTTTGCATTTATCGGTTTTCCAAAAACCGAATGGATATTAGTAAAAGCCTTGTAAATACTATAAAAACAAAAAAGGACATAAGCTATAAACTTATATCCTTTTTTTTGTTGACCCATAAGGATTCGAACCTTAACTGACAGAACCAAAATCTGAAGTGCTACCATTACACCATGGGTCAATTCTCAATTGCGGTGCAAATATATAGTCAATTTTTAAATTGAGCAAAATATTTATCAAAAAAAGTAAAAAAAAATCTGAAAGTTTTATAGCTATCTGCGTCAAGATATTTTTTTTGTTGTAATTATTTAGTCTAACGACTATTTTGCCAGATTAGTTTGCAAAACATGCACAATTCATTATTTTTGTTGGCTAAATACATTCAATAATGACCTTATTTAAACGAGCAAACCTGATAATCGGCTGGATTGTATTTGCTATCGCAGCCGCCACCTATTTATTAACCATGGAAGCAACATCAAGTTGGTGGGATTGTGGTGAATTTATTGCTTCATCTTATAAACTCGAAGTAGGCCACCCGCCGGGAGCGCCTCTGTTTATGATGCTGGCCCGCATTTTTGCCCTTTTTGCTTTGGGAAATGTAGAAAATGTAGCCATGATGGTAAATGCTATGTCGGCATTGGCCAGTGCTTTTAGCATTTTGTTTCTATTCTGGTCCATTACAATGTTGGTGCGCAAGTATTTCTACGAAAAATACCGCACTACAGAAGATTACTTTAGCTTAGCTCAAGTAATTGTTGCCATGGGGAGTGGCATGGTAGGAGCATTGGCCTACACTTTTAGCGACTCTTTTTGGTTTTCGGCTGTCGAAGGCGAAGTGTATGCACTTTCGAGTTTGTTTACGGCAGTTGTATTTTGGGCTATGCTGAAATGGGAAACTGTAGCAAACGAGCAAGGCTCTTCGCGCTGGATTATTCTTATAGCTTACCTAATGGGTTTAAGTATTGGCGTGCATTTGCTCAATTTATTGGCTATTCCGGCACTCGTATTAATTTTCTACTATAAAAAATATACTTATAGCACAAAAGGCTTTATTGTTGCTTTGCTTATAGGCATTATTATTCTGGCAGCTGTGCAGTATGGCGTTATACAAGGAATGGTTTCATTGGCATCGCAATTTGAACTCTTGTTTGTAAATGTTTTTGGTTTTGGATATTGGTCGGGTGCTATGTTTTATTTTATGCTTATTGGTGCTGCTTTGGCTTATGGTATTTACTATACACACAAACACTATAAAGCTTTGCTTAATATGGCTTTGGTTTCTATCACAGTGATATTAATCGGGTATTCTTCCTTTGCGCTTATTGTTATTCGTTCGCAGGCCAATCCGCCCCTCGACGAGAATAATCCGGAAAATCTTTTCAGCTTGCTTTCTTATCTAAATAGGGAGCAATACGGCGACCGTCCGCTGATGTACGGGCAATATTACAATGCTTCGGCCATCGGTCAGGAAGATAAATTTACCTATATTCCCGAAAATGGGAAGTACAAAAAGGTGAAGCAAACAAACCCTAAATATATTTACGATAAGACCTATCAAACTTTATTTCCGCGGATGTACAGTTCGCAAAACTCTCATGCATCTGGTTATCGAAATTGGGCCATGATGAAGACACCCGATAAAGAATCGCCTACTTTTTTGCATAACCTAACTTATGCCATTAGATATCAGATTAATTTTATGTACATCAGGTATTTTATGTGGAATTTTGCTGGTAGGCAAAACGATGTGCAAGGGCATGGCAATTTAAAAGATGGCAATTGGATTTCCGGTTTTAGTTTTAGCGACGGATTAAGGCTTGGCAATCAGAAATTGCTTCCCGATGAGTCTAAAAATCACCCTTCGAGAAACAGATACTTTCTTTTGCCTCTCATTGCCGGATTGCTTGGCTTTTTCTACTATTCTATCTCAGCATCAAAAGACAACTGGATTTTGGTGATGCTATTTTTGTTTACCGGTTTGGCTATTGTATTTTATGTAAATCAGCCGCCATATCAGCCACGCGAGCGTGATTACAGTTATGTGGGCTCTTTTTATGCTTTCGCCATTTGGATAGGGCTTAGTGTGCTTGCTGTTTTTGAGAGCTTTAAACATAAAATTCCGCATAAACTATTGGCTATTGGGCTTAGTGTGGTTTTTACCGGATTGATTCCTGGTATTATGGCGGCCCAAAACTGGGACGATCACGACCGCTCTCATCGTTACTCGGTGCGCGATATTGCTGCTAACTACCTTAATTCTTGTGCGCCAAATGCAATCTTGTTTACTTTTGGCGACAACGATACTTTTCCGCTTTGGTATGTGCAAGAAGTAGAGGGCATTAGAACTGACGTAAGGGTGGTTAATTTAAGTTTGCTTTCTACCGATTGGTATATTCAACAGATGCAGCAAACTGCTTATACATCTCAAGCTGTGCCGTTTTCCTTGCAATTTAACCAATATATTAACGGCACCCGCGATTACTTGCCGGTTTACAACAACAACGAGGTGGTAAAGCAAATGCTTAGAACCAATAATAATGTGCAAGGAACTGCTGATTATGGGGTTTTGGTAATCGAATTGGTAAATATTCTCGAAAATTCTAATTTCGGTTTGATTTATCCTTCCGATTTAAATACGATTAAACAATTGGGTGAAAATTTCGACCCTACTACTTTTGGCGCTTTGCTTAAGGGACTAAATACGGAGCAAAATTTGCAGAATACCGGAATTAATTCCGGCAGTTTGTTGTTGCTTCAAGCCAAATTAGCCGATTATCAGGCTAATTTAACGCATCAGCATGTGGAGGTGGCAGAGATTATGAAATTTGTGGGCAACAACGAACAATCTACGCGTATTCAGACTCAATCTTTGGAGTGGCTCGATTATCTGCCTACCAACAAGTTTAAGATTAAGGTGGATAAACAAAAAGTGCTTCAAAATGGTACTGTACCCATTGAAGATTCTGCAAAAATTGTAGACGAAATTATTTGGGAAATGCCCAATAGTTATTTGCTCAAAAATTTGATGATGGTGCTCGACCTTATTGGGAACAATAATTGGGAAAGACCCATATATTTTGCCATAGCCATTGGGAACGAAAATTATTTGGGATTAGATAATTACTTGCGCCTCGATGGTTTGGCCTACCGTTTGGTGCCTGTGAAATACGAATCGCAACAAGGCGAAACCGGTAGTGTTAATACTAATTTGCTCTATAATAAGCTTTTGAACGAGTTTAGCTGGGGAAATTTGCATTCTCCCGATTTTTATCTCGACGAGCAAAACAATCGCACCCTACGCATTTTAAACCCCCGCGATGTGTATAATCGTTTGGCATCGGAACTGATTGTGCAAAACAAAAAAGACTCTGCCGAAGCCGTGCTCGATTATCTGAATACCTATTTACCGCACCATAATGTGCCTTACGATTATTTTAGTTTACCCACCATGGAGAATTATTATAAGATTGGCGAAAAACAAAAAGCCGATGATATGATGAAATTGCTCGGAGAGCGCTATGGGCAATGGATGAAATACTACTTAAGTGTAAGTAATTCTTTTTCGAGTGTGGTGGATGTTGACGATGCTCTTGCGGTAATGCGATTGTTTGATATTGCCAATAATTATGGCTCGAATGCCTTGAATGCTGAGTTGGGCCTGGATGCCAAAGCTGCGCTCGAAAAGCATTTTGCTTATTTACAGGCATTAGCTGGCGGAGATGAAACCGCTTTTTCGCGTGCTTATCAAAATATGAGCAATGCTGAGCGTCGAACTGCCGCAATATATTTGCAATTGCTCGAAAATTTGTCGGCATATCAGTCTAATTAGGCACTGCTGAAAAATAATTCTAAATTAAGGGATATAATTTGTATTAAGGGAAACAAAAAAGATACGGTTTAGGCCAGAAATATGCGGTTTAAAAAAAAGAATTAACCACATAGACACATAGAACACATAGAAAAAAGCGAAAAAACTATGTGCTCTATGTGCATATATGGTTCAAAAAAAATGCCTAGCTGGTTCAAAAAAAAATGCCTGTGTGGTTCGGAAAAAATTGCTTATATGGTTCAAAAAATGAACTAGCCCATTGCCAATTTCAAGTATCAGACTGATGGTAAGGTAAAACTAAACTCACTTCCACTTCCCACTTCGCTGTCTACCCATATACGCCCGCCATGTTTGTTGACCAATTCGCGGCAGAGAATTAGGCCTAAGCCTGTGCCGCCTTCGCCCTCTGTTCCGGCTGTAGAAAAAGGTTGCATAATATCCCATAATTTTTGTTTCACATCATCGGCAATGCCAATTCCGGTATCATGCACAGATATTTTTATGTTTTTATCCACTTGCGCTGCACTGATGGTAACTGTGCCATTCTGGGGAGTAAATTTTATGGCATTTTGAATCAGATTACGCAGAATGGTTTTAATCATATTCTGATCACCAATGGCATTTATTCTTTCCGTAAGCATACAATGAATAGCAATATTTTTGGCTTGCGCTGCCGGAATCAATATTTGGATAATTGATTTGCAGAGTGAATCTATGGCCACCGGCTGAGGCGAGAATGGCAGATTTCCTGAGAGTGCTTTTGCCCATAACAGCAAATCTTCGAGCAAGTCGTAGGTGTTAGATGCCGTGGAATTAATAATTTGCAGTTGAGATTCGATGCGGCTTTGTTCATACTTTTGCCAGTTTTTTTGCAAAAGGGTAGAGAAGCCTATCAAAATGTTGAAAGAGTTTTTTAAATCGTGTGCCATAATCGATAAAAACCGATCTTTTTCAAAATTCATTTGCTTTAGTTCTCTTGCGTTATCCTGAATAAGTTTGGTGTTGATATTTCTTTCGCTAATATCGAGAATAATGCCCACAATACCACCGAATTTATTCTGCTCGTCGAGTAGCGAAGCTTTGTAAAATAGGGCATCGTGTATACTTCCATCTGCATATCGTATTTGCGATTCGTATTCCTGATAGTTTATTTTTTCGTTTTGGAATTCAGCATCCGCTAGAAAGTAAAAATCGGCAAGTTCGGCGGGGGCAATTTCAAATACTGTTTTACCAATGATTTGTGCACGGTCTGAGCCTATAATATTTTTGGCAAAAGATTTATTGCACAAAGTGTATTTTAAATGGGCATCTTTTACAAAAATTGGATTTGGTATGGTGTCAATAATTTTTTCAAGTAAGAGTTTTTCGAAATTAAGCTCTTCTGTTTTACAATGTAATTCGTTCATTAGTATACGTTTGGCGGTAATATCATCCTGCACGGCCATAAATTTTAGAATATTTCCTGCATTGTCTTTTATCAAAGAGATATTAGATTCAACATAATAAATTTCGCCATTCTTTTTTTGGTTAGAGAGTTCACCTTTCCAATTATTCCCCGAGAGAATCGTTTGCCATAATTCCGCGTAAAAGCTTTTGGGGGTATTTCCACTTTTAAGAATGTTGACATTTTTACCTATCACATCATCTGTTGTGTACCCTGTAATTTCGGTAAAACGATTGTTAACATATTCAATTCTGCCTTTTACATCGGTGATAAAAATTATACTGCCGCTTTGTTCTACACCTGATGACAATATTTGCAAATGTTGTTGTAGTTGATGGTGTTTTAGTTTTATTGCTAATTCCGCATAAATTTTATCTACGGTTGGTGCCAGATATTTTTTTAAATCGGCGTTTTTTACGATAAAATCGCGTGCCCCGGCGCGCATGGCTTTTAGCACCGTTTCGAGCGAATTGTCGACAGTAATAAAGATAAAGGCGTAATGTTGATTTGCTTTAAGCACATTTTCGATAATTTCTACTCCGGTATAATCGGGTAATTGGTAATCTACCAACACCACCTGAAAGAAAGGCGGGTTGCTAAGAAGTTTCTCAAGGGCATGCTTACCAGTATCCACAGTTTCTATGTAGTATTTTTCGTTTTGAAGGCAAGAACTGATAAAATTGGCGTGCGATTTTGTATCTTCTATCAGTAAGACATTTATTTTGTCGCTCATCGGGTAAATTACTTATTTTTTTGCCCTACAAAATTAATACATTTTTTTACAATGGCTATATGGTTGGTATCAAAATATTAAATTATTAGTTTTCAGTGCTTTTCTATGTTAGGAGCATGTTTTTACGATTTATTTCTGTTTTTTCGGCTTAATATTTATCCATGAATTAATGAAAAATGATACATATCCCTATTTTTAAATAAGAAAACCTTTTCAAAAGTTTTTGTTTTAATTTTTTTGTGTTACACTTTGCCGAAAGTTTTGGCCTTATTTTTTTTTATGAGCGCCGATTCCAAAGGAACAAGCCCTTATTTTTTTTTATGAGCGATAATTCCAAAGGAACAAGCCCTTAAATTTTTTTATGAGCGCCGATTCCAAAGGAACAAGCCCTTATTTTTTTTTATGAGCGCCGATTCCAAAGGAACAAGCTCTTATTTTTTTTTATGAGCGCCGATTCCAAAGGAACAAGCCCTTAAATTTTTTTA
>DYOH01000022.1:0-1622 GCA_020720625.1 Acetofilamentum sp. | reverse complement strand
CTTATTTTTTTTTATGAGCGCCGATTCCAAAGGAACAAGCCCTTAAATTTTTTTATGAGCGATAATTCCAAAGGAACAAGCCCTTAAATTTTTTTATGAGCGATAATTCCAAAGGAACAAGCCCTTATTTTTTTTCATGAGCGCCGATTCCAAAGATTTGTGTTCAATTTTTTTTATGAAAGCGTATCTTTTAATCAAGACTTATAATTATTTTTTTTTACTGCAAGGCTATGCTCTAATTCTTTTTGTCATTGTAAACTATTTATTACTAATTAGTAAATATGTATGTAATTTTCTATATTTATTTATTAGATTATAAATCAGGTATATAAATATTTCTATAAAAGGTGTGCTATATATAAGTTATAAAAATATAATATAATAGCTATAACTTTTTCATCATTTATGATATATGTAGTTTATAATTATTATTTTGAACAATAATTTATACTTTAAAAAATGAAAAAATATTTTTAAAATTGTTTAGTTTCTATTTATTATTTACAATAACAATTAGTAAAAAAAAAATAATTTTTAAATACATTATAAGGATTAAAGAATTTTTTTTATAATAATTTTATTTGTGTATTAATATGAATAACAATTTGTTATTATTTTAGTTGGTAAATTATATTAGGAAATAAATATTTTTCTTGAAAATTTTTCGATAAAATATTTTGTATTTATAAAAATTATAGAATATATTTGGATTTTAAAATTTTTATTATGGATAACGAAAATGTAAACATTCAATTAATGTCAGTAGAAAATGCTACACCACAAGCATCGCAGAGAGCTTCTCTTATTCCTCCGGCAGATGCCCCTTTCCATGGTTTAATAAACAGATTGCTTTCAAGCCTGATAGAAGATCCGCTGCCCTTGGCCTTTACTACTATTGAAGAAATAACATCATCTGTAGAAAAATTCAATTTGCATTTTACCTACAAATATGGTACATCGGCTACATTGGTAAGCGTGAACAGCGCCAAATCAAAATTGGTCAGAGAAATGGCGGCAAAAGGTAAGTTTATAAAATCCTACATTGCCGAAGATTTAGGAGAATCTGTAAAATATAGTTTTTATTTGGAATTTGGTTTTAAACACGAGAATAAAAAATACCAATGGCCCAAAAATGCTGAAGATATAAGAAAATCGGGTCCTATGTTGCTTAAAGCCATACAAAAATATGGAATGCAGGAGCGCAAATTCGGTTTAAGTTATTGGAAAAACATTCTCGAAGAATTTATTGCCCTCGACGATCAAACCTTAGGCGATAAGGGCGAGGTTTCTATCTCCACAAGCGACAAAAATATTGAACGCGGATTTCTTACTCAGGTAATCAAAGCGGTAATCCTTTTAACTAAAGGGATGTATCCTTATAACTGGGAAGCACAGTTAAAAAAACGCGGTTTCTTTAAAGACAGATATTAGTCATTTCATTATACATGTTTTTTTAGTTTAAAGGTTAATAATTATGTAATGCATCGTTCTGTAAAAGGGGCGATGCTTTTTTTGTGCTTTCTGAATTGGAGTGTATATTTTGCTGCATAGAGTACAAATAATTCTAGAATATAATATGTAAATCAATTTTATGAATTACTTTGAAATTATAAATGCTAACT
>DYOH01000120.1 GCA_020720625.1 Acetofilamentum sp. | reverse complement strand
AAAAAATCGGAGTACTACATAGATATCGCCGCTAAGGCGGCTAAAATCATGCTAAGAAATTGATATGTAAAAGGCCAATTTCTGCCTTAGCATCAGTCAGAAATGCTATAAAAATGCAAGAAACAAACGACTAAAAAAAATTAGTTTATCAAAGAGGTACAACAAAAGCTAATTTTTGTAACTTTATATAAAAGCAAAAGTAGATTACTCCATTACTCAAATAACTTTGAAACCATGAAAATACTACTCACTACATTGTTCTTGATTATTAGTTATTTAGGATTAGCGCAATTTCCATCAAATGTTACAGCACTAGATGTAAAAGCAAATCAAATATTTACAATCAAAGGTAATTTAGAGAAAGGCCGCATCATCGAAGATTTATCGTGGGCTTCAAACAGCGCTGTGGCTTGTTTTCCCGGAACTCAGAATACCAAATTCAGAGGCCATCATGTGCTGTATTCTATGGTACTGGTGAGTCGTGCCGAGCTTACCATTACGGTTATTCCCGATAACAAGAATAACAATTTCAGTCTTTATGCCTACCAGATTGGCACAAATAATTATAGCACAGTGCCTAATCTAAGCAGTTGTGTCTCTTGCGAGGCCGATCATAAATGGGATTACCCCAAAAGAGGCAAAACCCAGGATCATACGCGCAGTGTTTATCTTAATTCAATTGAAAACCAATACAATGTAGTAATAGGTGTGGTGGGTGCCGAAGGATTAAGTTCTGGCGGATTTACCTTAAAAATTGAGATGAAATCGGAAGAATCAAGCACACAGGAGCAAGAGGCGCTAAAAATCTATTCGGCACTTTGCGAAAAAGGCAAAACACTTAGCTATACGGGCGATTTGAGCGAAGGAGTGGTAATAAATGACTTGAGTTGGGCTTCCACCAGCGGGATGGCTTGTTTTCCTGCTACCCAAAACGCCAAATTCAGGGGTAAACAAATTATCTACATTGTTGAAATGCCGACTTATGCCGAAATGACTATTCAAGTAATTCCCGAAAAATTATTTGCCAACTTTAGCGTATGGGCTTACCAAGTGAGCCCTTCAAACACGGCAATGGTTCCTCATATAAGCTCCTGCATTGCATGCGAGGCAGACTACAAATGGGACTACCCCAAAGCCGGGAAAACCCAGACACACATCAGATCGGTGGCTCTATCATCGCTTTATGCGCCCTATAAAGTTGTAATTGGCGTTGCTGGCGCTACATTAAAAGACACGGGGAAATTTAAACTTAAAATTAGCACTTTTGATGCAAAATAGGCCGAAATGCAATTTTTTTGCAAAATTTTATTAGAGATTAAAAAAAATGCTTACATTTAACTAGCTAAAATTAAAACCTATGACCGGTTTGGAAATATCAGAGGAAAAGAAAAAAGAGATTATTCAAAAATTTAAAGAGTATTATCTCGATTTTGGATTAAGCATTTATATTCACACAGTTGAAGATGATACCATATATTGCGAAGTATCTCAGCGTTCGGATGCAAAGGAAACATCGAGCAAAGCTATTTTAGCGTCAAAAATTTCTGAATTATTCCTTAATACAGGGTATACACTAAAAATAGAGTGGCAAGAATAAATAAAAAGAACTGTTTTTTAAAACTGAATAAATTCAGCAAAAAAACAGCTCACACAAACCAAAAAAAACTTTGTATTACCTTAAATCCGTAATATCCACGTTGGGGTATTTTTTTACATCAAAAGTAAAATCTTTTTCATTTACAGTTACTTTCGATTTAAAATTTTTCAAAGTGAGGGTAAATTGCTTCCCATCTTTAAAATATGTAGAAAAAGAATATAATTCGTTTGTTGTTTTGTTCACCATAAGCTGCGCTCTCGTGTAAGGTTTGTCGCCTGTTTTTTCGGGAAATAAATCAATAATATGGTATTTTTTGCCTGCAATAATCTCTTCGCCTCTTAATTTGTATTTAAATCCTTTTTTATACATGTCAAAAACCAGCACCGGATTCATGGCATCATCCATGTCTTCGATATTTCTAAGTTCGGCTTCGTCGAGTTCCGGGTAATAAGTATAGATGGATTTTCCGTCGCTAAAGAGAATATTTGTACCAAGTTTTAACTGATATTTTGCACCCGAAACAATCAGTTTACCTTCAGTAGTTTCGTCAACTTCCGATTGTTTATCCAATAATCGGTTAGAGAATTCCACGGCAAAAGGCTGCGCATTTTTAGCTTTTAGAGAAACGGCATCTAGAATTTTTTTAGCTTCCGGATCGTAAGCATTTGTTTGGGCCTGTAAAACAATCGAAAATAAGATTGCTGATGTAAGAGAAATTAATTTGTTCATATTTTTTTGTTTAAATAATATTCATTTGAGTTCCTATCAGTATAACGTATAAAAGCCGAAATATTTTCCGGCTAAAGGTTAATAATTTTTAAAAGCAGCCTGATTTATCTCAGGGAACTTAAGAAATTCTCCAAACTATGTTCATCAGAGATAAGCACTTGGCGCGCCTTACTACCTTCAAAAGCACCTACCACACCAGCGGCTTCCAATTGGTCAATAATTCTGCCGGCGCGATTATATCCAATAGAAAGTTTTCTCTGAATTAGCGAAGTAGAGCCTTGCTGATGAAGTACCACAATACGGGCAGCATCCTCAAACAAATCATCCCTATTTTCGAGATCCACACTTCCAATACCCGATTCGTTGTCGTTCGAAAACTCAGGTAATAGATAAGGTGTAGGATAAGCTTGCTGACTACCAATATAATCGGTTATTTTGTCAATTTCTTTCGTATCGATAAAAGCACATTGTAGCCGGATAATTTCGGAACCTTGCGTGATAAGCATATCCCCGCGTCCGATAAGTTGGTTTGCACCAGGCATATCGAGAATAGTTCTTGAGTCTACCATAGATGCTACTTTAAATGCCAAACGTGTAGGGAAGTTAGCTTTAATAGTACCGGTAATAATATTTGTAGATGGTCTTTGGGTGGCTACAATTAAGTGAATACCAACGGCCCTTGCCAATTGCGCCAATCGGGCAATAGGCAGTTCCACTTCTTTTCCGGCAGTCATAATAAGGTCTGCAAATTCATCTATTACCAACACAATGTAAGGCAAGAACCTATGTCCGTCGTTAGGATTAAGCCGGCGTGAAATAAATTTGGCGTTATATTCGGCAATATTTCTTACTCCGGCAGCTTTAAGCAGATTATATCTCAAATCCATTTCAATGTTTAGCGATGCCAGTGTGTTTAATACCTGTTGATTATCGGTAATAATGGAGTCTTCGGCATCGGGGAGTTTTGCCAGAAAATGACGTTCAATTTTTTCGTATAGAGTGAGCTCTACCTTTTTAGGGTCTACAAAAACAAATTTGAGCTGCGAAGGATGCTTTTTGTAAAGCAATGAAGTAATAATGGCATTCAGTCCTACTGATTTACCTTGGCCGGTTGCACCAGCCACCAGCAAGTGCGGCATTTTGGTTAAATCGGCCACATAGGTTTCGTTGGAGATGGTTTTTCCGAGGGCGATAGGCAATTCATAGTCAGAATTTTGAAATTTGCTAGAGGTAATCACCGAACGCATTGATACAATTTCCGGTTTACGATTTGGCACTTCTATACCTATTGTACCTCTACCGGGCATTGGAGCAATAATACGAATGCCTAATGCCGATAAATTAAGGGCGATATCGTCTTCCAGATTTTTTATTTTCGATATTCTTACTCCGGCTTCCGGAATTATTTCATATAGCGTTACTGTAGGACCAATTTGGGCTTTAATTTTTTTAATTTCAATTTTAAACGTTTTAAGCGTTTCTACGATAATATTTTTGTTCGACATGAGCTCTTCGTTCGTTACCTCAGTAACTTCTTTTTGATGCTCTTCCAATAGTTCAAGTGGCGGGATTTGATATCTCGACAAATCCAGTGTAGGGTCGTAGTCGTCGAGTTCGCGTTTTATTTCGTCGGTAACAATGTCTTCTTTTTTGGAAACACCAAGCGGGATTCCTTCTTTTAGGGTAGTTTCAGCTCCGAGAATAACCACTTCCTCTTTGTTTTTGGTAAGGTCGCTTACTTCAAAATCGTCGGATGGCTTTATAGCATTTCCATCGGAACCAAGGAAATAAAATTCTTCTTTGGAATTTCCATTTGAATTTTTTAATCCTTTATCTTTATTATTAAACAGTTTATTGTTGTTTACAACAAAAGAATCTTCTTCGGACTCCAGATTTGAGAGCGGTGTGTTGTGGCTTTGTTCATTGGATATGCCTGATACATCCTTTAAAACTGTTTTGTTTATGGGGGCAGATTTTAACCAATCGGGCCAATTAATTTTATCGAACCAAGTAAATTTTATACCCGAAACAGAAGATAGTTTTGTGGCCAAAGCGCTAAATTTTCGCTGCGAATTAGGAAAAGCGAAAAGTATGTAGGTAAAAATCCAAATCAGAAGAATAAATGCTGTACCTACTTTGCCAACAAATGCATTTAGCCATTTGCTCATATAAAAACCATGCGCGCCGCCCCAATTGGCATCGTATATATCGCCAAAGAGATAGCCCATTGTGATTGATAACCAAATGCCCAGAAAAACGGTATTTCGGAATACTTTGCCGAAATGAATATTTTTTGTGCGCAGCAATTTAAGCCCGGCTACAAAAGAAAGTATAACAAAGCCATAAGATCCAAGCCCAAACCAATTATGTATAAACTGATTAGCGATTGCAGCACCAGTCTTTCCCATCATGTTGTCTACTTTGATGTCGGCATTGCGTACTAGGTCTAACCAGCTATAATTCAGTTTACTATAATCTTTTTCATAGCTGAAATAAAAAGATGTAAATGCTAAAAGGAGATAAACAGAAAACAATAGTAGTATAATACTTAGAACTATACGATTCTTAGGATCTTGCACACGTGTTTTAAAACTTACTGTATTACTCACTGCTGAAGCTACTTTTTTGTTTGTTTTTTTTCTGGCCATGAAATTTATCGGAATTTAATTTCGAAACAAATTTCGGGAATATATTTAAATATTCCAAAATTTTATTTGTGAGGCAAATATTTTTGCATAACTTTTTCTATTCCATCTCTGTCAACAACTTCATAATCCAATGGAATAGAGAATTCTTTATCTTCAACATCTTTAAATTCAATACCCTGAGCAAGAAATTCCATGTTTATTCCATTAAAATTTACCCGAAATTTAAGTAAAAGCCCCGGCATATTTTTATATGGGCTAAAGGCATTTCCATAAGGAAGTTGAATATCTGTTGTATAAAGTAAATCTATGTTTTCTTTTTCGTTTTTGAGATTTGTGAAACTTGCCTTTGCATTAAAAGCATTTAATCCGGCTAATTCGGAAACAATTGAACTATCAACTCTTATAACCATATCATCGCCAATTAAATATCCCGGAATACTTTCTGTGATTTTTGAAGAAAAACAGTATTTTTTGTCGAGCACCCTTATTAAGGTTGTGGTAGTACTATCGTTTCCGTTGATAATAAATCTTATAGCAAATAAGCCCATATCACCTGTAAGCTCGTTGGCCGATTTTAGACCTTTGAATTTAAGCTCCATGGTTCTGGGAAGCAATGCAATTATCGGATTTTCCTTTTCGCTGTCGAGGTATTTAATCTGATAGCTGATAACTCCTTCGGCATTTTCGTTTTTTGATTTGTTGCCACAAGAGAGCAAATCAACCGAAATTAATAAAAGGATTAAAATATAAAGCTTTGGGTTCAATCTCACACAAGTAAATCTTTATTCAAAAATAAGCTATTTTTTGGATGCTGCAAACAATGCTCAAGAAAAAAGGGTCTTGTTTTTAAAGTAATTCCAACAAGACTCCTTTTTCTTCTTAATTATTATCCAAATCTTCAAAATCAATTTCTGTATAATTTTGCGATTTTACATCCAAATTCTTTTCTAAATCATTTTCTGCAGTTGCTTCGTCTATAAATTCCATAACCTGCATCAGACTTTCGTAAAATTTGATGAAATCTTCTTTGTATAGAAAAATTTTATGTTTTTCAATCTGAAATTCGCCATTCTCGTCCAATCTTTTTTTTCGTTCGGTAATGGTCAGATAGTAATCATTTTTTTTCGTTGTTTTTACGTCAAAATAATAAGTACGTTTTCCGGCTCTAACGGATTTGGAAAAAACATCTACACCAGAATCGAATCCTTCGGCCCTTTCATTCTCTTCCATAAGTTTGTCGAATTAAATTTTAGTAGGCCAAAATTAAAATTTCTTACTAAAACTCCGCAGATTTTTTTCAATTTCTTTTTCATCTCGAGCCTAATACTCTATTTGTGAGATACAAAATTTTATTTATTAAAAAGTTTTGCTTGGGATACTCATGAGCAAATCTGTAAAAATATTTTTTCCCTGACGATTTATGGCTCGTTAATATCTTTTTATAGGAAAGATGTTTTATGGGGTTAAGTATAAGAAATATGGCTACTTAGCTACTCATTCTGTGGCTTATGCTAAACCAGTGTCTTATTCATTTTGGTGTTTGGTCTAAAAAACATTTATTACTATAGATTCATCACTGCGTTCAAAATGAGAGTCACTTCGCCTACTGAACGCGCTAAATTATTGATATATAATAACTTATTGGTTATTGTCAAATTTTTAATCGGTAGGTAGTGATTCCAAAAATTTAAAAGATGCTGCCATAAAATAATCCTGCCAGACTTGATAATAGAATGACCAGTACAACAAAAACGGTAGTTTTAGCGGTTCCCAGAACGCTTTTAATTACCAGCATATTAGGCAATGAAAGCGATGGACCGGCCAATAACAAAGCCAGGGCAGGACCTTTACCCATTCCGCTGGCCATTAAGCCTTGTAGAATTGGAATTTCTGTTAAAGTTGCAAAATACATAAATGCGCCAATAAAAGAGGCCGAAAAATTGGCAAATAGGGAGTTTCCGCCCACCAACCACGAAATCCATTCTCCCGGAATGATACCCTGAATGCTTTGTCCGTCGTGGGTTGAGCCCAGTAAAAAACCAGCAATAAGCACACCCAAGCCCAAAAGTGGCATAATTTGTTTGGCAAAATCCCACGAGGTGAGCGTCCATTCCTTGTTATCCTCGTCATGTTTATCAAATAATGTGATAATACTTAAAGCGGCAATGGCCACTACTACAGGAATGAGCGGGGCAATTTTGGCATTTTCAATCAATGAAAAAGAAATAAAGGCCGATAAAGCTGTAGCCGATGCGGCTAAAAGTACCCATGTCCATTTTATTTTCTGAAAATAGATTAGCGAAAAAGCTAGTAAAACTGAGAAGAATACCGTTATTGCCCATTTGTAATGAAACAAATAGTGCCAAAGCGTTAAATTATCGCCTTCGGTCGGACTTCCCCAATTGGCGAAAACCAATATCAACACCAGTGAAAAAAAATGAAACATGGTTTGCCAAATTGGCCTTTTTTCCGGTTGAAGTACAACATTCATTTGCTGCTCTTTCTTTAGTTTCTCCTCTTTACGGTAAATAGCAGCCATGATTAAACCAATTACAATACTGAATAAAACTGCGCCAAGGGTTCGGGCCACGCCCATTTCGAAGCCCAGAACCCTTGCGGTAAGAATAATAGCCAGAATATTGATGGCTGGTCCCGAATATAGGAATGCAATGGCTGGCCCTAAGCCGGCGCCGCGCTTATAAATGCTGGTGAATAATGGCAAAATGGTACAACTGCAAACGGCCAGAATGGTGCCCGAAACAGAAGCCACTGTGTAAGCAAGCCATTTTTTTGCATTGGCACCAAAATAGCGCAATACAGAGGCCTGACTTACAAAAACGGAAATAAACCCGGCAATAAAAAATGCGGGTAATAAGCACAAAATCACATGCTCGCGTGCATACCACCTGGCCAAATCCATTGTAGCTTCTATAGCTGTTGTAAAACGAGCACTTTCAATTGGCAAGAAAAAGGCCGTTAAAAATATAACGATTATCCAGAAGAGTATTTTCAGTTCATTTTTCGTTTCCATATCATTTAGTGAATTTCTTTATCCAAGCAGTTATTCATATTATTTAAAAAATTTCTGAGTCTATTTTAAGTAACGGAGATGCTCTGGCACTGTGTCTGTAAGAATGTAATACTAAACTGCTATCAAATAGATTAATAAAGTTTAAGTATAATGACCGAAAATTATTATGTTAAGCGATTTTTATCCCTTTTACAGGCTAACAGTTCGGTATAAATTACTGATGGACAAAACCAGCACCAATAGCCTTAGTTTTGAATAAAATTATAGGCATTATTCCCTCGCAGGTAATCTGCCAAACTTAATAAACCATCCGACAAATATTTCACCTTATAGCCTTTGTTGGTAAGGTATACCATAGCAATAATGGCTCTGTCGTTGTGCGGACAGGCAGTAATGTAGAGTTTCTTTTTGTCTAATTTCTCCAGGTTTTTAGGCAAATCGGGTAATGCAATATGCATGGCAAATGGAAAATTCCATGAATTAAATTCATCATCGAAACGAATATCTAAGAGAACTGCTTTTTTTGTTTCCAATAATTCTATCAGGGTAGCCGTATTTACGCGCATATTGCTGCGGGTTTCGTAATTAAAACCAAGTACATATTCGTCGAGCTTTGTTTCTTCTTGCGCAATGGCGCATGAGCTTAGGCTTATCAAGATAATAGAGAATAGAAAGAATTTTAAGTTTTTCATTTTTATATATTTAAAAATTTGATTAGCTAAATAAAATGGTTTATGAATCTAAATGCAGGAAACTAGTGTTGTGAAGCTTTTCTGGTTTTGCATTGTTGAGTCTTTCAGAACTAAACATTATCGCTATCGAAAATATAGAAAATTCCATGAACCATGATTTCATCACCAAGAGCCATTTTACAGATTAATTTAGTATTTCGATAAGAAGCGAAATGTGTGCGCAAAAAACTATTCATCGAATAATTCTTTAAATGCATTTTTTGCCAAAAGCCAATTTTCTTTATTTAGGCAATATTTAATGTAGGGCGCTTGAATATGTCCTTGTATAAGTCCTGCTAACTTTAACTCTTTCAGATGCATAGAAAGTGCCGAACGACCAATGGGCAAATCGTCGATAATATCGCCGCTGTAGCAACAAGCATTTAACTTGCTTAATCGCTGCACAATATGTACTCTTGCCGGATGACTTAAGGCTTTGGCTATTTGTGCAATTTGTAATTGTTTTTCAGTATATTCAACTACTTTCTCCATTAATGTGTGCCTTTTATAAAATTTAAAATCTCGTCTTTTGAAGGCAATCTGCCGCTTAAAACAATTTTTTCGTTTACCACCAGGGCGGGAGTTCGCATCACTCCATAATTCATGATATCCATCATATCTTCTACTTTTTGTACCGTAGCCGAAATATTATTTTCGCTTATCACTTCCCTTACTTTGCTTTCCAAGGCCTTGCATTTGGGGCAGCCGGTTCCGAGTATTTTTAAGATTAATTCCATCGTAAATTCATTTTACTATTTCGCAAATATACGAAATGATTTTATGCATAGCATTTTTTCTTCCTGATTTTATTTATGTTTTTGGATAGATTTTCCGGAAAATGTAAAATAATACCTGTAGGCTACGACGAGATACAAGCCAGAACGGTGCTTGGTTTTACATGCATTACAAAAACAAGGACTTTGCTTAATAGCAGCTTGGAGGCTGGTGAAACCAGAAGTTGGACCGTTGCCATTAATTTTTACGACAAATATGGCCGCTTGATCCAAACCTGGTCGCAAAATCATATAAATGGTATTGAG
Organism: Acetofilamentum sp.; assembly: GCA_020720625.1. GTDB lineage: Bacteria > Bacteroidota > Bacteroidia > Bacteroidales > DYOH01 > DYOH01. The sequence continues at coordinate 861 of DYOH01000120.1, read as the reverse complement.
CTTTTGAGCAGCGATTACGATTTTTCCGGTAAAGTATTACGTAGCTTACAAGAACATAGTGCTTTTGTAAACTCACCAAATCAAGACAATCACACCATTGCCACGCGTTTGGAATACGATAATGCAAATAATCTTTACCGCACATGGCAGACGGTAGATAATGCCACAGAGGTACTTATTAATACCAACCAATATAATACCATTGGACAGTTAAAAACCAAGTACCAGCATTGGACAACTCAAAAAATTGACTATCTTTACAATATTCGCGGCTGGCTTACAAAAATGAACGATCCCAATAATCTTGGATTTGATTTGTTTGCCATGCAGCTATATTATAACGAAGGATTGAGTGCATTAAACGGAAAAGCATTATTTAACGGAAATATAAGTGCTATGGTTTGGGCCAATATGCAAACAACAGGAACAAGTATGAAAGCCGGTTATGGATTTAATTACGATGGTGCCAACAGACTTCTTAATGCCAATTATGGCGAGGGAAGTAGTCTTAGCAGCAATCGTAATGCATATAATAACAAGTTATACTTACGATGCCAATGGTAATTTTACCAGCCTTAAAAGGTATTCGGGCGGTATATTGGTTGATGATCTAACATATGGTTATCGCGGTAATAGTCTTGACAGGGTAACAGATGTACAAGGAAATAAAAATGTGGGAGATTTTGCAAATAATGCCGTTTACACCTACGATGCCAATGGAAACATGAAGTACAACACAGGCAAAGAACTTAGTTTTGGTTACAATGCCTTAAATTTACCGCAAGTAGTGAGTTTAGACAACAACAATAAAATGCAGTTTATCTATAATGCCGCCGGACAAAAGCTCAGAACAAGTCTGTT